>JBHHXL010000143.1:0-11225 GCA_046757065.1 Anaerolineae bacterium
GGATGGCCTTTAAGCCTGAGCCCCCTCAGCCGGGGCAAAGAAAACCAACAGCGTCAGGTCCTCAGTGATGGTGTGGAAGCGGTGGTCCAGCCCGGCCTCGACAAAGAGGACAGAACCAGCTTTAGCCTGGCGCTCCTCCTGGCCCGCCTGGAAGATGGCCTGGCCCTCGATCACGTAGTAAACCTCGTCCTCGGTGTGCGGCTGCTGCGGATCGGTGGCGCCCGCCGGCAGGCGGTACAGCCCGGCGCTCAACGAGGGCACGCGCAGAAACTCGTGATACAGTTGCTTTGCCGCCCGATGTGCGGCCAGCAATTCGGAAAGTTCAAAAGCATCCATATTATCTCCACCTCCGGAAAAGCCGGAACGGCCAATGGCGCAACATTCTACGGGAAAAGGAGGGCCGTGTCAACAGGCCAATCGATTCGACCTTTATGAGTCCAATCGATTTAGAGCGGAAAATCTTTCAGTCGTGAAAAACGAGGGGAAAATAGGTGAGGTAATGCTCGACGACCGTGTAGGCCGTGGCAAACTCGGCGCCCAGCCCGTCGCCGCTGACCACCGCCCTGTTGAGGAGTGTCGAGCCGTTGGGGGCTGTGTCCAGCACGCGGACCGTGATCGTAATCCGGCCCGACCCGCCGGCCGGCAGGGAACCGGGTTCCCACACCCGGTCGCCAGCGGTGGGCGGCGGCTCCGCCGTTTGAAAGGTGGTGTGGGCGTCGTAGGTTTCGGTCAGAACCAGGCCCCCCGCAGTCTGGAAGGCATAGTTGGTGTAAACCAGGGTGTAAGTCAGAAGCTGGCCCGGCCTGACGCTGGCTGTAGCCGCCGTGTTGCTCAGGCCCAACGCGGATTGCCCAACCACGGTGTGGGCCATCGCCGTCTGGCCCCGGAGGGCATCGCCGCTCAGGGTGGCTTGATTGGCCAGGGACACGCCAGCGGTGATCGTCTCCGAAACGCCGACTGTTACCAGGACCGTCTGCGAGACGCCTGCCGGCAGGGAACCAATCTGCCACACGTTGTCGCCACCGGTTGGGGCCGGGCTGGCCGAGTTAAAAGCGGTGCGCGGATCGTAGACTTCGGTCAAGACCACGTTTTCGGCCTGATAGTTGCCCTGGTTGGCATAGGTTAATAGATAGGTCAGCGACTCTCCCGCCTGAACGTGGGAAACCGTCGCCTCCTTCTCCAGGCTCAGGCGCGGTTGCACGACCGCCAGCGCCAGCGCCGGGTCACCGAAGAGAGTGAATATTTCGACCGGCTCGGTCCAGCCCAGTTGGCCGAAGGCGGCAATTTTGGCGGCGGTGGTAGCCGGTCCCAATTGATAGAGGTAATCCCTGAAAATCGCCTGGTACAACTCCCGGACCATACTATCGTGCCAGGAGAGGAACCCCAGGCCGGTCGGGCTCCAGGCCGCAATCCCCCCCCGTCCCGCAGCCCAGAGGAATTGTTCGGCCAGGGCATACGGCGCGGTCGGGTGGGCGAAGAGGCCGTTGTTGCAATTTCCGGTGACCAGCAGGGGATAGCGCGGCGCGTTAGCCGCGTTGAAAATGTCGTCCTTGTGAAAGATGTCCCCGCCGGGCCAGCTACCCCAGCCGGTGACGCTGCCGTGACCAATGTAATTAACGATCAAAGTTCCCTGGTCAATGCTGGCCAGGATGTCGGCGGTTGGATCGTAGGGTTGCGGGTAGGAACCGGCGTAAATCCGCTGGGGGGTGTAGTTGGCGGGCAGGGCGGCGATCAAGTCGTCGGAGATGGTTTCAAAGCTGGCCTCATCGTCGGCCACGAAGAGGGCCGTCTGTTGCCAGGCCTGGGGCGTTGGGTCTTGTTCATAGGCCAGAATCTTGTTCACAACCGTAGTCGCCTGCTCTGAGGTCCTAACCGAAAGCCGGCCGATGAACATATCGGGCAGCGGGTCGTCGCCGCTGACGCTGACGAACCAGTTGTCGCTCGGCGTCTGGCCGATCAGGGCCGACTCAAAGAGGTGGGTGGGTACGAAGTTTTGAGCGCCTGTGTTCAGATGGTCGAGGTAATCGTAATTGGCGTCGCCCACCAGGAGCACATACAACGGCGCGGGCGGCGTCCAGTTGTGATAGGCGTAGCTCAAAAAGTCGCGGATGGCCTGAGGATCGAAGACCCCGTCGTTGAACTCGTCGTAGATGTCGGTGACCTGGACGGTCGCCACCCGCAGGCCCTGGCCCGCGCGGAGGCCAGCCAGAGGCGCGATGGCTCCGGCAAAATCTTCGTGGGTAATGATTACGTAATCGGCCCCCTGGTTCGGTGATCTCCAACTCGAGGGCGAATCAAGCTGGAAACCGGCGGGGGTTCGTTTTTGGGCGGCGGTCAGCGCCAGGTAGCGGCCATCCGTGGAGGCGTTATCCTCGAAGCGCAGGCGATAGGCCCCGCCCTCCGGCTCAACGACTCCGTTCACCAGGCGGCTGACCGCCAGGGGATCGGTGATGTCATACAGGTGAATATTGCTGTTGCTATAACCTCCGGCCGTGAAGGACTGTAGTCCGGCAGCGGGCGCGGCGAAGTAAAGCCGGTCGTTTTCGGCTACGTAGGTATCCCAGTAGCCGATGTCGATGCTGTTGACGTAAAGACTATCGACGCCGGCGCCGGTGTCGCCCGGCGCGTTTACCCGGAGCACGTTGGTGCCTTCTTGAAAGAGTTGTTGGGGCACGATGATCTCGTGGACAAAAGGAACCTGACCATCCCACCAGGCGTCGTCAACCAGGGTTCCGTTCAAGAAGATCTGGGTGTGATGATCGGGGTTCTGCGCGGCGACGGTTGTGCGGCCATGCAACCGGACCCGCAAGAAGGCGCCGGTCTCGAGATCGGCCACGTTTTTCAACTCGAAAGAGAAGTTGCTGCTGTGCGGCGCTGAAGGAAATCGCTCCCAGAACCAGTGGTCTTGCCCTTCGCCATTGGGCAGCAACTGCCAATACTCGTGGTTTTCTTCCAGGTGGAGGGTACTGAAAAAGGTCGTCGGTGTTGAGCCTATGCCGGTCGGCGCGCCATCGCGCTCGGCCATGCGCAGCCCCGGGCCCTCGCCGGCGGTCAGCCAGTAGACGTTGCGGGTGGCAAAATCGGTGGTGATGGCCGTGCCGTAAAACTCCAGCCAATCTCCAGGGTCAAAAACACCATCCGCCTCGCCACTAACATAGATAGGCACATCATCCCCGCCGACGGTCAACTGCAACCAACGCGGATCGACGCCGCTCAGGTTGAAGCCGGCGTTCTGCAGATCGGTGTAAGTAATTTGATACAGGCCATCCTCCTCGACGAAGATTTTGAGGGCCGGGGATGGGGCCTGGGCGATGGGCTGGCTGGTTAATTGGCTAACCGCCTGGGCGGGGGGTTGGGATAGACCGGCGTAGTTGAGCAGCGTTCCCCGCAACAATTGCTCGTAGGGCGTGGCGGGTCGCGACTTTGACCCAGGAGCATCGGCTTGACGGGTTGGGGACGGGGCGAAAACGACCTGCACCCGCAGGCGGCGATAGATTACCAACGTCTGGCGGGCCGGATTGTACTGGAAGGGATACAGCCGCACCTGGGCCACGGGCTGCTCCCGCAGGCGACCGGTCAGGCCAACCTCGGCCAGCGCGCCGGGAAAGGGCGCGTCGCTGGTGTAGAGGTCGGCGTCGAGGGTGAAGGTTTCGATCTGGTTCTGCCCGCTTTCATCGAAGGCCAGGGCGGGGGTGGGCAGCAAGCGCAGGCCGTCCCGTCTCACCACCTCGGTTTCCAGGATGCGGATTTCAGCGACGCCCGCCGCCGGCGCGCCGAGCAAGGTCCCCAGGCCCGGCAATTGCGGCTGGCCCGGCCCGGTCAGCGAGGTCAGGCCGGGCACGGCGACGGTTTGATAAACGACGCCTTCGTGCCATCGCTCTTCGAGGGAGAAATCGAGCAGGCGGAACTCCAGGACCAGGCCCGACTCGTCCATCTCCAAGACTCTCAGGGAGTAACCCACACCCGATGCGGGGGGCGGCGGGCTGAACCCCGACAGGAGCAACAGCAGCAACGACAGCAGAGCAAATCTCTTCATTGCTTACCGAAATCCGCAGTTCGCCGATTGGGGCTTGAGCATTACTTAGCGATGAGCGGCAAGAAAACCCGCCGGATTGGCGACGGCGTGGCCGACACCGGCCCGTGGAAGTCGCTCAGGCCGTGACTGTCCACGTCCTCCAGTTTGTAGTAGTAGGTGACGCCGTTGGCAACATCCCCATCCAGATACGTATAGGTCTGGCCCGTCGTCTCGTTGCCCCGGGCCGGGATCAAGGCCGGGTTGAGGCGGACATACGGCCCGCGCAGGACTGTGCTGCGCCACAGGTGGAAGCCTTCATTTTCAAGCTCGCTCGCCGTTTCCCAGGTTAGCAGAACCTGACCATCCTGGCCCGCCGCGCCGAAAGCGGCCAGGGTAATGGCCGTGGGGTCTTCCCAGCCGGCGTTGGCCTGGGCGGCAGGTTCGTTAGAATCTGGCGTTCCATCCCCATTCTTATCAACCCAGGCGATGATCGTGTCCTGCCCGGCGCTGTCGCCGGTGTAGGAAAAGGTTGCCTGGCCCCCGGCATCGGTCGAGGCCTGGCCCCCGGCCTGGTTGGCGCCGCTGACCCAAAACCCCACAATCTGGCCCTGCATAGGGTCGCCCAGATTATCGAGGACGGTGGCGGTCACGGTATGCGTTGCGCCAACGGGGTTCAGCGCCGCTGGCGGCGTCAGCGAGATGGCGGTCGACTCCACCCATATCTTTTCCACCTCGGCGAAACGCTCATCAAAGTCGAGGTTGCCATTCTCATTTTCGTCAATCCAGGCGGTGATGGCATCTGTGCCGGTCACGACCCCGGTGAAAGAGAAGGTCGCCTGGCCGCCGGCGTTGGTTTGGCCGCTGCCCCCGATGACGTGCGCCCCGTTGACGACGAAGCCGACCCGGCGACCGGGAATAGGGTCGCCAAGATCATCGCGCACGGTGGCGGTGACAGTATGCGAAGTTCCGACCGGATTGGTGGCCGTTTGCGGAACCAGGTCAATAGCCAGGCGCTGCGCGCCGGGGGTGCAGTCAGAACTGGTGCCCCACTGGAAGTTGTCCAGAAAGACGGCCGAATCGAGCCGGAAGTCGCCCAGGTCGGTGATGGACAACACCAGAACCACGTTGCCCGTGGGCAGCACCTCCGGCAGACAGCCGGTGGCCCGCAGCAAACCCGAAGTGCCATCGTAGGTGGTGCCGGTATCGGGGTTGGGTTGCAAAGGGTCGAAGCCATAGGCCGCGTTAACCGAAATGACCTCGCCGTTCGGATCGAAGGCGACATTGGCCGGGGCGTTGATGTCATCGCCGACAATGGTGATGTTCGAGCTAAACGGCTCGGCCCCTAACTCGGCGATGAAGGCATCGTTGAAGACATTGTTGATGAAATCCGGAAACTCTTCGGAATAGAAGCCGAAATCGAAGCTCAAGCTCGTTTTGTCCGGCGGCGGGGTCAGGACCAGTGTCAACTGCACCAGGTCAAAGCCCTGGGAATTGTTCAGTCCATCCAACACGAAACTGACATCATCGCTGGGATCGCCGTCGCCGAGGGCCTCAGCGTTGTTGGCGTCGGGGTCGTCGGCGCTTTCAGCCAGGCCGGTCGCCAGCACGGCAAAGGTTTCACCCTGCCGGGGGAACGAGCTGAGCGTCCCCTCGACCACCCCCACCCCCCTGGGGTCGCTAGCGCCGAGGCTGGCGCTGGCCAGGTCGGCGCTAGCAATGCCCATCGCCCCGGCCAAACTTGCGGGCGATGCTTCCGGGGTGATCGCGCGGGGAACATCCGGCTGAAGCGAAGGCCCTGGCGGGGCCGGTGAAGCCCCTGTGGCAAACGCGAGAACTCCGGCCAGCACTATGAAACTCACAACTAAATGATAGGTAAATCTCCTCATCATGACCCGAAGCTCCATTTTCTTGCCGGGTCACTACGCACAATTTATGGCGCAATGGGTCCGGCGCTCAGTACAACCAGGTTTTGCTACAACAGATGTAACCTAACCATTACCTATAAGTCAGGTGATTTGGAGGGCGATGACGAAAGACGAAGGACGAATTGGCTACTGAGAACGTGTTTTTCGTCATTCGTCATTCGTCACTCATCCCATCACGGCCTTGTAATGCAGCTTTTGCGGTACTGCGAAAAGTTAAGTCTATGTCCTCGTTGAGTATAACTATTGGCCCGAAACTGTCTTCCACTAAAAACTATAACACAAAATGGGCTGAAACTTTATTGGTATTTTCTAACCAATTTCAATTTTAACTTAGTTGTTGAGATGAGGGGTCTGCGGTATAATCCAGCGGCCCAGGCAAATAGGCCTGTTGGCTCAGTTGACATTGGAGGATCAAGGGTTACAATGAATCTAAGTACCGTCCTGCTCTTGCACAACCGCATCGCCAACGCTGCCTGGTTATTTATGGTCATTGTCGGCGTCTGGAGCATCATCAACTACGCCCGGGGGCGTGGCCTCGACGGGAACATCTTGGGCACGATCATTGTCGGGGAATTGTTGATGATCGCCCAGGCCATCTTGGGGGTGACGTTGTTGTTATCCAACCGATCCCCGGCGCGGCTGATCCATTTTCTGTACGGCAGCCTGAGCGTGCTGGTCTTTCCGGCGCTGTGGGCCTATACCCGGGGCGATACCAGCCGGCGGGCTTCGCTGCTGTGGGGCCTGGCCGGGCTGGCTATGATGGGCCTTTCGCTGCGAGCCATCGGCACAGCCTAGGGAGCGGACGGAGGCCTCGTCAGGTATGTTAGATGTCGTTTGCTCTCTTACCAGCTTTATCAGCCTACATCCCCCGTGACCGGGTGGAAAGCATCCTGCGTCCCGGCTATCCCCTGGCCCGGGACGGCGTGGCCCTGATCGCCGACATCTCCGGCTTCACCCCTCTGACCGAGGCCCTGACCCACGGCCTCAGCCCCGATCAAGGCGCGGAGGAGTTGACCCGCGCTTTGGACGGCGTGTTCACCCCCCTTATCGAACAAATTCACGCCTTTCGCGGCAGCGTTATCAAATTCGGCGGCGATGCCCTCATCGTCTGGTATGGCCGCGAACCCCGCGCGCGCCGGGCGGCGCTGGTGCGGCGGGCGGTCACCTCGGCCTGGCGCATGCAACAGGCCATCAAAGTCCACGGGCAGGTTCCCACCCCCATCGGCCTGGTGACCCTGAAGATGAAGGTCGGCCTGACCTACGGCCCGGTCAAGCGCTTCAACCTGGGCCGGCCCGAACACGGCTACGAGGACGTGCTGGGCGGGCGAACGTTAGACCGGATGGCCGAGGCCGAGCACCAGGCTGAGCCGGGCCAGATCATCCTCGACGCCGATACCCTGGCCCAGGCCCCCGGCATCCTGAGCGCCGCCGGGTGGCGCGGGGAGTTCGCCGTGCTGGGCCAATTGCGCCGCCCGGCCCGCCCCAAACCCTGGCCGCCCCTGCGCTGGCCGCCTCAAGACGAAGGGACGCTAACCGAGCGCCTCATCCCCTACGTTCCGCCGGTCATCCACCAAACTCTGGCCTCCGGCCGGGCCCAGGTGGCCGAGTTGAAGCCGGTGGTCAGTCTGTTCATCCAGTTCCACGGCATCGATTACGACACCGACCCCGACGTCGGGGAGAAGCTGCAAACCTACTTCGCTACGGCCCAGCAGGTCGTGGGCCGCTACGGGGGTCGCCTGAACCGGCTCATCACCGGCGACAAAGGCAGCCTGATCCACGTCATCTTCGGCGCGCCGCGCACCGTGGAAGAACAGGAAGCGCGCGCCGTCCGCTGCGCCCTCGATTTGCAGGCAGCGTGTGGCGGGCTGCCCTTCATCGGTATGCAGCGCATCGGCCTGACCGTGGGCCGGGTCTTTGCCGGGCCGGTCGGCTCCCCGGACCGCCACGATTACACCACGATGGGCGACTCGATCAACCTGTCGGCCCGCCTGATGCAGCACGCCGCCGACGATCAGATTTTGCTGGAAGCGGCGGTGCGCTCCCGCCTGGGCCCCGAATTTGAAGTGGCCGATCTGGGCCAGATCACCGTCAAAGGCAAATCAGAGCCGATCTCCGTGTTTGCCGCTACCGGCCTCCAGGCCGAGGCCGCCCGGCCGGACCGCAAGCGCGCGCCCGGCCGGGCGATGCCGTTGTTTGGCCGGGACGAGGAAATGAACCTGTTGCAGAAGCGGCTGGCAAGGCTGGCCGCCGGGCAGGGCGGCCTCATCACCCTGGTCGGCGAAGTGGGTCTGGGCAAAACCCACATCCTGGCCAGCCTGCGCTCCGGCCTGGATGCGAGCCTCACCTGGGCCGATGGCGTCTGCCTGGCCTACGGCCAGACGCTCAGCGGCTACCTGTTCATCGACCTGCTGCGCGATCTGCTGGAACTGCCGCCGGGCGCGGCCCCCGAGGAAACCAGCCAGCACCTGCTCGATTTCTGCGCCGGACTGTTCGGCCCGGCCCGCCTGGATGCGACCTACCCCTACCTGGCCCGCTTTATGGGCCTGCCCCTCGGCGGCGAATACGCCCAACGGCTGGAGGGGCTGGCCGGGGAGAGCCTGCGCTGGCAATTATTCGAGATCATCCAGGAGATGCTGGTCCTGCTGGCCCAACGCCGCCCCCTGGTTCTGGCCCTGGACGATTTGCAGTGGGCTGACCCGACCTCGCTGCAACTGGTGGAGTCGATTCTGCCGCTGGCGGCAGAGCAGCCGGTCCTCCTGCTCCTGTCGATGCGCCCCGAACGCGACCGCAAAGCCTGGACCCTGCGCCGGCACGCCCTGGAGCAGGAGCCGGGCCGGGGGCTGGACCTGACCCTGAACGGTCTGGAACGCGAGCCGGCCACCGCCCTGATCGCCCACTATGCGCCGGGCCTGCCCGACCGCATCGTTGCTTACCTGGTTGAGAAAGGCGGCGGCAACCCACTCTTCCTGGTGGAGATTGTGCGCACGCTGCAAGCCCAGGGGCTTCTGGACGGCCAGGTGGACCTGGCCCGGGTTGAGATCGACGCCCTGGCCCTGCCCGACTCGGTTCAGGGATTGCTGCTGGCCCAGATCGACCGCCTGGCCGTGGAGGCCCGGCACACGCTGCAAATGGCCTCGGTCATCGGCAAGAATTTTCTCTACAAGGTCCTGGATGCGCTGGCCGCCGGGGAGAAACATCTGTCGGAACGGCTGGCGGCCCTGGAAGCGGACGAGTTCATCCTGCCGGACGACCCGACCGACCTGGGTCTGGCCTACACCTTCCGCCACATCCTCATCCAGGAGAGCGCCTACGGCACTCTGCTCTACAAACGCCGCCGGGCCTACCACCGCCAGGTGGCCCAGACCCTGGAACGCCTCTTCCCGGCCCTCATCGGCGAGCAGGCCGGGCTGCTGGGCTTCCACTACGAGCGCGCCGAGGACCTCGACCAGGCCATCTACTACCACCTGCAGGCCGCCGACCAGGCCCGCCTGCTCTACGCCAACGAGGAGGCCGAAGCCCTGTACCGCCAGGTTCTGGCCCTGATCGACCGGCTGGAGGCCGACTTCCAGCCGGACCTGGAACGCCGGGCCAAAACGTTCCTGAAGATCGCCCAGGTGCGGGCCAACGCCCTCGATTTTGAGGGGGCGCAGGAATTCTACGACCTGGCTTTCGAACTGCTGGAACAGGTGGAGCGGGCCAGGCCGCCGCAGGCCGAGCCCGCCCACGACGAGGAGCGCCTGATCCGGCTGGGGGTGCTTGAACACGGCCCGACCACCCTCGATCCGGGCTTAAGTGAAATTGAAGACGTGTCGGAAATCATCAAAGATCTATTTGAAGGGCTGGTGGAGTTGGACACCGAGCTGAACGTCATCCCGGCTCTGGCCCGGCGCTGGCAGATTTACGACGGCGGCAATCGCTACCGGTTCGAGTTGCGGCGCAACCTCAAATGGAGCGACGGCGCGCCCCTGACCGCCCACGATTTTGTCTTCGCCTGGCGGCGGAACCTCGATCCAAAAACCGGGGCGGGGCTGGCCTACCAGTTGTACGGGGTCCGGGGCGCGGAGGCGTTTCACCAGGGCCAGACCACCGATCCGGACTCGGTTGCCATCAAAGCCCTGGATGATTTCAACCTGGAGATTACCTTGAACGTCCCGACCGGGTATTTCCCCTACCTTTTAGATGCCTCGATCACCTTTCCCCAACCGGCTCATCAAATCCGGGCCAGGGGCAACGACTGGAGCAAGCCCGAACATCTGGTTTGCAACGGGCCATTCAAAATAGCGCGCTGGAAGCAAGACGAGGAAATTTGTCTGGTTAAGAATCCTCGCTACCGGGGCTTTTCCCAGGGCAACCTGGAAAAGGCCCGTTTATTTTTCATCGAGCCGAGTCTGGACCATTACCTGGCAGGCAAAATCGACTGGTGCCGGGTGGAGGACCGGTCGGATTTGCCCGCGCGCTACCCCCAGGAAGCGCTGCTGACGCAATATTTGCAGACCTTTTTGTTAGGCTTTTCGTGCAGCCACCCACCATTCGATCAAAAAGCCATCCGGCAGGCGTTTGCCGCCAGCATTGACCAAAAAACCCTGGCTAAAGAAGTCTGGTCGAATGTGCAGAAACCGGCGATGGGCGGCGTCATTCCGCCCGGCATGCCGGGCCATTCCCCGGAAATCGGCCTCCGCTTCGATCCGGCGGCGGCGCGAAACCTGCTGAACAAAGACGGGTCTTTTCCCCGCCTGACGCTGGCCGCTTCCGGCGGCTTCAACACCACGCCCCAATTCCTGCAAGAAACCTGGCGCGCGCATCTGGGCCTGGATGTCGATCTGATCGAAGATATGCCCACCGACGAGATACTCTCCAACCTGAGCGCGGGCTCGGTCCAGATTGCCTTGATCGGTTGGGACGTCGAGTACCCCGACCCCGACAGCGTCTTACGCACGCTCTTTCACGGCGATAGCCCCATCAACTACTTCGGCTGGCGCAACGAGCGGTTCGACCGCCTGGTCGAGCAGGCCGCCGGCTCAACGGATCAGCAGGAGCGTTTGGCCCTCTACCACCAGGCGGACCGGATTCTGGTGGCTGAGGATGCAGCGGTTGTGCCGTTGTACTACTACCAGGCCTACGGCCTGCTGGCCCCCAGGTTCAGGATCGAGGGCTCCGGGAAGATTATCCGGGGGGGGAAGTTTAAGTTGAAGAATATCGTCGTAAGTTAAGCGCGTACTTTGAACACTTGGCGAACGTAAACTTGCCCGGCGCTCGCCCGGAGATCAACACTTGCGCCTGCGCGC
>JBHHXL010000144.1:0-11086 GCA_046757065.1 Anaerolineae bacterium
CGATGGTGTTGTTTGAGGATTAAGGCTGTGGTATAATCCGCCTGATTTCCGGCAAGTTCAAACTTATACAAATCAAGGAGGATGAAAACTGATGGGCAAGAAATTCGCAGCTTTGTTCTTGATTCTAGGGGTGATAGGGTTGATTGCAGCCCAATGCGGCCCGGCCCCGACCCCCGAAACGATCACCGTGGTTGAAACGGTGGTTGTAACCGAAGAGGTCGAAAAAATTGTCACCGTCGAGGTCGAAGTGCCGGCCGCAGCCAGCCAGGAGGAGGCCGGTCCCCTGGTCGTGTTCGGCGCTTATGCCACGGCCATTGAAGAACCGTGGGACGGCGTCATTCACTCCGCCCTCAACAAAGCCCAGGCAGAGGGGAAAATCGTCTACACCTGGACCGACGACATCGGCTACGCCGGCGATATGGAGCGTATCCTGCGCGAAGTGGCCGATGAGAGCGCGCCGGACATCATCTTTGGGGATGCCTTTGGCAACGAAGAGGCGGTGCGCCGGGTGGCCGCTGATTACCCGGAGATCGCCTTTGTCTTTGGCTCCGGCGGCGGCCCGGCCGAGCCGAACTTCTCGGTTTTTGACAACTGGATTCACGAGCCGGCTTATCTCAGCGGTATGTTGGCCGGCGGCCTGACCAAAAGCAACGTGATCGGGATTGTCGGCGGCTTCCCGGTTCCTGAGGTCAACCGCATCGTCAATGCCTTTATCGCCGGCGCGGAATCGGTCAACCCGGAGGTGGATGTCAAGACCACCTTCATCAACAGTTGGTTCGATCCGGCGGCGGCCAAAGAGGCGGCCCTGGCCCAGGTCGATGCCGGGGCAGATGTCCTCTTTGCCGAGCGCTTTGGTGTGATTGAAGCTGCGGCTGAAAACGGCCTGTATTCATTCGGAAATATGAGCGACCAGGTCGATCTGGCTCCTGAAAGCGTGGTCAGCGGCCCCGTCTGGAACATGGAGCCGACGGTGGCCTATATTGTCAATCAGGTTGCCGGCGGCACCTACACCGCTCAGGATTTGAAGGACTTCAGCATGGTGGCCAAGGGTGGGGCCAGCCTGGCCCCCCTCAACGAAGGGGTAAGCGGGGGTATTCCGGCCGAGTTAATCGAGATGGTCAACGCCAGGGAGCAGGAGATTATCAGCGGCCTCTTCCGGGTGGACATCGATGAGGCTCAACCGCCGGCTTCCTCCCAGGCGGCCAGGTGAGGGCCGGTCTATCGTTCTTAACGTAAACGTAACTCCTCTCGATAATTCAGAGAAGTGGTCAAATTAGCTCACGGATGAACACGGATGAACACAGATTTTATAAAAAACAAAGAAAAAATCTG
The DNA here is from genome assembly GCA_046757065.1 of Anaerolineae bacterium. GTDB lineage: Bacteria > Chloroflexota > Anaerolineae > 4572-78 > JBHHXL01 > JBHHXL01. Next base: position 1,333 of record JBHHXL010000144.1, read on the forward strand.
TGGGCACTGGGTCCGCACAATGGGATGGTAGATTTTTTAACACGGAGTCCACAAAGAAAACACAGAGAACACCCAGATTCTTTGTGAACTTTGTGCCTTCTCTGCGTACTTTGTGTTCCTTTTTCGCTTCCCAATTAAACGGGCCCAGTTCCAATCCGTGTTTATCTGCGCGCTATCGCGTCCGTGAGCCATTATCTAATTTCCGAACTCAGGTTATGAGCAAACCGGGCGCTGCAACTATGGTTGAAATGCAGCATATTTGCAAGCGATTTGGCTCCCTGGTAGCCAACGACGATATTCATTTTGCCCTGCGCCGGGGTGAAATCCACGCCCTGCTGGGTGAAAACGGCGCGGGCAAAACCACCCTTATGCGTATCCTTTACGGCCTTTATCACGCCGACGAGGGCCAGCTCCGGGTCAACGGCCGGCCCGTTGAGATCAAATCTCCGAAGGATGCCATTCAGTTGGGCATCGGTATGGTTACCCAACACTTTGCCCTGGTGCTGCCTCTGACGGTGACCGAAAACATCGTCTTGGGCTACACCGGCCGCTTTCGGCTGAACATCGATGAGGCCCATCAAAAAGTGGCCGCGGCTTCCAAGAAGTATGGCATTGAAGTGGAACCAACAGCGTTGGTCAAAGACCTGTCGGTCGGCCAGCGGCAGCGGGTGGAGATTCTGAAGGCGCTCTACCGGGAAGCGCAGGTGCTGATCCTGGACGAGCCCACCGCCGTCCTGGTCCCCCAGGAAGTAGACCTGCTGTTTGACAGTTTGAAAGCCCTGCAGCGGCAGGGCCTGTCGGTCATCTTTATCAGCCACAAGCTCAACGAGGTCATGGCCATCACCGACCGGGTGACCGTTCTGCGCGGGGGTAAGGTGGTGGGCACGGTCGAAACACAGAGCACCAGCCAGGCCGAATTGGCCCGGATGATGGTCGGCCGGGAAACCTTTGGGGTCACGACCACCGCCACAACCGGCAACGGTCGCGTGGTCTTGCACCTGGAAAAAGTCACGGCCCTGGACAACAAGGGATTGCCGGCTCTGAAGGAGATCAGCCTCGACGTGCACGCCGGCGAAATTGTGGGCCTGGCTGGGGTATCCGGCAACGGCCAGTCGGAGCTGGCCGAGGTCCTGGCCGGCATCCGGGCCTGCACGGACGGGCAGATTACGGCCAACGGGCGAGACCTGACCAACGCCGATCCGGCGGCCATTATGGCCGCCGGGGTGGGGCGTATCCCGGAGGACCGGCACGCCAGCGTCGTCGAGGAGATGAGCGTCGCCCAGAATATGGCCCTGGAGCATCTGAGCGATTTTACCAAAAACGGCATGCTCGATCATGGCCGCATCCGCCGCCACGCCGAAAAACTGATCGAAGCCTACCAGATCAAAGCCTCGCCGGGGGACAAAGTCAAAACGCTATCGGGCGGCAACTTGCAGAAGGTGATCCTGGCCCGGGTTCTAGAGCGAGACCCTCAGGTGATCGTGGTCGCCCAACCGACTCGGGGCCTCGACGTGGGGGCCACCGAGTATGTGCGCGGCAAATTGCTGGAGCAACGGGATAACGGGGCGGCCATTCTGCTCATTTCCGAAGACCTGGATGAAATACTGGAGCTGTCAGATCGGATTGCGGTCATCTACGAAGGCGAGATTATGGGCGTTTTAGCCGCATCCGAGGCAAGGGTCGAGCGTCTGGGATTGCTGATGAGTGGGGTGAGGTAGTGGTTGTAGTGAGCGAGACTATGCCTAAGGTGCGACACTGGATCATCACTGCCTACATTTCGCGCCGACTAACAAGTGGAGAAGTGGAATGGACCAGAAGCTGACTTTTCAATATGATCGTGAGGCTGACATTCTTTATATCAATACAGTCGCGCCTTACGCCGCACAAGAGTCCGAAGATATGGGTGACGAGGTCATTGCCCGTCTGAACCCGCAAACGGGCAAGATTGAAAACCTGGAGATCTTATTCTTCACCGGCCGGCTGCTGCGGAAAGAGCTGTTCTCTCTACCTGTAATTGCTGACCTACGGTCAGTCGAATAGGCTTGAGACAACCGATATGGCCTTTAAGATCGAACGTGTACCCGCCCCGGTTTGGGTTCGTCCCTTCATTCCAGTTGTAGCGGTCGTTCTCACCTTTTTGCTGACGGCCTCCCTGGTGCTGCTGGTGGACGCCAACCCCCTGGAGGCGTATTATTTCTTTTTAGTCGAACCGCTATCCAGCCGGGTGAGCGCCATCGAGGTGCTGGTCAAATCCACGCCATTGCTGTTGACCGGGGCGGCGGTGACCTTTGCCTTTGCCGGCGGCTATTGGAATATCGGCGCGGAGGGACAACTGTATGCCGGGGCGACGGCGGCCACGGCCATCGGCCTGCAGATGCACGGCGTTTCCCCCTGGATCGCGCTGCCGGCGATGGCCGCCGGCGGTTTTCTGGCCGGGGGGCTGTGGGCGCTGACGCCCGCCTTGATGAAAGTCAAGCTGGCCATCGATGAGGTGGTGACGACACTGCTGCTCAACTCCGTGGCCCTGTTCATCGTCAGCGCCTTGCTCAACGGTCCCTGGCGGGACCCGATCTCGCAATGGCCGCAATCGCCGGAGATCGCGCCCTCGGCCATTTTCCCCAAATTGATCCCCCGCTCGCGGCTGCACCTGGGCTTTGTGCTGGCCGTGGTGATAATTGTGACCTTGTGGTTTATCCTGACCCGCACGGCTTTTGGTTTGAAAATGCGCGCGGTGGGGTTGGGGGGGGAAGCCGCTCGCTTTGCCGGGATCAACGTCGGGCGGACAATGCTCATTTCGGCCCTGGTTAGCGGCGGCATCGCCGGAGTGGCCGGCGCCAGCGAAGTCGCCGGCATCCACTACCACCTGATCGATGCCATATCGCCCGGCTACGGCTATACCGGCATCATCATTGCCACCCTGGGCTCTTTGAATGCCTGGGGCGTGGCCCTGGCCGCTCTCTTCATCGGCCTGATCGACACCGGCTCGCAAACTGTCAGCCGGGCGCTGGGGGTGCCGGCCTACCTGGGCGATGTGATTCAGGCGGCCCTGCTCCTGGTCACCCTGGGTATGTTGTTGTTGCAAAGTTATCGCCTCCGTAGAAGCCGGAGAGAGCAGGCCTGATGACCTTCGCCGTTTTCCTGACGTTTTTGGTGGGGTTAATTGCAGCCACGCTGCGGGTGGCCACCCCGCTCATCTTTGCCACGATTGGCGAGGTTTACACCGAGCGCGCCGGAATTTTGAACCTGGGTATCGAAGGGATTATGTTCCTGGGGGCGTTTGCCGGTTTTGCCGTCGCCTTTAAGGCCAGAGAGGCCGGTTTCAGCGGCAGCTATCTGTGGTGGGGATTATTGGGGGCGATCATCGCCGGTATGATTATGGGCTGGCTGATGGGCTTTTTCAGCGTCACCCTGGGCGTCAATCAGCACGTGTCCGGGTTGGGGATCACCCTGCTCAGCATTGGCCTGTCTCTCTTTGGCTTTCGCCTGGTCTTTAGCGAGAGCTCAGTTTTGCCCTCGATTGACCCCTTCACCCAATTCTCGATCTTTGGCGACATCCCGGGGCTGGGCCCGATTTTTAAGCAATACTTGCTCACCTATGTTGCCTTCATCGTGATGATCCCCCTGGCCTGGTGGGTGTTGTACCGTACCAGTTTTGGCCTGCAACTGCGGGCTGTCGGTGAAAACCCGGAGGCAGCCGATGCCGCCGGCGTGAACGTCTTCCGGGTTCGCTACCTGACCCTGGCCGGCGGCGGGGCGCTGATGGCCGTAGGCGGCGCGTTTCTATCGCTGGCTCAACTGGGGGCTTTTACCCCCGGCATCATTGCCGGTCGAGGTTGGGTGTGCATCGCTCTGGTCATCTTTGCCAAATGGGACCCCATCCGGGCGATGTGGGGGGCGTTGCTGTTTGGAGGTGTGTTTGCTTTGCAATTGCGGTTGCAAACGGCCGGCTTTGAGTTGCCTTTTGAAGTTTTCCTGGCCCTACCCTACGTGGTAACCATCATCGCCCTGGCGATTGCCGGTCGCAACGCGGCCTATCCCGGTGCTTATCTGAAAGCCTACCGGCGGGAGTAGGGGAAACGTGGTCAGGGGTTAGGGGCCAGGGGACAGGGGACAGTTGATTGACCCCTGACCCCCGACCCTCGATAGCAGGACAGGAGGAGAAACAAATGGATCCATTCATGCAGGCTGCAATTGAGGAGGCGAGAAAGGGGCTGGAAGAAGGGGGGATACCCATTGGCTCGGTGCTGGTGATTGGCGGCAAAATCGTCGGGCGCGGCCATAACCGGCGCGTGCAAAAAGGAAGCGCCATTTTGCACGCCGAAATGGATTGCCTTGAAAACGCCGGCCGGCTTAAAGCCAGCGATTACCAACGGGCGGTGCTGTACTCGACCCTCTCGCCCTGCGATATGTGCAGCGGCACGGTCTTGCTGTACAAAATCCCGAAGGTTGTCATCGGCGAGAACCAGACCTTTCAAGGGCCGGAGGACTACGTTCGATCTCGCGGCGTTGAATTGGAGATTCTGAACGATCCTGAGTGCATCCGGCTGATGCAGGAGTTTATCGAGGCCAAACCAGAGCTGTGGAACGAAGACATCGGTGTGTAAGTATCCTCGCTTCTTTTCGACCCGATGGAAAGCCCGGTAGCCTGCCCGCTCCGGGCTTTTGTCTGCCCCGATCCAGCCGCCGGTTGGGCGCCCCTTTCGCGCTCTTGCAGAATTTCCGAACTCAGGTATTGTAAGAATGTCTTTGCCCATCGCGTCAGGATAGAGGTAAACTTCTCATACATACTCACATACTTTCAGGAACGTTTGAGACAATGGCAGATTCATACGATTTGATCATCATTGGAGCCGGCTCGGGAGGACTGACGGCGGCTAGTTTCGCCGCCCGGTTGGGGCTGAACGTAGCCCTGGTGGAAAAGAATCGGGTGGGGGGCGATTGCACCTGGACCGGCTGCGTGCCCAGCAAGGCCCTGCTCAAGGTGGCCAAGGTAGCTCACCAGGCCCGAACCGCAGCCAGATATGGGATTGAAACCGCCTCGCCTGCGGTCGATATGATCCGGGTGCGAGAGTACGTCAGGGGGGCGATTGCCGGTGTCTACCGGCGCGAAACGCCGCAAATGCTGGCAGAGGAAGGCATCGAGGTTGTTTTTGGTCCGGCCCGCTTTTTGGACCCGCATACGATCCAGGCCGGACAGCGGACGCTGTCCGCCAAACGCTTTCTGATCACCACCGGCGCGCGGCCTATGATCCCCCCCATCGATGGCCTGGACGACGTGCCCTATCTGACCTACGAGGAGATTTTTGACAACGACCGTCTCCCGGCGCGTCTATTGGTCGTCGGCGCGGGACCGATTGGAGTCGAACTGGCCCAGGCCTACGGGCGGCTCGGCTCCCAGGTGACGCTGATCGACGTCGGCCTGCTGCCCCGCGAGGACCCCGAGGTGGCCGAAGCCCTGAGTCGCGTCTTGGCCGGGGAAGGGCTGCGGTTTGTCGAGGGCCTGGTGGCCGAGGCCCGCCGGGAGGGGGACGAAATCGCCTTGAGGATGAAGGGTAGCGGCCAGGAAGTGCGGGGCGATATGCTACTGCTGGCCGTTGGCCGCGCGCCCAATGTCAATGGTCTGGACCTGGAGAAGGCCGGCGTTGCTTTTTCCGCGCAAGGGATAGAAGTGAATAAGAACCTGCGCACCGGCGTCCGGCACATCTACGCGGCGGGAGACTGCGTGGCCGGCAGCCAGCAGTTCACCCACGTGGCCGGCTGGCAGGCCTTCCTGGCCGTGCGCAACGCCTTCCTGCCGGGGGGCGACAACGCCTTCGGCCCGAACGTGCCCCGGGTGACCTTCACCGATCCCGAAGTGGCTCACGTCGGGTTGACCGAGGCGGAGGCGCGCCAGCAGATCGGCCACGATGTACGGGTGACCCGCCGGGCGATGGATCGCACCGACCGGGCCGTGGCCGAGGATGATGTAGCTGGCTTTATCAAGGTTGTTCACAAGAAGGACGGTACGATACTGGGCGCAACCATCGTCGCCGGGCGGGCCGGGGAGGCCATCACCGAGTTCGTGCTGGCCCTGGAACAGGACCTGAAACTGGCCGACCTGGCCCAGGCTATGCACGCCTATCCAACCTACTCCTCGGCGGTGATGCAACTGGCCGCCGAGGTAACCGTCGGCAATTTGCTGGGCGGTCTGTTCGGCAGGATAATTCGCCGGCTGGCCGGCGGCAGCCGGGAGGCGGTGGATGACCGGGCTATCGACGCTCGCGGGCAGGGCTTAAAGCTCAGAAACAAAGAAAAAATCTTGCACGACTGAGAGGAAATATGTCGCTCCATACCCCCATTTCTACTCCGGCGAAGGTCATAAAAGAGGATGCCGATTACGTTTTCTACGAGCTGACCCGCAGCATCTGTCCTGAGTGCCGCCGGGTCATCGACGCCCACATTCTGCTGCGCGACAACCGGGTCTATATGCGCAAGCGGTGCCCTGAGCACGGCCTGTTTGAATCCCACGTCTACGGCGACGCCGAAGCCTACACTAACACGGTCAAGTTCAACAAACCGGGCACGATCCCCCTCAAGTATTCAACCGAGATTGATAAAGGCTGCCCCCACGACTGCGGCCTGTGCCCCGATCACCAGCAGCACGTCTGCGTGGGCATCATCGAGATCAACAGCGGCTGCAATATGGATTGTCCCCTGTGCTTTGCCGACGCCGGCCCCGGCTTCAGCCTGACCCTGGCCGAGGTCGAAGGCATCCTCGATCACTACGTCGCTACCGAGGGCAACCCCGAGGTCGTCCAGTTTTCCGGCGGCGAACCGACCATCCATCCCCAGATCGTGCCGATGTTGCGGGCGGCGATGGCCCGGGGCATCCCCCACGTGATGATCAACACCAACGGGCGGCGCATCGCCAACGACGATGAGTTCCTGGCCGATCTGGCCGACATCCAGCCCTCGATCTATTTCCAGTTCGACGGCTTTGAACCTGAAACTTACCGCATCATTCGCGGCGAGCCGGACCTGCTGGACGAAAAAATCCGGGCCCTGGACCGCCTGGCCGAGATCGGCGTTTACGCCATGCTGGTCCCGGCCATCGAGCGCGGCGTCAACGAGCACGAGGTCGGGCGCATCATCGAGTTTGCAATGGAGCATCCGGCGGTGGTCGGCATCAACTTCCAGCCCGCTTTCCACGCCGGGCGGTTCGACGACCACGACCCGTTGCAGCGCATGACCAACCCCGACATCCTGCGCCTGATCGAAGCCCAGACCGGGGGCCTGTTCAAGGGCGACGATTTTGTGCCGGTCCCTTGCTGCTTCCCGACCTGCAACTCGGTTACCTATGCCTTCATCGACGACGACGGGGCGGTCACGCCGTTGACGCGCCTGCTCAACGTGGACGACTACCTGGATTACATCACCAATCGTTCCGCGCCCGATCTGATGGGCGGGCTCCAGGCCGCCCTGGAGGGGTTGTGGTCCTCGTCGGCCATCCCCGGCACGGAGAAGGCGGCCTACAATTTTGCCCTGTCCTGCGCGGCCTGCGGCCTGCCCGGCGGCGACCTGGATTTGGGCGTCCTGGCCAGGCATATGTTTATGATCATGCTCCAGGATTTTATGGACCCCTGGACCTTCAACCAGCGCAATCTGATGAAGTGCTGCAAGGAGTTCTTGCTGCCCGATGGCAAGCAGATTCCCTTCTGCGCATTCAACAGCGTCGGCTACCGCGAGCAGGCGCGGGTGCAGCTGGCCGCCCGCGAGCGGGGGCGCATCCGGGCCGAACGCGAAGGCCGGGCCTACGATCCGCCGCCGCTGACGTTTTCATTTGATGGGAAATCTAATGGTTCTCAGGCTTGAAGGCTCATGCCAGGAACAAGTGCAACGCTGTCCGACCGTCGCCCGGAAATGAATGCGGTCGATTATCAGCGGATGGCCTCTGGCCTAGCGGATTAGCGGATGCCCTCTTGCGCGGCGTTTATCCGTTAATCCGTTCCCTATCCGTTGAGAATCCTTTCGCAAACAAAAGACCAACCTAATCTGTACATAAGCCATGCTTGAAACCACCCAAACGCCTGAAACCCTCAAATCCTGCTGCGCGGCCCTCTACGAAAGCGACTGGGCGCGCCTGCTGTTGGGCGATTCGTTTCACCCTGGCGGCCTGGCCCTGACGGAACGGCTGGGGGCGTTGCTCGGTTTGCAGCCCGGCTGGCGGGTGCTGGATGTGGCCGCCGGGCAGGGAGCCAGCGCCCTTTTCCTGGCCGAACGCTTTGGCTGTGAAGTGGTCGGGGTGGATTACGGCGCGGAGGCGGTGGCCGTTGCCACGGCGCGGGCTGAGGAGGCGGGTCTGGCCGGCCGGGTGCGCTTCGAGCAAGGGGACGCCGAGCGCCTGCGCTTCGCCGGGGGCGCGTTCGAGGCCGTGATTTGCGAGTGCGCTTTCTGCACCTTCCCCGACAAGCGCGCGGCGGCAGGCGAGTTGGCCCGCGTGCTGCGGCCCGGCGGCCGGCTGGGCCTGAGCGACCTGACCCGCTCCGGGTCGCTGCCTCCGGAGCTGGATACGCTGCTGGCCTGGATCGCCTGCATCGCCGACGCCCGGCCCGTTGAAAACTATGTGTCGTATCTTGAGGGCGCGGGCCTGGCCGTCGAGCAGGTGGAGACGCACAACGGAGCCCTGGGCCAGATGGTCAGGGAGGTGCAAGGCAAACTCCTGGGGGCGGAGTTGCTGGTCAGGCTGAACAAGCTCGAGTTGCCGGAGGTTGACTTCGACCAGGCCAAATCTCTGGCCCGGCGGGCCGCCGAGGCGGTCCGGGAGGGCAAGCTCGGTTACGCGCTGCTGGTGGGGGCAAAGCCGGCCCCCTGAATCTCCGTGGGCATTCCTGCCCGACGAAAGACCATCGACGAATGACCAATTGCGCGTAAATCCAATGATGTTGGTCGTTCGTCCTCCGTCATTTGCCGTGTCAAACCTCAAGCCCCCGAGTTGATCACTCGTAACACTTCGGGCAGCAGCGCCTGGGTTGTGGCTATGGCCTCCTCGGCGTAGATGGTCGGGTTGCCGCCCCAGTCGCCGAAATAACCGCCTGCCTCCTCAAGAATCACCGGGAACGGGGCGCAGTCCCAGACGCTCATGATCGGGTCCAACATTAGCTCCACCCGTCCCGTGGCGACCAGCAAATAGCCGTAGGCATCGCACCAACCGGCGCGGTACCCGGTTGCCGCCTGGAGACGCTCCCAGGCGGGCCCTTTGCCGTGTCTGGCAAACGAGGCCGCATCGGCGTGAGCGACCAGGGCCTGCCCCAAATCCTCAACGCCGGAGACGCGAGCGCGTCGCTCGTTCCACCAGCAGCCTTCCCCGGAGGCGGCGGCCAGCGTTTCGCCCATCGCCGGAAAATGAGCCGCGCCCACCCGGCACCTGCCCTCAATTTCCAGCCCGATCAGCACCGCGTACAGGGGCACGCCCCGCACGAAGGAGCGCGTGCCGTCAATCGGATCGATGAACCAGCGGTGGCTCGCTCCCCCGCTCGCTGCGCGGTTGCCGTACTCTTCGCCGACGATGGCGTGGTCGGGGAAGCGCGCCTCGATCCTGGCCCGGATCAGTTGTTCGGCCTCGCGGTCGGCGACGGTAACCGGGGATTTGTCCGCTTTGAACTCGGTCTGGACGCCGTGCTGGAAGTAGCGCAGGGTGATCTGCCCGGCCAGTTGCGCCGTTTCCACGGCAAAATCCAGGTACGAGCGCAGGGAATCTGTCATTCAATTCGCTCCT
>JBHHXL010000145.1:0-10849 GCA_046757065.1 Anaerolineae bacterium
GGTTTGCTCAAACAGCAATTTGCGCCTCAATCCGGCATCCTTTCGGATAGCCATCGCGCGAGACAGGCACACGCCGCACGATGCATAACCAGCGTCACGTGGCTGAGACGCGGCCACAGCAAGATTTCTGCGTGAGGGGCGGCCTGTTTCAAGGCCCAGGCGTGTGCGGGGCGCGCGACGGCGTCGCGCCGGGCGTAGAAGAGCAGGGTCGGGGTACTACCCAGCTTCGAGGCTGCCGCCAGCGGGTCGAGGCGTTGCAGCACATCAACCACATTGTGCTCTCCAACGTAGCCGCCATCCAGCCACATTTTGCGCAACTTGAGGAACGTTGTCTCCTGCAAAAGATCGAGGATCGGCGCTCTCAGTGTGGCCCACGTCTCGCGGCGGACCAGGGTTTGGTTGAGGGTGACCTCGATGGGCACCTGCACCATCGCCAGCGCATCGACCGCCAGGCCATCGGCCACGGCTCGCGCCGCAAATGCGCCGCCCAGGCTGATGCCGGCAAGCCCGACTTTTTTGATCCCCGGCTGGTCTTTCAAGAAGGCGATGGCCGCCGGGATGGCCGATAAGGCGTTGGGGTAGGCCAGCGGTCGCCCTCGATAATCGCCGTGGCCCGGCAGGTCGATGGATAGGACCGTCAGCCCCTGCGCCAGGAAGGCCGGGACGATGCGCCACAAGAAGTAACTCTTGTGGCAGCCCGAGCCGTGAATCAGGCAGATGGCTTTGTCGCCCGGCTCGTCGGGGTGGATCAGCAACCCCGGCCCGCTGTATTCTCCATCGGGAATGGACACGGCCCGGCACACGAATTCGGGGGCGGGATTCGGCTGGAAGATGACCTCCGGCGTCGGTTCCGGTGGAACGCAGGAAGCTACCCCGGCCAAAACGATCAAGGCCAGCAGACTCGCCGCCGGGGCCAGCCACAAGGCCCCCACGTCGGGTGGTAACAGGCTGGCCCCGCTCCAAAGCAGGGCCAGACCGGCCACGTACCCCCACCGCCAGCGCGGTCCTACCAAAGAAATCGCGCGCAGGCGAAAGAGGCTTGCCGCCAATTGCCCCACGCCGAGGGCCAGGCTAAATTCCGCGAAAAAGGCGATCATCGTTCTCCAACTGCATTTTATGAAGAAATGGGAAAGATAGCAATAATGGACTTAAGTTAGCAGATGTGCTAAGATAGCTTCTGCTTTTTGGGAACGTTTTGCACAAGGGAGGAAGATGTGCGCAAGCGAGATCGAGTTCAGGCTGCGCTGCGAGGTGAAGCGGTCGATAGAACGCCGTATAGTTTGTGGCGGCATTTTCACCGGCAGGACCAAACGGCCGAGGGCCTGGCCCAGGCGACCCTTGCCTTTTACCAACAATATCAGCCTGATGTGGTTAAGTTAACGCCGAGTGGGTTTTACGCCGTTGAAGATTGGGGGGCGCGGGTTGAGCTTTCGCGGAATGACGATACGCCGCCGCGCCTGAAGAAACCTGTGATTCACGAGGCGGCGGATTGGCGCGAGCTGCCGGCTCTAACCTCGCTGGATGGGGCGCTGGGGCGCGAGCTGGAAGCGATCAAGTTGGTCAAAAAGGCCCTGAATGTCGATGATACCCCCCTGTTGATGACGGTTTTTAGCCCCCTGACCATTGCCTATAAACTGGCCGGCGACAAAATCCTGGAACACTTGCGCGAACACGAGATCGACGTTAGCCTGGCTCTGGCGACCATCGCCGAAACGACCTCGCGCTTTGCGGTGGCGGCTTTATCGGCCGGGGCCGATGGTCTTTTCTTCGCCAGCCAACTGGCGCAGGCCCACCTGCTGGATGAAGACGCCTGTCGCAACTTTGGGCTGCGTTACGATATGATCGTTCTGGAACGCGTCCAGGAACAGCAACCGCTGCTGGTTTTGCATTTGCACGGCGAGAACGTTCACTTTAACCTGGTAAACGATTACCCGGTGCAGGCCATCAGCTGGCATCCGCGCCTGTCCGGGCCGTCGCTGGCCGAGGCTCTGTCGTTGACCGACAAGGCATTGATGACGGGCTTATCCCGGCAGGTGTTGGAACACGGCTCGGCGGCGGACGTGCAGCAGGCGGTCGAAGCGGCGGTGATGGCTACGGGTGGCCGCCGCTTGATTCTGGCCCCGTCCTGTGTCATCTCACCGGCCACCCCCGCCGAGAGCCTGCAGGCGGTAGCGAACGCGGTCGGTTTGCAACGCACCTGAGGCGTCATCGCCTGATGTGGAGACCGTACACCGGCTCGGGTTCCCCCCCGAAACGGAGTTTGTAAACCTCGTCACCCCGCAGAAAATCGTACCGGCGGCGGCCCAATTCGATGGCGTGCTGGATCGAGTAGGAGACGATGATGTTGCCGGGGCTGAGATGCCCGAATCGGGTCGGGTCGAAGCCGGAGTTGTAAACCAGAAACTCGTCCCGGTAGTCAAAGCAGAGCAGGGTCGAGGCCGGTTCGCCGTCGATCTCCACGAAGAACAGTTTCAGCCAGCCGGCCTCGGCGGCGACGTGGACCACGCTGCGGAAAAAGCCCTTCAGCTTATCATCCCAAAACTCTTCCTTATCGACGCTTGATTTCTGGTGCAGGTCGATGAACGTGTCCACGGCCCCGTCCAGGTCCGCGCCGCCGCGCTCGATCACGTACCAGCGGGTGTTCGCCTCGCTTTCGGCTTTGCGCAGCTTGCGCCGAATCTCGTGGCGCTGCTTTTTTTTGATCCCGGCCAGATAATCCTCCCACGTTGCGGCCAGAGTGATGACGGGGCAAATGTCCTCCTGGGTTTCGCGCACCTCCCAGCCCCTGGCCTGGCCCATCCCCGGCAGGCAATCTCGGCTGGGGGACTCCATCGGCAGGCTGCAAAAGTAGCCCGACGACCAGGCGGCTTCATCTTGAGCGGCCAGGTAATCGATCAAGGTCTGGTAGACCTCGGTTACGGCGGCCCGATCAACGATAACATCCAGATAGTCTGAAACATCGACACAGCCGACGAAAACCAGCCGCCGGCCGTCTGCCTCATGCTCTTGAAGGTAGAGCGGGGCCAGGCCGACGAGCCTATTATCGTCGCGGCGCAGGGCGATGACCCGCAACTCGCCTTCCCCCAGATGCTGCCACCAGACGCGTTGATACTGCGGTGTTGAAAAAATGGGGGCGGTGACGGCCCGAGACAGCAGGTCCTCCCACTCGGTTTGCAGGGTTTCAAAACACGAAGGGTCTGTGTAGGTGGTGATTTGCATAAACTCCAGTTTCCTATTGGGGACTATACCACATTATACCACCGGGGGATTTACTCTTCAATTGGCGCTGAGACGTAGGTTTCAAAGGCCAGCCCGGTATCCCTGATCCGCACCACCGGCAGCGCCCGGCGCGGATTGTGGTTGGCGTCGAAGGTCAGGGGGTGGGCGATGGGGGTGAACGACCGGCCTGCCAGGGTGTCGGCCACGGCTTTGGGCCGGGCATCGCCGGCCTGGTCGATGGCGGCGGCCAGCAGCCAGCCGGCCTCGTAGCCCAGCATCGCCAGCGCATCCGGCTCGATGGCGTAGGCCGCCTTGTACCGCCCGGCCCAGTCCTCCAGGCCCGGCGCATCTGTCTCGCGGTAAAAGGGCAGGATGAAGTAGCTTCCTTCCAGGGCGGCCAGGTTTAGTTCGCTCGATCGCCAGCTATCCGGGCCAAGCAGCGGAACATCCCCCAGCCCCAGGGCTGCCTTTTCCCCGGCCAGGCGATTCACCATCGGGTAGCGGTCGGGCAGGAACAGGGCTTGCGCCTCGAAATCAAGGGCCGCTTGCAGCAAGCCGCTGACGTCTTCGGTCCCCGGCTCGTAGGGCAGAACGAGCGCCTGGCCGCCGCCCGCCTCGAAAGCTGCGGCGAAGGCCCGGCCAACCATCTGCGCGTAGTCATCACCGGCGGCAACGAAGATCGCCGCCCGTTCAGCGGCCAGGCTAGAGCGGGCGAAGCGGGCCATCACCTCACCCTGGTAGCCGTAAACGTAGGCTGCCCGGAAGACCAGCGAGCGGCTCCGGCCCGACGGGTCCACGGTGACCGAGGGGTGGCCGGCGGTGGGCGAGATGAGGAAAGCCCCCGCCTCCTGGGCCACCCCGGCCGCGGGGATGGCGGTTTCCGCGCAAAGGGGACCCACCATCAGGTCCAACCCATCGGTAATGGCCTGGGCCGTCGCCTGGCGGGCAGTCTCCGGCTCGCAGGCCGAGTCGTAAAGGACCCATTCAAGGCGGCGCTGGTGGGGTCCGCCCCGCTCGTTCCACTCGTCAAACGCCATCAGCACGCCATTGCGCACGATCTCGCCGAAGGTGGCTAACTCGCCGCTCATCGGGGTCAGGACCGCAACCCGCACCGCCGGGCCGCCGGATGGGCCGGGCAGAGGTGGCCCGGCGCATTGGCCCGCTGTCGCCAGCAGCGCCGCCAAAACGGCCAGGCATACCAGCCCCTTCACCCTTCGGGAAGTTCGCATTTACGGCTTCAATAAGAGCTTCCCCGCCGTCTGGCGGCCGGTCAGCAAGCGGTGGGCTTCGGCGGCCTCGGCCAGGGGCAGCGTCCGGTCGATACGGACCTGCAATTCGCCGGCGGCGATCCATTGAAATAGATCGGTAGAGCGCCACTCCAAATCCGCTCGCTCGGAAACGTAGTGGAACAGGCTGGGCCGGGTCAGGAAGAGCGAGCCTTTCGAATTCAGAATACCTGGATCGAAGGGGGGCACCGGCCCGCTCGACTGGCCGAAGAGGACCATGTACCCACGTTGCCGCAAGACGTTGAGGCTCTTGTCGAAGGTGGTTTTGCCCACCGAATCGTAAACCACGTGCACCCCCTGGCCGCCGGTCAGTCGTTTTGTCTCCTCCTCAAAATCGGTTTGCGTGTAGAGGATAACGTGATCGGCCCCGGCCTGGCGGGCCAGCTCTGCCTTTTCCCCGGTGGAGACGGTGCCGATGACCGTCGCCCCCAGCTGCCTGGCGATCTGCACCAGCAGCAACCCGACCCCGCCCGCCGCAGCGTGGATCAGGGCCGTCTCGCCCGCCTTGAGGGGATAGGTGCTGTGCGTCAGGTAATGGGCGGTCATGCCCTGCAACATCACCGCCGCCGCCGAGGCCAGGTCCACCCCCTCCGGCACCGGCATCAGCCTGGCCGCCGGCGCGACGACGTACTCGGCGTAGGAGCCCAGTTGGGAGCTGTAGGCTACCCGGTCGCCAACCTTCAGGTCTGTAACCCCCGGTCCGACCGCATCGACGACGCCTGCTCCCTCCAGGCCAAGTGTGATCGGATACGACATTGGGTACAGGCCGGTGCGGTGGTAAATATCGATGAAGTTGACCCCGGCCGCCTCTATCTTGACCCGAATCTCTCCCTGGCCCGGTTCTGGAGCGGGTACGTCTTCGTAACGCAGGACTTCGGGCCCGCCCGCTTCGTACACGCGAATCGCTTTCATTTCCAGTCCTCCATAGGTTGCATCTGTTGGGCCTTGTCTGCTGGATGATAGCACGATCTTCAACGTGAGCAAAACCCGGCCCTCAGCGACGAGGTTTGGGCCGCCTCCATAGCTATTTTGGCGGTTCCCCCATCAGGTCTTTACCCGATGTGATCCTGGGCGCAGATGTTGTATGGTTAGACTATTAACGCGTTGAAGGACGAGCTATGATGTTTTTTGTTTACCTTTTCCTGATCCTGGTTTTGGGCTTTATGGTCCAGTGGATGCGAACCTTTGAAGAATAGTCACGGCAGGAGTGATTCCCCAATGAAGCGCAGAAACTTGAAAGCTCACCCGGCTGCGAGGATCAATTCCCGGCATCTCTTTGCTGTGATCCTCCTGATCCTATTGACCCTGGCTTGTGGCCTGTCGTCAACGGCCACAACCTCGAACCCGCAGGCCACCATCGACGCTGCTGTGGCTGCCACCGGCAACGCCCAGGCCGCTGTTCAGGCTACGATCGATGCCGCCGTCCAGGCCACCGCCGAAGCCGGCTCCACCGAGGCCGGCGCCCCGGTCGTTATCAGCCAGACCATAACGGTCGTTGAGCCGACGCCGGCGGCCACAACCGCGCCGGAAACCTCGGACGAATACGTCACGATGACCGAGGAGGAACTGGTGGCCGCCATCGATCAGGCTGTGGCCGAAGCGGTGGCGGCTACAGAGGAATCGACCACGGCCACCGCCGACGCCACCGCCGACGCCACGCTGACTGAGGAAGAGGTGCAGACCGTCGAAGTCTACGTCAGTGGCGCAGAGGAGGCGGTCGCCGCCGCCGAGGAGTTGATCATGCTTTATTACGATCTGTACGGCGAGCAGGCGGCGGAAACCCTGGCGACCGTCGAGGAGATCAGCGACTCTCTGGAAGAGATCGCGGCCTACACAGCGGCGATGGCTGCCTCGCTGGAGGAGATCGACAATACCCTGGCCGCCGGGCTGGAGCTGGCCGAGGAAACGATCGCTGAACTTGAGGCGGCGGCCCAGGCTGCCGGCAGCCAGGCGGAGCAGGTCCAGCAACAGGTGCAAACGTGGATGGTTGACTATCCGGCCCAGGTTGAGGAACGCGTGGCTTCCGCTTTGACGACCCAGCCGAACCAGGTGGCTACCGATCCGCAGGGGGCGGTTCAAAGCGCCTTTGAATTTGTGAGCGCCGGCCAGGCGGCCCTGGGCGATGGCCGGGTCTCGGCTGAAGAACTGGCTACCCTGGCCCAATTGGGGGCAAACGCCAGCGCCAGTTTGAACGCGCAGGGCAATCCGCAGCTACAGCAGGTGTCTGGAATGATCACCGCCACCACCGAGCAGATGGCGCGGGGTAATGTGTCTCAGGCCAGCGAGATGTTGAGCCAGCTTGGGCTGAGCACCGCGCAGTCTGTCCAACCCAGCCAGGTGGCAACCGACCTGCAAGGGGCCATCGGCATCGCCCTGGAGTTTGCCACCACAGGCCAGCAGGCCCTGGCCGATGGGACCGTCTCCGGGGCGGAGCTGGCGACGCTGACGCAGTTGGCGGCCAACACCAGCGCCAGTTTGAACGCCCAGGGCATCCCGCAGCTTCAGCAACTATCCGGTTCAGCCTCCCAGATCACCGAACAACTGGCAATGGGCAACGTCTCTCAGGCTCAAATGGGGTTGAATGATTTTGGCAATTCACTGGCCACTTTGCCGGAGGTATCCAGCCCATCGATTGCGGACAGGCCCGCCGCGCCCGATAAACCCGCAATGCCCGATAGTCCGGCCTCGCCAGGCAAATCCGCTCGACCGTCCAGACCTTAAAGACTGTCTGCCTGTTGGTGGGTAGCCAGACATTGTATTGAAGGCTTCAGCCCTTGCCAGCCGCAAAGGACTAAAGCCCTTAATACGGTTGCATTGGACTCCTTGCCCTCTGGTTTGCTGGCGGGGCAGTTGCGATTTGGCTTTTCCCCAATGTCCGATAAAATAGCCGGTGGCTCCACCCTCGTCTGGTAAGCCGGATTGAAAGGATAATGAATGTCAAAAGTAACCCAGGACTCGGACCTGGCCGGTCTGACCTTGCTGGGCCGCAAGGTCAGCGAACCAACAAAAACCCTGGAGACCTTTCCCAATCACCATCCCGAACGCGATTACGTGGTCACGCTCAAAACGGACGAGTTTACCTGCGTCTGCCCGGCGACCGGCCAGCCCGACTTTGCCACGTTGACCATCCGCTACATCCCGGACCGGCGTATTGTCGAGTCCAAGTCGCTCAAGCTGTATCTGTGGTCATACCGCAACGAAGGGGTTTTTCAGGAGCACCTGACGAATGTGATCCTGGATGATCTCGTGGCGGCCCTGGCCCCCCGCTGGTGTGAGGTGGTGGCCGAGTTCGCTGTCCGGGGCGGCATCAGCATCACCGTCCAGGCCGAGTACAAACGCCCGGAAGCGCCAGGCTCATAATTCCAAGAGGAGTAACGATGTCCAATCGACGCTGGTTTCCCCTGATCACGGCAGTTTTTGTCACGGCCCTGATCGTGTCCAACATCATCGCCGTCAAATTGGCCGCCATTGGGCCCTTCTTTCTGCCGGCGGCGATTATCATTTTTCCGGTGTCCTACATCTTCGGGGACATTCTGACCGAGGTCTACGGCTACGCCCGGGCCCGGCAGGTGATCTGGATCGGTTTTGGCTGCAACCTGCTGGCCGTGGTCGCCATCTGGATCGGGGGCCGCCTGCCGCCTGCGCCCTTCTGGGCCGCCGGGGCGTTTGCCAACCCGGAAGCGTCCCAACGGGCGTACGATGCGATTTTGGGCTTTACCCCCCGGCTGCTGCTGGCCTCGTTTGTGGCCTATCTCGTCGGCGAGTTTCTCAACTCGTTTGTGCTGGCCAAGGCCAAACTGGCTACGCGGGGAAGATTTCTGTGGCTGCGAACCATCGGCTCGACGCTGGCCGGGCAACTGGCCGATTCCGGGCTGTTTATCCTGCTGGCCTTTGCCGGTACCGTGCCGCCGGGCCTACTCGGCCAGTTGGTATTGACCCAGTGGCTGGTCAAGTCCGCTTACGAGGCCCTGGTCACCCCGCTGACCTACGGCATCGTCAACTATCTGAAGCGCGTCGAGAACGAAGATTACTACGACCACCACACAGATTTTAATCCGCTGGCCTTATAGGCCGTAGGCAACGGTACGTTTGTTGTCCTCTCCGTAGGCTCCGGTTTGTTTGTAACGTCCCTGTCCTTGATTGGTTCAGTACAGGGTAAAGCCTTTGTGTACTGTTGCTCGCTGTCATCAGTTGATTGTACGCAGCCAAGACTTTGCGTACTGTTGCACAGTGGATGCAATCTACTGGGCTTTCAGGCTACGCTTCTGCGCCAGCAGGGCCGCCTCCACCCGGCTGCGCACGTGCAGCTTTTGCAGCACGTTGGTCATATAGTGCTTGACGGTCTTCTCGGCCAGATGCAGTCGCTGCCCGATTTCGCGGTTAGTCAGACCCTCCGCGACCAATTGCAAGATTTGCTGTTCCCGTTCGGTCAGTTCACTCAGCGGGTCCGGCGGGCGCGGGCGCGGGCGTGAGAGTTCAAGTAGCAAGCCAGCGGCCAATGTCGGCGAGACGTAAACTTCGCCGCCGGCTATCGAGCGGACCACCTTTACCAATTCCCGTACAGATACCCCTTTGAGCACATAACCTCGTGCGCCCGCTTTAAAAGCCCCTACCAGATCATCTTCATGCTCGGAGACGGTGAGCATGATAATCTTCGTTGCCGGGCAAGCCGTCGCGATCTCGGCTGCGGCAACCAGCCCCCCTTTGCCCGGCATAGCGATGTCGAGCAGTAAAATGTCGGGCAGAAAATCGCGTGCCAGGCGTAGAGCCTCCTCACCACTATCTGTTTGCCCAACAATTTTGATGTCCGGCTCTTTGGCAAGCGAATGCGCGACTCCTTCGCGGAAAAGCGGGTGATCGTCAACGATAAGAATTCGAATCAGGTCATCCATTGCAACCCCCAGGGTTCGCTTAACGTATTCGAAGGTGTTACCCCAACTTCATTCTATTGTTTCCACCTTTTCAAGCGGGATGACGGCGGATACGCGTGTGCCTTGACCGGAGGCCGTTTCCACCGAGAATGTACCGCCTAGCAACTCGACCCGCTCGCGCATACCGGCCAGCCCCAAATGTCCGTCGTGCGAGACCGACCGCAGATCAAAGCCGGTGCCGGTGTCGGCCACTTCAGCGTGCAGGCGGCCGTCCTCCCCCCACACCTTTACCGTTTGCCCCACACCACCGGTGTGACGAAACCCGTTGGCCAGCGCCTCTTGCAGCACGCGGTACAGAGCGATTTTGACCGGCATAGAAGCGGCCTCGGGCGCGCCGTCCACGATGAGCGTAACGGTCTGACCGGTTTTGTGCTTGTAGTCGTGGGTTGCCCGCCTGGCCACCTCGGCCGGCGATAGCTCGTTCAGCTCTGGCAGGCGCAACCCCGCCGCGATGGCCCTTAGATCCTTCAGCGCCGAAGCCAGGATATCGTGGACAAGGGGAAACTCGTTAGCCTCCGCCGCGAACGGCGTCGCCTGGCCTTCATCACCGTTGCATAATGACTCGAGCCGCATTAGGGCCAGGGCCAGGTCCTGCCCTGGGC
The DNA here is from genome assembly GCA_046757065.1 of Anaerolineae bacterium. Classification (GTDB taxonomy): domain Bacteria; phylum Chloroflexota; class Anaerolineae; order 4572-78; family JBHHXL01; genus JBHHXL01. The sequence continues at coordinate 10,039 of JBHHXL010000145.1, forward strand.
CGTCGTGCAGGTCAGCCGAGATGCGCCGCAAAAACCGTTCATTCAGGGTCGTAGTCCGGGCCGCTGCCCGGCGTACCCGGCCGTGTAGCTCTTTGTTTTGGGCGAGAAGCGTGTGCAGTTGGGCCACGTTATCCCGCAGGTCTGTCTGCTGGGCCAGGATTATGTTGCTGGCCCGGCCCACCATCCCGGCCAGAAGCAGATACATAGCCAGCGTGGCCAGGCCAACCACCAGCCAACTGCGCAGTTGCGCTGCCAGTATCTCCGCCTGGAGGTCGTCCGGCGTTTGGTAAAACTCTGAGACCGCGATAACCTCTCCCCCACCCTTGGCCCAGATCGGCGCGTAGGTTTCAATCAGCGTATCCCAGATCAGGCGTTCGTATTCATTTTCTGGTTGCTTCAGATTGCTGATCTTCGAGCTAACCTCTCCAGCGAAGGCTTTTTCCAGATCATCCTGGAGGACGTATTGCTGGCCAATCAAATTGGGGTTGGGGCTGTAGAGGATGTGCCCGTCGGGGGTCCAAACTTTGAAAGCGACAATTCGTTTCCCCAACGGGGTTTCGGTCAGCAAGCGGTTCAGCGCTGCCAGTTGCCTGGATTCCAGGTTGCCGGTGCGCGACAGGTCTTGCAGATACGGGGACACGAAGCTGTCGACGTATAGCGAGGTGACAGCGGCCGTCCGGTTCGTGACCCCGATCTCGATCTGCTTTCCGACCCAGAGGCCAATGATCAGCATGCCGGTCAGCAAAATCAGAAAGCTGACCAGCATAAACTGGCGCGCCAGAGAAAATTTTGTAAAAGCAAACATAGCCAC
>JBHHXL010000146.1:0-10763 GCA_046757065.1 Anaerolineae bacterium
TGTTGCCTCCGGGGATAGGATGCGAGTGGGCGAGTTTGCAAGTTTGCAAGTTTGCGGGTAGCGGGTCAGGACTAACGCTCTCAACTAATCCACTAACCTGCTTCCCCACTCGCCGACTTGCCGACTCGCAAACTCTCTACTCACACGCCCTAAAGGCCGCCGTCAGCCGTTCAACCAGGGCCTCGATCTCGGCCTCGCTGATGATCAGCGGCGGCACCAGGCGTACCACGTTCGGCCCGGCGATGACGACGAGCAACCCCTGCTCGTAGGCGGCGTTGACGATTTGGACGGCGTCGATGGTCGTTTCGACGCCCCACATCAGGCCCAGACCGCGTTTGCCGGCCGCCAGGGGGCTGGCCGCGACCAGTTCGTCCAGCTTCCGGGCCAGCAACTCGCCTTTGGCCCGCACGCCGGCCAGAAACTCGGGCCGGTTGATCTCGGCCAGGACGGCGCGGGCGACGCTGCTGACCAGCGCGCCCCCGGCGAAGGTGCTGGCGTGGTCGCCCGGCTCCATCACATCGGCCACGGCCTGGGTCAGCAGGATGGCCCCCATCGGCAGACCGCCGGCCAGCGGTTTGGCCAGGGTCATCAGGTCGGGGGCGACGCCGCTCGGTTCGTGGGCGCACAGCGTGCCGGTCCGCCCCAGGCCGCACTGCACCTCGTCGAAGATGAGCAGCGCACCGGTCCGGTCGCAGTCCTGGCGCAGGGTTTGCAGAAACTCGACCCGGGCCGGGCTGACGCCCCCCTCCCCCTGCACCGGCTCGACGATGACGGCGCATACGTCGTCGCTGATCATCTGGCGCGCGCCCTCGATGTCGTTGAAGGGGGCAAAGCGCACGCCCGGCAGCAGCGGTTCGAACGGAGCGCGATATTTCTCGGTGGAGGTCACGGCCAGCGCGCCGGCCGTGCGCCCGTGAAACGAGCCGGTAAAGGCCACGATCGTGCTCTTGCCCTCGCCGTGGTTGGCCCGGGCGAACTTGCGGGCGAATTTAAGCGCCCCTTCCACCGCCTCCGCGCCGGAGTTGCAGAAAAAGACCCGGTCGGCGAAGGGCACCGCCTCCACCAGCTCCCGGGCCAGGCGGGCCTGCGGCCCGGTGTAGTACAGGTTCGAGACGTGGATCAGGCCGCGGGCCGCCTCGACGATGGCCGAGCCCACGGCCTCGTGCTGGTAGCCCAGGGCGTTGACGGCGATGCCGGCCACGGCATCCAGATACCGGCGGCCCCGGTCGTCCCAAACCCAGACGCCCTCGCCACCGGCGAGCACAAACTCGGGGCGGCGGTAGGTTTGCAACATATACTGCTGTTCCAATGAGATGATTTCGGATGCGGTCATTGTGCCTCCTCTCGATACTCAGTCGAACTCAATCGTCGTGCCTGCCCCGTCTTTCAGGCCCGCCAGGTCGGTGATCCTGACCGCCGCCACGCCGCCCTCGATGGCCTCCAGCGCGGCGCGGGTTTTGGGGATCATCCCCCGGCTGATGGTGCCCCCGGCGATGAGCGTTTCGACGTCGGCCGGGGTCAGGCGGTCCAGCAGGCGGCCGTCCGCGTCGAGCACGCCCGGCACGTTGGACACGAAGGCCAGGGCCTCGGCCCCCAGCTCGCGGGCCAGGGCCAGGGCCACGTGGTCGGCGTTGACGTTGAAGATGCTGCCGTCCGGGCCGTAGCATAGCGGCGAAACGACGGGCATCACCCCGTCGTCGAGCAGGCGCAGGAAGACCTCGCTCCGGACGGCGACCACCCGCCCGACCTGGCCCAGGTCTCCCCTCGGGTGCCGGAGTTTAACCGCCTCAATGGAGGCCCGGTCGATGCCGGACATACCAAAGGCATCAACCCCACCCGCCAGAAAAGCGGCCACCAGGCGTTTGTTGACCCGGCCCGTCAGGACCATTGTCACCAACCCCAGCGATTCCTGGTCGGTCACCCGTAGCCCTTCGATGTATTGCGGCTCCAGCCCCAGGCGCTGTTGAAGTTGCTGGATCTCTTTGCCGCCGCCGTGCACCAGGACCGGCGCTTGGGCCAGCGATCTTACCGCTCCCACCAACCCCTTCACAAAGTCGGGGTCATCCAGCTCGTTGCCGCCGATCTTCAGGACTTGCATCTGCGTCTCCCTCAGCCTTAACAGGGCAAGGCCATCGTTTCCTCGAGACCAAACATCAGGTTGAAGTTTTGCACGGCCTGGCCGGCTGCGCCCTTGAGCAGGTTGTCGATGGCGCTGCAAATGATGGCCTGGCCCGGCCCGGCCAGCGTCACCGACAGGACGCACAGGTTGGTGTGAACCGCGTGGGCGATGGTGGCCAGTTGGCCCACCGGCAGCACGCGCACGAACGGCTCCCTGGCGTAGGTTTCGTCGAAGAGGGCCTGCAGGTCCCCGGCGCTGAGGGCCGGGTCAACGGGGGCGTAGATCGTCGACAGGATGCCGCGCGGAACCGGCAGCAGGTGGGGCGAGAAGATCAGCGCTCCTCCATCCCCGCCCAACCCCTCGATCTCCTGGGCCATTTCCGACAGGTGGCGGTGGCTCCGCCCGATGTTGTAAGGCGAGAAGTTGTTGCTGGCCTCGACGAAGTGGGTTTTCAGGCTGAGCTTGCGGCCCGCGCCGCTGACCCCCGATTTGCTGTCGGCGATGACGGGGCCGTCTGCCAGGCTTTTGCTCTCGAGGAGCGGGTACAGCCCCAGCAAAATACCGGTCGGGTAGCAACCGGGCGTGGCCAGCAGATCGGTCTCCCGGACCGCTGCGCGGTAAATCTCCGGCAGGCCGTACACGGCCTCGGCCAGCAGGTGCGGGGCGGCGTGCTCCAGGCCATACCAGCGACGATAGCCCTCGGCGTCGCGCAGGCGAAAATCGGCGGAGAGGTCGATCACCCGCGTTCCGGCGGCGCGGGCGGCGGCCACCACGCCAACCGAGGTCCCGTGCGGCAGGCAGCAAAAGACGGCCTCGGCCTGGGCCGGATCGGCCTCATTGTGGGGAATGAGGGGTAGCGCCCAGTCGATGGGAAACACGTCGGCCAGGCTTTGCCCGGCGTAGCTAACCGACGTGGCAAAAACGATCTCGGCCACCGGGTGGCGTCTGAGAAGCTTGAGCAGCTCGAAGCCGGTGTAACCTGTCGCCCCGTAAACCCCCACACGTGTCATGGCAACATCCTCCTTGGAAACAAAAACCGACCTTCCACTCGTCTGGAAGGTCGGTCAAAATTTAACCCGCGAACAAGCCCAACAGACCTATCCAGACGTCAGTCTGGCCGGACGGGGGCTCCTGGGGCGGATTGTTAGAACGAACATCGTATTGACCTCGGCGCACAGTGTAGCACAGTTGGATTGACCTGTCAAACCTGGACTCGTTTGCATCCTAAGAAGCTGTCTGAAAAGTATTTGACAGGGCAGGTGACCGGCACTTTTGCGGTGAAATTCGTGAAATTCGGCCCTATGCTATCCCGGGTTTGAACGTTTTTAAGTGCCGGTCACCTGAAATCCGACTTTTCAGACCGTCTCTAAGGTTCGGGAATCCGGCAGGGACGCCACGCGCTGCACCCCCGCCTCCAAAAACGGCTCTTTGAGCTTTTATGGGGTTTTGTAGCACAAGCTGTTAGCTTGTGCGGGACAAACTAACACGCTCCGCGTGTCCTACATTACCACACAATTCCTCACAAAGCCCCAAAAACCAGGGGGCCTGCCTACGACTCCGGCTTGCGCCCATAGGCCAGAAAGATGCTCAACTCGACTTCCTGACCCGCATCCGAGGTGCTGCAACAGTTCTGGTCGGCGCAGTCCACGGATACGTCGATCAGGCCGGCATCGACGAACCAGCGGGCTACCTGCTCCCGCTCGAAGCCCAACCACAGGTCGGCCATCGCTTCTCGCATCCAGGTCTGGTCGTGGCTATCCAGGTCGGTGATGATCAGGCGTCCGCCTGGCTTGAGCATGCGGGCAATCTCCCGAATGGCCAGAGCCGGATCGGGCGCGTGGTGGAGGTACATATTGGCGAAAGCGGCGTCGATGCTGTTGGCATCCAGGGGCAGGGCCGAGCCCTCGGCCTGACGCAGGATCACGTTGTCGAAGGCCGTCAGGTTCCGTTGGGCAACGGCCAGCATCTCCGGAGAGTTGTCCAGGCCATAGGCCCGCCCGACCTTTGGGGCCAGGCCGGCCAGCATAAAGCCGGTACCCGTCCCAACATCGGCGACTGTCTCGTGCGGACCCAGGCTGGCCCTGGCGATAGCCGCGGCCCGCAACGCCTCGCTGAAATAGCCTGCTCGCAATGAATCCCACTCCTCCGCGACGCCGGCAAAATACGATTTTACTTGATCGGTCATCAAATCCTCCTGAAAACACCCCCAGTACTGGGGTTCAAAATCAAGCCCCGGGCTTGTAGGCCGTCACTTTGATGCTGAGCACTCCAAGGTCGGCTGGCAGACCATCAATATCGACATTGTTGAGTAAGCTGGCTCTGGTTTCCTCATCCAGTGAATCCAGGATTTCTGCCTGCCAGTATTGGCGAGAATCGACGCGAACATCGGTGAACCCGGCGTCGCGCATCTTCTGCAGGTAAACGGCCTCGTCTTCGGCCCCGGTCACGCAGCCGGCCCAGGCGTCGAGGTTGGCCCGTAGGGCCGCCGGCCACTCGCCGTGGGTAACAATGTCGGATACGGCCAGGCGACCGCCGGGTTTGAGCACGCGAAAGCTCTCGCGAAAGACGGCGTCTTTGTCGGGCGAGAGGTTAATCACGCAATTGGAGATGATGACATCGACGCTGGCGTCCTCTACCGGCAGGGCCTCGATCTCACCCCGGCGAAATTCGACGTTGGTCGCGCCCAGCTTCTCCTTGTTGCGAGCGGCCAGCTCCAGCATTTGGGGGGTCATGTCCACGCCGATGACGTGTCCTTGCGGCCCTACCGCGCGGGCGGCGATGAAACAATCGATCCCGCCGCCGGAGCCTAAATCCAGGACCGTTTCGCCCGGCTGCAAGCTGGCCATAGCGGTCGGGTTGCCGCAGCCCAGGGAGATGTCGGTGACGCTGTCGGGCAGGCCGCTAAGCTCGCCCTGGTCATAGAACTTACCGGCCAGGGCATCGGCTATGGCTTCATCCGGGCCGCAGCAAGTGGCGGCCTCAGCCGGGCGCTCCGCCATCAAATCGATGGGGGCGCTGGCCGTGGAGGGCCCGCAGCAACCAGCGCTCTGGCCGTCCGTGATCTTTTCGGCCAGGGAGCCATATCGCTGGCGGACCTGCGTTTTGATGGTGGTGGCATCAGGTGTTTGGGGGGTCATAGGTTTTTCCTCCATAAAATATTTATGTGTATCTATATGACAGACCAAAAAAAACCACCGGTTCAGCCTGAAATATCTCCCACAGGTTGGGTAGAGGGAGCATCGACCAGCCGCATGTCTGCCGGAAGAATCTTGGTGAAGAGTATCCCACAGCAGGCGACCACATTTTCCTGGTTGATGCGGTACAAGATTTGTTTGCCCTCGCGGCGGCTGGTTACCAGATTGGCTTTTTTTAGAAAGTTCAGGTGATGTGAAATGGTTGGCTGCGAAAGACTAAAGCAGGCCACCAGGTCATTGACGCACAGCTCCCCTTCTTGCTGCAACGTCTCCAAAATCTTTTGCCGGGTTTCGTCCGACAAGGCCCGGCAGAATTCAATCACGTTCGAGGCAGGCATAGTCCGTTGTATCCAAAATCTGCATTGAGCGTTGCTCGTCCAACAAATAGATAAGCGTCTATATTATACGCCAGGAATCGGTTTTGTCAATACTGTGTTGGCAGGAAGGGTCTGTCCCGAATTTTAGGTGCGACGCACTTTCAACAAATCATTTGCCTGAAAAGCACGCTGGGAACCACAAATTCGTGCCTTGAAATGAGCGATAGAAGTGCGTCGCACCTGATCCGCCTAAAATTTGGGACGCACCCCGGCAGGAAAGAGGCATTGCGTCCGAGCATCGATAATGGTATAATGCTTGCCCTGTAACCATCAATTTCGATACTCCTCAACCGGTGCTTATGGAGGCCAACGACGTATGACGCGACGGCAGTGGAGTTTAGCCATCGTTCTCATTCTGGTCAACTACTTAATCTTTTCGGCGTTATTCAACCAGATTTTTACCATCGACTTTGGCGCTAATCTGGCCACGCGCACGCCGGAGCCAACCTGGACGCCCTCGCCCTCAGCCACGCCGCTTCCCCAGGTGCTGGCCGCCAGCACGTCCGAGTCTGACGAGCGTTCCCCGGAGCCAACGGCCACGAGTACGCGGGTGCTGCAAGCTCCCGGCGCAACCGAACCGCCGGCGCAGGGAACAGCGTCCTCCCCCGGATCGGGCGAGGGCCAGCCGCCGCCCACCGGCACGCCCGCCCCGGATAATCCGAACGTGACGGCCAGCGACGGGAATGTTAACATCCGCAACGGGCCTGGCACGAACTACCAGCGGATCGGCTCGTTGCGGCAGGGGCAGTCGGCCCCGGTCGTCGGGCGCAACGCCGATGCCTCCTGGTGGCAGATCGCCACGGCCGCCGGCCAGGGCTGGGTGGCCGACAGCGTGGTGACGGCGGCCAACACCGGCGGCGTACCCGAAGTGGAGACGCCGCCTCCTCCCCCGCCGACCAACACCCCCCCGCCACCGCCCCCAACCGAGACCCCCCCGCCACCCCAACCGCAATTCCAATACACGGTGGCGAACGCCTTCGAGCAGCTCAACGAGGCCATCACCCAGATTCGGGGAAACATCACTGATGCGGCGGGGAACAACATCGACGGCGTCCGCGTCCGCGTCCGCAGCGGCACATTTTGCACCGTTTCATACCCATCTGGCGCGCCGGGCAACTACCCACCCGGCAACTATGACATTCTGCTGGACACCTTCGCCAAGCCCGGCACCTGGACGGTCGATATTGTCGATGGCCCTGCCAATCCCGGCGATACGCAATGCAACCCGAACCTGAAAACGCTATCGGAAGAAATCACGGTCAATACCGAGCCGCCCAACGGGGTTATCTTCATCGAGTGGCGGAAGAATTTCTAATAGAGAAACCCCTGGAAGCTCAATTGATTCGTTCGTCGCCATAAAATCACCCCCCTTCCCAAAAAACAGGAAGATTGACACTACCCCCCCTTGCGTTGAGGCGGTAAGCTGCCATCAAGAAGGCGGCAAAAAGCGTCCTGGGTCTTTTGATAGTCCCTTTATCAAGTGTTGCCGGTTCCAAACGAGGCAAAGATGCACCGCCAAGACGCCATCCCCTGCCTTCGGCGGGGACAGGCGAACGCCAAGGTTTGCTTGGTTTTTGCTTTTTCTTGGCGCACTTCGCGTCTTGGCGGTTCAACTCACCCCCCAATCGCGCGCGCAACAACACCTAAACGGGGGACTACCGGTCTTTTCTTTTCGCTGCAAAGCTCTTGGATTCTAATGACTTGGGGGCGATTATGTCAAAAACACGACAACGCATTGTCGAAAAAAACAGATAAAGCAGATTCTAACAATTTTCATAGAAAACTCATAGAGGTTTAACATATATTGTAAGTACTTTTTTGCTATAATAGGTAATTGTCATAGGAGTTACGTACTTTGGAAGAGGCGCAGAGAATTGTTAACCACAGAAGCACGGAGTGCACTGCGTTTTTCATTAGATTTCTCCGTACCCTCCGTGTCTCCGTGGTTGGTTTTATTATCGACCAGTGTTCAACTGCGTAAGTCCTATGTCAATTAGTCTGGCTTATCGCCTTGAGAGGTAATTGATGTTTGCCAGCCTTCGGGCAAAAATGGGGGGCCTTTTCCTAGCATTTTCCTTCCTGGTCACAATTTCCGTAGCCCTGACCTCCTGGATCATAACAACCCAACATCGAGATGCTCTGGTTATCAATCTGGCCGGCCGGCAACGCATGCTCGTCCAGCAAATGACGAAAGAAGCGTTGCAACTTGAGCGGGAACAGAATGACCTGGAGAGGCATGGTCTGAACCTGCGAGAAGCGGCCCAGACCTTTGACCAGACTCTTCGGGCGTTGTCCTCTGGCGGGCAAGCGCCCTACCTGCCGGATCAGCCGGTGGAGGTGCCGGCCATCCAAAACCCGATCATCCGGGTCGAGCTGGAACAGATTCAACAAAATTGGAACAAGTTTGACGGCTACTTAGACACAATCGCCGCCGCCGAGCTGGGCAGCCCGGATTACGTAACCGCCATTGCGGAGATGGAACGCCTGTCGTCCGCTCTGGCGAAAGAGACCGACGAGGTGGTCAGGTTGTACGAGGTCACTTCGGCCGCAAAGGTGGCCCGCTTGCAGTGGATTCAATCCGTTTTCTTCATCAGCGTCCTGGGCCTCCTGGTCGTTAGTTACCGGGTCACACGAAGATCGGTGTTGACACCCCTCCACAAGTTAGGAGTCGCCGCCGAGCGAATCGGTGATGGCGACCTGGACACCCCGGTTGAGATCACGGGCCCCGACGAAATCAATACCCTGGCCCACAGCTTTGATGCGACGCGAATTCAATTGAAAGCCTCGCAAACGGAGTTGACCACCTGGATGGCGGAATTGGAATCCCGCATCAGGCGGCGGACGCAGGAATTGGCCTCTGCGTTTGAATTGGGCCAGGAGATTGTAACCGACCTCGATCTTGAGCGACTCCTATCCTCTGTTACCGACCGGGCCAGAGAATTGACGCAGGCCGAAACAGCCAGCCTGTGCCTGCTGGACGAGGAGGAGACACATCTGCTCCTTGCCTCCTCGAATGGCGTGACGACCCTGGACGCCGGCTGGCGGCAGCCGGTGGGCTTTGGGATGATGTCCCAGGTGGTCAACGGCTGCGAAACCGTCGATGTGGGCAGCACCTGCGCTGAATGTGTTTTTCTGGATATCCATAACCCGGAGAGTTGCCTTGTCACCCCGCTGCGCACCGGCCAGCGCACCCTTGGCGCGCTGTGCGTGATCCGGTCGACGCCCGAAAGATTCGGTGCAGACGAAACCCGCGTCCTGACCTTGCTGGCCAACTCGACCGCTGTTGCCATTGCCAACGCCCGCTTGCTCGAAGCCGGACGGCGGCAGGCCGAACAGTCTGCTACGCTGGCCGAGCGCGAACGCCTGGCAGCCGAGTTGCACGATCACCTGGCCCAGACGTTGAGCTTCCTCAATTTGAAGGCCCAGCGACTGAAAGATATGCTCCCGGTTGAGAGCGGGAGCGAGGCCCAGGCCGAGCTTGAAAAAATGATGGCAGCCCTCGATAAGGCTTATGGCCAGACGCGGGCCGCCCTGGCCGGTCTGCACGAGGTCGCGCCTGACGCCGAGGACCTGGCCGAGGAATTGGCTGCCTCTCTGGCCGATTTTCAGGAGACCTCCGGCATTGTTACCGAGTTGATCATCTCCGATCCTTCGGCCCTGGATCTGCCGCGTGTGACGCAGCAGCAGGTTCTGCACATTGTGAGCGAGGCCCTGGCTAACGCCCGGCGGCACGCCCAGGCGCAGCAGGTGTGGGTGCGCGTCGAACACCTGGCCGAGGACGCCCAGGTCCGTTTCACCGTGGAAGACGATGGTCGTGGTTTCGACCCGGCTGAGGTCCGGGGGAATAATCACCTGGGATTGACGATCATGCAGACCCGCGCCAAGCGGTGCGGGGGGCAGGTGATTATCGACTCCGCGCCGGACGCCGGAACCCGAGTGATTGCCCACTTTCCACTCGATCTGAATTAGTTGCGCGAGGAACGCGAAGGATGTGATCTGCCACCACAAGCCAGTGGCTTGTGTCACGACACCACGTAATCACAGAACCCTCATAAGGAGTTTGTCCTATGAGCCGGGCTCGTATTTTACTTGTCGACGATCATGAACTCTTCCGCGATGGGTTGACCAATCTGATCGACGACCAGGCGGATATGGAAGTAGTCGGCCAGGCCGGGGACGGCTTCGAGGCTCTCAAGCTGGCCCGCGACCTGCGCCCCGACTTGATCGTGATGGACATCAATATGCCGGTCTGCGACGGGTTAGAGGCCACGCGCCTCATCCGCGCCGCGCCCGAAGTGGGGGAGGTGCGCATCCTTATCCTCACCATCCACGAAGAGGACAAAAGACTTTTCGAAGCTATTAAGGCCGGGGCGAACGGCTATCTGCTGAAGAACGCCAGATCCACCGATTTCCTGCAGAGCCTGCGGGTGGTCTTGCGCGGCGAGTCGGTTCTGCCATCCAAACTGGCTGCGCGCCTGTTCGAGGAGTTCGCCCGCGTGGCCGACCGGCCGCAGCCCTTGGCTTCCGCCGGAGACGAACCGGACCTTACCTCCCGCGAGGTCGAAGTGCTGGGGTTGATCGCTACCGGCGCTACGGATAAGGAAATCGCTACCCGGCTTTCATTGAGCGTGCATACGGTCAAGAGCCACGTGCGGAGCATCTTGAACAAGCTACACACCGTCAACCGGCGGCAAGCAGCCAGATTGGCCATCCGCCAGGGATGGGTAAACGGTAAGCAAATACGATACGACGACCTGGACCCGAACGAGCTGTGAACGGGTCATCCGTCGGCCCAGCATCTTAATCCCTATAAGATCCATTTTAAAAGGTCGGGCTTCGCCGCCCGGCCTGGGTGCGTCCGAATTTTTTGGAAAGCACCGGGGGGACGCGAAGCGGGGGGACACACTCCCTTCGGTCGCACACCCCCCGGTCCTCCTAAAATGTCGGACACACCCCCCGACCTAATTCCTTTAACACAAGAGCGATCCTGGTGATCGCTCTTTTTTCATTCTTTTATGGCCCTTTGTAGTGGCGGCGGGGGATAGACACCGGCCTTCTATATATAGTACTCTT
>JBHHXL010000147.1:0-10720 GCA_046757065.1 Anaerolineae bacterium
TGTCTCTCTTCTGGCAGGCCGAAACAACGCCCCGCGCCGATTTCACCGTTTTCGTCCACGTGGTCGATCAGGCGGGAAGTGTGGTTGCCCAGGCCGACGGGCCGCCTGCCCAGGGCGCATATCCGACCAGCCTGTGGGATGCGGGCGAGATCATCGCCGATGAGCGGGAAATCGTCCTGCCCGGCGATCTACCCCCCGGTTGTTACACGTTGCTGGTTGGCCTGTATCGCCCTGATAGCGGGGAGCGCCTGCCGGTTGCGGGCGATGCAGGCGCGGGTGGGGCGTTGAAGCTGGGGGAGTTTGAGTGGCAATGAGGCAGTCGGACCGAGGCTTCGCCACAGCAACGACGCGAAGCGTGAAAATAGCAGAGGCGGCCGCTTGCGCGACGCCGCCGGAATGCAACCGTATTAAGGGCTTTAGCCCTGTGAAACTGGCAGGGGCTGAAGCCCTCAATACAATGCCCGGCTACCCGCTAACAGGCAGGCAGCTATTTTTAGGGGAGGATGCCTATGGCCGCAATTGCTCCGCGTCGAGCGTGACCGCGAAATCGGGCAGAGGCGCGCCATCGGGGGCGTAGGCGGGCAGGCGGGCGCCCCGCTTCGCGTCCAACCGGTACAGACCCACCAGCCAGCGGTAGTCGCCGGAGGGCAATTCGTCGGGCATCGAGATGCCGTGCCTGTCGATAATCACTTCGCCCGCCGCCCACCACCGGGTTGGGTAATTGCCGTCGACCGGCGGGCCATCGAAGCCGGCCACATGCCGCTCATCGTCCCAGAGCTGGATAAACACCTGGTAATCCGCCGTGGGCGTTGCCGTTGCCTGCCAGTACAGGGTCAAAGCGCAGGGTCCGGGCCGCAAGTCGCAGCTTGAATCGACCCCAAGCAGGCCGATGCCGTCGTCAAACTGAACGTTGAGGGGGAGTTGGGGTTGCGGGTCGGGCCACTGCCAGGGAAGCAGCTTGATCTCGGCCACGGCCGGATCGGCCAGGGGCCGCCCCCTGGCATCGACGGCGGGCCTGGCGGGCCGCCCCGGCTGGCCGTAATCGTACAGGCCGATGGCCAGCCGGGCCCGGGCCGGGGCTTGTTCCTCGGCCTGGGGGCTGACCGGGACCAGGTAGGTGTCGGCCACAATATCGCCGGGCGACAGGCTCGACGTGGGCCGCAGGCCGAGGCCGGGGTAGGTATTGAGCGCGCCGACAACCTCGCGCCCCCGGCCCTGTAGCTGGACGAAAACGCTGTAGTTGAGGGACATTGGCTCCAGGGCCTGCCAGTAGACTTCGACCGGCAGCGTTTCGGCGGCGCGAACGGCTGTTTGATCCAGGCGGTAGCCCAGCAGTTTCATCTTGCCGTCAAAGACCCAGTCGAGGCGGTCCAGATCGGTTGGGAGGTCCGCCTCGCGAAGCAACGGGGGGCGGGCGTAGGCCGGGGCAATGTAGAGGAACGGGCTGGCAACGGCGAAGAGCAGCAGCCCGCCGCCAATCGAGGCCAGCACGGGCCGTTGCCAGCGACCTGGGATCAGGCTGCTCAACCCGATAGCCAGGGAGGTCGAGACCCCGGCGATGGCTACAAACATCAGCCGGCCTTGCGAAGCGTAGGTCAGGCTGGTCCAGCGGATCAGGCCGAGCAGGACGATCAGTACCCAGGCCAGCAGAAGCAGCCCTGCCCCTATGCTCCCCCCGTTTGCGGCGGGGGAGAGGCGTTTTCGCACCAGCCAGACCCCCAATCCCAACCCGCCGAGCGCGGTCAAGGCGTCCAGGGCGCGGTAAATCCAGGTTGGGGCGATGATGTTGACCGCGCCAAATAGCCCCCAGTACGAAATGCGAAAGCCCTCGAACTCGGCCAGCAGGTTCGCCGGCTCTGCCCGCCGCCCGGCGATGTCCAGCATACGGTTGAGGCCGGTCGGGTCGCCGTAGAGGTTCCAGTTGCGCCAATACCACCAACCGGCCAGCGCCAGCAGCAGCCCGGCGCTCAGTAGCCCGTTCTGCCACCACATGCGCCAGGCCCTGTGGCGGTAGGCGTCCCAGGTGAGGGTGAAGGCCACCAGCGGGATCAACCCCAGCATACTCAACTTGCTCAGCGCGCCTAAGCCCAGCAGCAGGCCCAGCAGCGGGCCGTCGGCGGGGCTCTGGCCTCGTCTGAGAACCCTCAACAGGACCAGGACCACCCCGGCGGCCAGAGGCGCGACCAGGTTGTCGTTGTTGACAGAGGCGCTGATGAAGAGAAACATCGGGTTGAAGGCCGTCAGAGCGGCGGCGAACAGCGGCGTCCCGTCATCACCCGGCCACGCCTCGCGGGCGATGCGCCAGGTCAGCCAGACGGTGACGGTCGCCAGCGCCAGCGAGAAGAACCGGATCAGGTGGACGGCCAGCCAGGCGCCTCGCCAGGGCCGCCCGTCCCGCTGGTCGTGGAGCATCATATTCTTGTTGCCAACGACCAGGGGCTGGCCGACGATGGCGTGCGGGTTGGGGCGTTGCGCCTGGGCGAAATCGCCGGTGTCGATCCAAAAAGTCAAGCCTGCGGCCAGGGCGTAGTAGAGGGGGGGCTGGCTGCCCTCCTGATGCCAGGGCGTCTCGACCGCCGGGTCCTGCAGCGGCAGGCCTCGCCCGTCGGCCAGGTGCTTGACGACGGGGTAATGCCAGCGCTCGTCGGAGGCTTCAAAGATGGGTGTCGCCACGCTGTAAATCAGGCCCAGCACAAAAAAAGCCAGGCAGATCAGGGCAATGCCCCGGATGGCCGTCATTCGGGTGTCCTCACAGTTTTTTGAACGTTCACCAGCATACACTGGCTGGAAAAAAATGTCCAGCCTGCTGGAACGGTTCCGGTTCCGTTCATTTTGCAAACCGCCGGTTTTCGGGTAGTCTCTCCTGTGAGAGGTCGAGCGTTTATGACCAGGCATCGCGGAGGCCCGTCTCCCTCCCAAACCCCGATTCCAACCGAAAAACCTGCAACCCGGCGGCGACGGTGGCCGGCCTGGGCGGCCTTTTTGGTGGTGGTGGTGATGGTGGTTGAGGTCATCCTGATCAACGGCGGGATGACGTTGCTGGGCTTTATTCCCTCCTTCAGCGCCGGTGTCCGGCCGCTGCGCCAGCCCGGCGGAGCGGTGCCGGTGGTGCGCAGCCTGGCCTTCACCTCCGACGGGGCTGTGCTGGCCTCCGGTTCTGAGGATGGCCGGGTCCGCTTGTGGCAGGCGGCGGATGGCATCCTGTTGACCACATTGGAGGGGCACGGCGGCGGGGTGCTGAGCGTGGCTTTCTCGCCGGATGGTACGATCCTGGCGACCGGGTCCGCCGATGGCTCCGTCCGGCTATGGCAGGTGCGCGACGGGACGCTGCTGCGCGTCCTGGAGCACAGCGCCCCCGTGTCGAGCCTGGCTTTCAACCCCGCTTCCGGCGGCGACATCCTGGCTACGGGGGCCTGGGACGGGTCGGTCCGCCTGTGGCGGGCCAGCGACGGGACGCTGCTGCGCCGCCTGGACGGGCACGCCGATTCGGTCAGCGCCGTGGCCTTTGCCCCGGACGGAGGCGCGCTGGCCTCTGGCGGGCAGGACGGCACGGTCCGGCTCTGGCAAGCGGCGGACGGAAGCCCGCTTTACATCCTCCTGGAACACGCCGGCCCGGTCCTGAGTCTGGCCTTCGCCCCGGATGGCTTGACCCTGGCCACAGCTTCCTTTGACTCGACCGTGCGCCTGTGGCAAACCGCCGACGGAACCCTGCTGCGTAGGCTGGAGCACCCCGGCCCGGTTTGGAGCGTCGTCTTTGCTGCCGACGGGGGAATGTTGGCTTCGGCTTCAGGCAACGCGGTGCGGTTCTGGGGCGCGGCGGATGGCGAATTGCGGCAAACGTTGGAGGATAAGGCCCCGGCGATCAGGAGCCTGGCCCTGGCTCCTGACGACTCGCTGGTCGCTGCCGGCGCGCTGAGCGGCACCATCTCGCTCTGGCGAGTCCCAGATGGCGCTCTCGTTCGCACGTTGCCGACACCTTCTATTGATTAAACCCCTCGCTATTTGTTAACTTTCTTAAATAAATCAGGTGATTACCCGATACCAATTGCCCCAAGAATACGGTATGCTAATTGCGAACTCGGTACTTTACCAACTGGTGATCTCGAAAAACCCTCTATTTTGTTTGTTCCTCGCAGGACGCCCAAGCAGCCGATTTTTTGTTTAACATTTCAAGGTTTCCGACCTGGCTCACAATTGCGTAATTCTCAGGGAATCCTTGGATAACCATCCACGACCGTATCCTGAGTTTTGATGGGCCGTGCCCCAAACTCATCAAAACTCAATCGAGGTTGAACCGGTGAGGAGATACACCACCAGGCGGGACCCCTGATGGGCCCATTGGCCTGTGTCACTCGAAGTGAGTGGCTTGCTGGCCGGGCGGTACCCGGCCTATAGCGAACGTATGAGTCGCCCCGCCTTGCTCTTGTTGAAGGGGTCGAAGGCAGAGCAGCAACAACCCACGGGCAGCCACCGACGGTAGTAGCTAAGCGTGAATCCACCTGTGAGCTGATAATTAAGACCGCAGCCTGTTCCATACCTGTTTACATTATTTCATCTGCGTGTCAAGTGCCCAACTCTAAGCCGGATGTGAGCCACAAGAGCGCCGCCATTTATTGGCGGCGCTTTTGTTTTGGGTGATTTTAGCGATCAATAGTCCGGTTCAATGCTGAAGGTGAGGGGATACCCCTGGCTCCGGGCGGTGTATTGGGCCTTGAACACCCGGCGTTTGGCCTCTTCCAGGGAGAGGGTCATGACGTAGGCGTTGCCCTGCGTATGCGCCTCGTAGGTGATGTCGTAGGCTTTGTCCAGGGAGAGGTGAAAGATCTCAACCAGGACGGCGATGACAAAGTCGAAGGGGGTCACATCATCATTGTGGATGATGACCCGGTAGGGCTTGTCCAGCTCGGCCTCGTCCTGGACCACAAATTCAATATCTACATCCGGTTTAACGGGCGCGACTGTGGTTTCCTCGCTCATACCCTTAATTATACTGGCTTTGGTCGATCATTCAACCTGCACGCTTCCCAGCAGCACCTCTTGGCGGCCCTCCACAGTCAACGGGGCCAGCGTATCCGGGTGGTAGAGGACCAGCCGCACCTCATAAGCGCCGGACGGGGCCTCCGGCGGAAGGGGGAGCAGGTAGTACTCGCGGACCGGCTCGGCCGGCCACAAACGGGTTCCCTGGTGCCAGTTGTGCAGTAACAACCGGTCCTGCTGCGCCGGGCGGGAGCCATCGGGCGCGACCAGGCGCACGGAGGCTTTGTAGTCGGCATCCATTGGGGCCAGGGGCGACAATTGCAGGGCGACCCAGAGGCGGTCGCCAGCCGGGGCCAGCCCCAGCCGCCAGGCCTCCAGGCGCAACAGGCCGGCAAAGTCCAGCTCACCCCGAGGCTTCGGCTGCGGAAAGGCAAAGACGGTGTTGGGGCCGGGCAGTTGGTAGGTTTCGATGTTGTAAGCCCGGTAGGTCTCGACGTTGACCAGCTTGCCCTCCAGGCCAAGCAGAAAGGTGACCAGCTCTTTGGCGTCGGCCTCCCGGTGCTTGTCGGCGGTCCAGCGCACGACCTTTAAGGCCGATTTGCCCGCCGCCAGTTCGGTCAGGCGCTCGGCGACCGTGGCTTCGTCGACGGGCACGTAGCCCCAGCGGGTCGCGCCCCGGTACAGAAAATCGAGCGAGTAGTGCCGGGCTTCGTGGGCGGCCCGTAAGTCCATCGGGATCACGTAGGCCACCGCCGGATCGCTTTCCGCTGCGATCTGCCCCGCCAACTCCCCGGCGTAGACATCGAACGGCAGGTACGAATCGACCTCAACCGGCCAGCGGACAAAATAATCACGATACGTCTGGAATCCGATGGCTACAAAAATCAGCAAACCGAGAGCAAATGCAAACAGCGGCTGACCCCTAATACCTAATATCTGATACCTGATAACTCGATTTATGATCTGCCCTGACGCTGCGAGAAAAGTCCACAGCCCTATCGCCACCAAAATATACGTCGCCGGGGCGGTGCCGATCAGGCGCAGGTGGTGGGGCACGCCCTCCGGGGCCAGGATGGCCGGCAGGAGCATCACCGGCCACCAGACGAGGAGGAAGAGGTGGGCCGGGTCCCGCCAGCGCCACAGGCAGACGGCGAAGCCGAGAACGAAGGCGGCGGCCAGGGCCGGGCCCAGCATCGGGCTGCCGGGGATGGCCCCGCTACAGGCCGGATCGCCGGCGCGGACCGGGATGTTGCCCAGGCAATTGGGGTCGCCGCTCAGGCTGAGAAAAGTGCCGACCGTGCCCGCCGTGCTTCGCCATAGCGTTCCCCAAAAGTCGCCCCCGTTCATGGCCGGATTGAAAATCGAAACGGCCCCGGCCCGCTCGAAGAAGGCCGCCGGGTTACGCAGGAAAAACAGGAGGAGCGGTCCGGCGGCCAGGACGGCCGTCCCGCCCAGGACGGCCAGTTGCTTCCAAAAGCGCAGCAACAGCGATCGCTCATCTTGCCGCCAGGCCAGGAGCGCCTGGGCGGCGAAAAAGAGGACGAGCGCGGGCGGCACAAACCGGCCGGCCAGGTAGGTGTAGAACAACCCGCCGGCGAAGACCCCGCTCAGAATGAAGTCACGCCAGCGACCAGTTCGCAGGCCGCGCCACAAGAAGGCCAGGGCCAGGGCTTCGACCAGGGGGTTGGACAGAGCCCGGAAGGCAATGCGGCTGTAGGCCACGTGCCAGAAGGCGGTCGCCAGGCCCAGGCCGGCCAGGGTGGGCAGGAGGAGCGATGGCAGACCCTGCCTGTCGCGCCCCAGGCCGGGGCCCAGTTCACGGGCCAGCCAGAAGGTGGCCAGGGCGCTGCCCACGCCGAGCGTGGCCGTGTAGGCCCGCAACGCCAGGCGGGTCTGGCCGAAGAGCCAGAAGAAGGGCTGGACCAGGTAAGCCATCAGCGGCTCTTTGCCGCCGCCGATGGGCCACCACACCCGGAAGATCCCGTGGGCCACGTCGAGGGCGGCGATGCCCTCGCCCCCTTCGTCGAAGTTGAGGCCGGGCGGCAAAGAATCGAGCAGCGGGTAGCGGAAGGCGGCGGCGGCCAGGGCCACCAGCACCAGCGGGGCCCAGCGGGCAAGCGGGCCGGGCCGGGCGGCGGAGGCCGGGGCAGGCTGGCTCAAGGTCCGGCCTCCAAATCCGCCGGAAACTCGAAGGCCGTCACCACAACGGGACCGGCCAGCACCTGGCCCGTTTCGGCCTGGTAAACCACCGTTTCGAGCCGGTACCGGCCGGCCGGCAGCTCTGGGGGCAGGGGGATGGCGTGGGCGTCGCGCACGTAATCGCCGGGACGCCACTGGCCGGTGGGCAGCAGGCCGTTGGCCGGCGGGCTATCGTGCTGGCCTACCATTCGGCCCTCAGCATCCACCACCCGCGCCGAAACGGTGTAGTTCTTCCGGTCGCAAACGAGGTGAGCCACCCTTTCTACCACCTGCTCGCGGCAGGGGCCCGTATCCCCTGCAATGGGCGGCAGGGCGTGCCAGAACAGCGTGGCCTGCAAAGTATCTTCCTCGCCGCCGGCGGCGAGCTTATAACCGGCCAGGCGCATCACCTGGCCAAAGCCGATGTTGGCCGGGCTGCCGTCCGGCGGCGCCTCCGGGGTGATCAGCGGTTGGTTGGCGTAAACCCAGACGTAAGGCACGTCCTCAATTTCGACCACGTATTCCGGCGTCTGGCCTTCAAAGTAACTGACGATCTCGGGGCTGGGGGCGCGGCGTTGCTTCTGGGCCAGGTAGATGACCACGTAATCGGCCCGCAGGGCGACGTCGTTGGTGTAGAAATTCTCGCCACGCCCGGCGAAATAGGGCAGAAAGGTCTGGGAGGGGGTCGAGGCGACGTACAGGCTTTCGGCGTTGGGCTTTTGGTTGAGATAGGCGGCGGCCTGCTCCATCCCCTCGCCCCAGCCGACCAGGGTGGTGGTGACGGCGCGCGGCAATCCACCCAGCAGCGGGTTGAAATAGGCCAGGTAGTAGGGATGGTGGGGCAACGACAGGGCGGCCTGGGCTGCCACCAGGGCCAGAACGACCGCCAGCGCCGGGCGGCTCGTGCCGGAGCTCGCCACCGGAACCACCCCGCGCCGGCGGCGCGATTCGAGCAGACGCCATAGCCCCAGCCAGCCCAGGGCGGCCAGCACATCGAGCATCGGGAACAGGGGCAGCAGGTAGCGGTCCTGTTTCTTGGGGCTGAGGTTGCCCCCCAGAAGGATCAGCACGACGAAAACCCAGACCAGGAACAACCCGGCCTGAAAGCGCCGGTCCGGGTCGGGCAGCGTCGCCCGGCGGAGCAGGCCGTAGCCGAGCAGCCCCAGGCTGAGCAACGCGCCCAGACTGGTCAGGGGCGTCAACCGGAACGGGATGACCGTCAGGTAGAAGCCCAGGCCCGGGTCGAGCGTGGGCCGGCCCCGGAAGTAAACCAGATGTCCCTCCTCAACCTTGCCGAGCGTTTCGGCCAGCAGGCGGCCCACCGTCCCCGCCGGATCGACCCACATGGCCGGCCACAGGGCGACGAATAGGAGCAGAGCCACGCCGCCCCAGATGAGCAGATCGACCAGCCAGCGCCAGGCCAGGGTCCGGTCGAGTTGCCGGGCCTGAAATGATGCTGCCAGCCAGTGCCCCAGGGCTACCACGATCACGAAGGGGGCGATGAATTGCCCCGGCGCTTTGGTCAGCGCGGCCAGACCTCCCATCAGGCCGGAAAAGACGAGCCATTTGCGCTCGTTCTGGCGCATATGGAGAAAGAAGGCCAGCGCGGACAGGGCCATAAAGACCGAAACCGGCATATCGCCGTGGGCCAGGCGAGAGTGGGCCAGGAAGAAGGGGTCCAGGGCCACCAACAGGGCGGCAGCCAGAGCCAGCCCGTCGTCGAACAGGCGGCGCAAAAGCACAAATAGCGCCGGGCTGAACAACGCGGACAGAACCGCGTAGGGCAGGCGCGCGGCCACCAGCAGATCGACCAGGTTGCCGTACAAATACTGGCTGAAGGCCAGGCTGGAATCCCCGCCGAGGCGGGCCAGGAGCCAGCCCAGCCCCAGACCGATGGCGTCGGTCCAGGTCATCGTTACGCCGGGGTAAAAGTGCCAGTACGTCCCGGCCAGATCGCCTCGCAGCAGGGCGGTGATGACATCGCTGCCGGCGGCGAAGATGTTGGTCTGCTCGTCACTGGTCAGGAACTGCCCCAAACCGGGCAGGCGCGGGGCCAGGGCCAGCAAAAAGAGGCCCAGGCTCCACAACCAGACCGAGCGCCGCCGTTGCCCGTTCATGGGATTTGCACCTGGCCCAGGATGACGGCGTTTTCGCCGCCCCTGTCGCCGCTGACCGGCAGGCGTTGCAAGGTGGATAAATCGTACAGCCCGGCGTAGAGGGTGTAAGTTCCCGGAGGCACCTGGCTCACATCGAGAACGACCGGCTCGACCAGCGTTTCGCCCGGACGCCACTGGCTGGTGGGGTACAGGCCGTCCAGGGGTTGCCCATCGGCCTGGGCCACGGTCGCCCCGTCTGCATCGCGCAAATGGACAAAGCGGGTGTAATCGATGGGGACCTCGGCCAGGGCCTGCCAGAACAGGGTCAGGCGCAGGCCGGCCGCAGCCCCGGACGGCGACCCGAGACTGAAGCCGGTCAGGCGCACCAGGCCGCCCAGATCGGCGGAGCGGGGAACATCCGGCCCGGTGGGGAGGGGCACGCGGTCGGGCCGGGTCCGGTAGAGGATCACGTTATCGGTTTCGAGCACGCGCTCCATCTGGCTGTTGAGCAGAGCCAGCCAATCGCCGCGATAATAGACGGGCAGGCGGATTGTATCGGTCACAAACCAGGCGCGGGGATGCCGGTTCAGGACGCGGTTGAAGCTGCCCGCATCGCCGATCCAGGGCCGGCCCAACCAGCGATCGACCTGGCCGCGCCCGGCGGTCAGCAGGAATTGCCCGGCGTCCTCCTGCATCGGGAAATAGGTGGCCCCGGTCGCAGCGGTATCTTGAAAATAGAGCCCCACGGCGGAAACGTTCATGGTCAGGATGGCGTCGCCCGGCTGCCACTGGGTCTGGAGGTAGCGAAAAGCCACCTCGTAGGCCGGCTCCGGGGTGCGGTAGGCGATCTGCCAGTCGGGGTAGCCCAGGAGGCTGAAAACCCCCAGGGCCGACAGGATTGTCAGCGGCAGCCAGGCTTTGGCGCGCGCCGCCCCTTCGGTCCAGCGTTTGGGCAGCAGGTTCACAACGCCCGTTCCCACCAGCAGGTAAAACAGGGGCAGAAACATCACCAGATAGCGCGGGTTCCGCCGCCAGGGTGGGAGGAGGGTGATCATTTCGAGGACGATGAGCGCGAACAGCAGGAGGGTGAACAGGTAAGCGGCGGGTTGGGGGATTGGTTGACTGGTGGATCGGTCAACCCGTTGACCGGTTAACCGGCTAACGAATTTAGCCGTTAACCACACCCCCGCTCCGGCCACAACCACCACGGTCAGCCACAAATGATGCGCAACCCCGAACTGGCGGGCCAGGAAATCGAGGGCGGCGGCGGGGTCGAGCGACAGGTCGGTTTGATAGCTGACCGCGCTCAAGGCTTCGAGGAAGAGGTTGCCGGTTTCGGAGCTGCCGAGCGGGGCCGCACCCAGGGGCTGCCCCAAGCGCTTGACCAGGACGGCGATGAACACGACCAGGCCCAGGCCAAGTCCTTCGGATAGCAGTTCCGGCCAGTTGTTGAGCGCCAGCCACGAGCG
>JBHHXL010000148.1:0-10707 GCA_046757065.1 Anaerolineae bacterium
CCGCGGTCGGGGCGAGTGGCCGCTCGCCCAAGCTCAAGGTCTTCCGCACCGAAGCCGTCCGGGCCGGTTTCAAGCGGGCCTGGGCCGAG
The DNA here is from genome assembly GCA_046757065.1 of Anaerolineae bacterium. Classification (GTDB taxonomy): domain Bacteria; phylum Chloroflexota; class Anaerolineae; order 4572-78; family JBHHXL01; genus JBHHXL01. Next base: position 90 of record JBHHXL010000148.1, read on the forward strand.
CGGGACTATCAGACCATCGTCCAGGTCGCCCAACGCCTGCCGGCCTCGGTCCTGCAAGAAGACCCCGGCCTGCTGATGTATTACGACAACGCCCTGCTGCGGGCGGAGGCGGAATAGCATCGAGTCTTGAGTTCCGAGTTTATCTGAAATTATAAAAAACCTGGCTGAGTAATGTAAACGTATGAACACCAAACCTCCCCCAAACCGAACCCCCCTCCGCGACTGGGAACAATGGCTCGCCCTCCAGGTCCGGGCCGTCGAGCTGCTGGGCGAGATCCCCGTCACCGCCGGCGAGTGCCAAAAACTCGGCCAGGCCATCGGACTCCGGCTGCGCAGTCTAGGCCCGACCGAAACGGCGCGCGTCATTCAAAACAATTACCCCTGCGCTTTTGCCGTCTACCTGGTGGCCCAGGGGATCTTCGGCTACCAGGGCGGCGATTACTGGAGCCAGGTCTGCCAGGTGACCGGGCTGAAGCCGAATTACACCTCCCGTTGGGGGCGAATGCTTGAAGAGATCCTGGATCGGCTGCGCCTGCCGCTGTTCCCCGATTTGGGTGGACGCCGCTACGTGGACCTGATTTTGATGCACGGCGGGGTCCCCAACTACTGCCTGGACGATTTCTTCAACAATATGCTCCGCCCGGCGGTGACGCGGGAGGCGTATGCGGATATGTCGGCGGTGGAATTGATCGACGACTGGCTGCACCGGGCCAGCGGGCGCTACGTCACGGACAAACCAGTCCTGCGCTTCCTGGAGTTCGGCGGGCAGGTGGCCGAAGATTTCGTCGAGCGCTGCCGCGAGCTGGCCGCTGAATTCCTGGAAACCGGGCTGGTGCCCTCGGCCGAGGAGGCCGGCCTGCCCGGGCGGGTGGTTGAGGCTTTCCACGCCTGGGCCGTCGAGGGTGGAGGCCTGGACCCGACCAGCGCTCAGAGGGAACGTTCCGGCTTTAGGCTGCGCCGCCCCGTCATCCGGCTCGATCCCTGGGGCGAGGGACTGACCCTGGAACTGCCGCCGCAACAAATCCCGGCCACCCTCAGCCAGGCCGAGGTTGTCTGGCAGGTGAACGATGGGGGGGCGGCGGTTGAGTTGCCCGTTCGCATCCGGCGCTCCGGCTACGATTTGCGCACCACGCCGGAGACCTATTTGCTAGAAACACCGGCTGAGGTCTATCAGGTCTCGCTCCTGGTCGGTGGCCAGGAACAGCGCAGTTGGCGCTATCACGGCCCCGACCACGAGCGACCATTGCTGGCCTTCGATCCCGGCTCCGAGACCCTGCGCCGGCGCGGGACGGCCTTACCCGCCGGGCCGTTATGGTTGCTCTACCCGAGGGAGGCCGAGTTAGACCTGGTCGGTGAAGGCCAACTGCTAGAAGAATTCCCCCGCCTGCCGGGGCGCTGGGCCGCTTTCCGGGTTCAGGCCTGGGATTTGAGCCAGGTCAGCCGCCTGGCTTTGCTCCAAGATGGAGAGACCCTCTTTTCCATCGCCATTCGGCCCGACGAAGCGACGACTCGCCCCTATCTGGTTGGCGGGGAACAGTTTACGGTCGCCGGCGAAGCCGGTTCGAACCTGACCCCGCTCTACATCGGCCCGCCGCCGGCCGTGCGCATCCCGTTGGCCGGCCGCACCGGCCTGATCGAAGAACTCGGCCGTTGGCGGCTGACGTTACGCAACCGTTGGGCCGCGCATCCCACCCTGGATCGCAGCCTACCCCTGTCCGAGCTGCGTCCCTATTTGCAAGAGGGCGACGGTTACGTGGACCTGCCGCTCAGCCTCGACCCCTTGCTGGGAGACGCGCCCTACGGCAACTTCGTCCTGCGCCTGCGCGGGCCCCTGGGGCGCGACGCCGAATTGCGGCTGCGGGTTCTGCCCCGGCTAACCATTAGCGGCCACGAGGAGCTTTATGTTCCGGACCCGAAGGCCGGGCCGCCGCCCGTCACGTTGCTCATCGAGACCGGGCCGGGTGATCTGGTCGAGTGTCAGCCGGAGGAGGGAGCGTGCCGGGTTCAGGCGACAACCGGGCAAAACCCGGCCGTTGGGCCATCCGGCAGCCAAATTCACCAGGTGGTGGCCGATCCGGAGACGACAACCGTAGCTCTGACCGTTATCAAACCAGCCCCCGACGGTGAGCAGGTGCGGGTGCCGGTGCGAGTGCCCCTGCGCCGGCTGCGTTGGAAACTGGTCGGCGAAGCAGGGGAAGGGCAGGGCCAACCCTGGACAGGTTGGATGCTCAAACGCCCCCTGGATGCGCTCTTGCAGACCCAATCGCCGGCGCTGCTCATCGACCTTGGTGAGGTTGGCCAGGGCCTCCAAGCCGATAACCCTTCCGGCTCGAAACCTGACATCCAGTTGAGCCTTTCTTTGGTTGAGGCAGATGGTGCGGAGATACAGCGTCAGGGCATCTCAGCCTCGAGACGCAGCCAGCGCCGGGCCGGAGGCCGGTTCAATCTGGCCGCCTTTCTGGACACTTTGCGCTATAGTCGGGCTCCGGTTCTCCGGTTCGAGGTCGAGTGTCGCGGCCTGCCAGAGCACGACACCCCGTTGCGATTGCCCATTCTTAGCGTGACCCGCTCCTGGTCCCCAAGAAAAGTCAAAGGACGCATCAAGCAGAGACAAGATAAGCTGCAGATCAGCCTGACCTGGCAAGACCCGGTTCGTTTGCGCCACCGGCGAATTCGCTTATGGCCCTTGTGGCAACCGTGGCTGCCCCCCTTCGAGCAAACCATCCCTGACGAGGCCGAGGGGCGCTTCGGCTTCGAGGCGCCGGTCGATCAGATGCCTCCGGGTAAATATTTGCTGGAATTCCTGGTGGTCGATCCTTGGGGGGCCGAGCCGGCACCGGACAAACCGCCGCTTGGTTCACCTGGCGCCATCGCCGTTGAAATGATCAAGCCCGAGGTGCGGCTGGCGCAGATCGATCAAGCCGTTCATGGCAAGACCGTGGATCGGCTAAAGCGAGGGGTTGGTCTGAAAGGAGGGGCGCCCGCGTTCGCCCTGTTGTTGGAACGGGCCCTGATCTGCCAGCAGGCCGGCCGGTCAGGAGAGTCTGAACGAGCCTGGCAAAAGTGTTTGAAACGGTTCGCCGAAGCTACCGTGCCTCAAATATTGATCTTGTACGATCTGGTGCAGCAAACCGGCAACGAGGCCAGTCTGACGGGGTTACAGTTAAAAATGTTTGCCGCTTTCCGGTTGCAACGTTTGCTGGATGAATATGCCGCTGGCCAGGTAACCGAGGCCCATTTTCAGGCGTATCTGTCCCATGTCCCCCGGTCAGGCTTGTTGCCGCTGGATTCCTGTGAAAAGCTTTTGGCAGTAAAAGACGAACGTGTGCAACTTCTGGCCATCCAGCAACTCATTCGCCGTGACAGCCCCTCGGGCGTGGAGGCGGTGCTGGCCCGGCTGAAAGAAGCAGCTTTGTCGGACGCAGACGCGGTTGAGTTGCTGGCCCTCAACCCAGATTTCACCGTAGAGCAATTGGAGATGCAGGCCGACCAGCCGGTTGTGAGCCGTCTGTTGCTCGCCTTATCGAAAGTGCTGGGTGACCGGGTGCCCGTCGTGCGAGTTGGGAGCTGGCTACGCTCCCCGGCCGGCTGGGGGCGGATCGAGCAGATCGAGGGGTTAGACGATGGTCAGGCTGTGGAGCAGTTCATCAGGGGCCAAACCGGCCTTCGCCTGCACGTCAGCCTCCGGCCCCAGCATGACGCCGAGCCGGTAACCGTTGAGGTGTTGGCCGATCGCACATACCTAAATTTTAAGGGGGCGGAGGATGTACTTCGTTGCACCGAGCCAGCCTGTAACTTCATGACGCGAGACATAGACCTGATGATAGAAGATCACAACCGGGCTGCCCACGGCGGGGTTCGCCCGCGGTTTGAAATCGAACACAAGACACGTTTTCTGTCAACCATGTCGCTCGAATATCGCGGCCGAGCGCCACGAAATGTGTTCCGATAGGAGATCTGTGCAGCAGGCATCTTGCCTGCCCTAAGTACGGGCTAGAAGCCTGGTCCACAACAGGAAGGATTCTATGGCCAATCCGTTGCATCCCCTGCAAACAACTGACCTTATTCGAGATAGCTATCTGCGCTACCTGAAGACCATCTATCCGTTCCAGGACATGAAGTTGCGCGCCCAGTTCTGGCAAGCGTTGCAAAAGCCGGATTTGCTGGTCAAAGGCCCTCTGCTGGAAGCCTCGCCGCCCTTCAAAGCCGGACGCAGCATCGCCCACCTGATCGACGACGGCGTTTTGCATCCTGGCTTCAAAGAACTATGTTCCGAGGCATTGCCCCTGGAGCGCCCGCTTTACCTGCACCAGGAGCGAGCCGTCGAAAAAATCGTCCGGGACGGGCGCAATCTGATCGTCTCCACCGGCACCGGCAGCGGTAAAACCGAGGCATTTCTGATCCCCATCCTGGATCACCTGCTGCAAGAACGCGAGACGAAGACGCTTTCGCCCGGCGTGCGCGCCTTGTTGCTCTACCCGATGAACGCCCTGGCTAACGACCAACTCAAACGCTTACGCCGGGTGCTGCGCGACTTCCCCGACATCACCTTTGGCCGTTACACCGGCGAGACCGCCGAAGACGAAGCCCAAGCCGAACGAAGCTTCCACGATCAGTTTCCCCATGAACCGAGGTTGCCAAATGAATTGATCAGCCGGGTTCGGTTGCGGGCTGAACCTCCCCATCTACTCCTGACAAACTATGCGATGCTAGAATATCTGTTACTCAGGCCGTTGGACAACGAGTTTTTCGACGGGCCAAGTGCGCGCTTCTGGCGCTTCCTGGTATTGGACGAAGCCCACGTGTACGACGGCGCTTCCGGTATCGAAATCGCTATGCTCCTGCGCCGTCTGAAGGACCGGGTGGTGAAGAGCAAGCCGGGTCGTCTGCGCTGCCTGGCTACGAGTGCTACGCTGGGCCAGGGCATGGCCGACTATCCGGCGGCGGTCAACTTTGCCCGCGAGTTATTCGGAGAGGATTTTGAATGGCAGGATGATGACAGCCAGCGGCAAGATGTAGTCGAAGCGACCCGGATCTCCCCAGCTGCCCTGGGCCACGTTTGGGGCGAGGGACCGCCCGGACTCTACCCGGCGCTGCAAGATGCCCTGCCCGAGTTTCGAGTTTCGAGTTCTGAGTTTCGGGTTACAGATCGACTCGAAACTGATATTAACCCTTTGCTGGAAGTTGCTGAGGCCCACGGCTTGCCGCCTGAGGTCATTGCCGACGCTCGCCAGACTGCGGCTAAATTCATCTACGCCGACACGCCGGCGGAGGCGATCAACGCCTGCCTTTACAGCTTGCTGCGGGGCGACGGGCGTCTGCGCCGCTTGCAGGAAACCTTGCACCAGGAGCCTCGATTCCTTGGTGCGCTGGCCGACGAGGTCTTTCCTGAGCAGGACGATGCCGCCCAAGGGTTGATCAGCCTGGTCAACCTGGCCGTCCGCGCCCGACCAAGGGCCGGCGATTTGTCGCTGTTGCCGGCTCGTTATCACGTCTTCGCCCGAGCTCTGGAAGGGGCGTTTGTTTGCCTGGATGAAGCTGCTCATCATAAGCCGGAGACTTCTGAGGAGCGGCTGTTTCTGACCCGGCACGAGGCGTGCCCGCATTGCCAGGCGGCGGTCTTTGAGTTGGCGACCTGTGTTCGGTGTGGCGTAGCCTATCTCGTTGGGCGGATCGTTGCAAACCAGGGTGATTCGCTCACTTACTTCCGCCATCTGGTTCCTCTGCCCGAACATCCACGCAGCAAACAAGCGTACTTTATCCTTGAGAGTCAAACGGCTGGGCTGGACGAAGATGAGGCCGTGGCCGCCGCGGAGGATCTGAGTGCTGCGACCGATGAGTTGCAGGACCCTTATACTCTCTGCCAACGGTGTGGGGCGGTCGCCGAAGGGCTGAACGCCGACCCCGGTTGCGGCTGCCCGGTCGAAAGCCGGCGGACCGTCTACTGGGTGGACCTGCGGGACAAGCCCGAACTGGCCCGCTGTGTGGCCTGTGGCGCTCGGAGCAACGCCGGTATCGTTTACCGCTTCCTCACCGGCCAGGACGCTCCCGTTAGCGTGCTGGCCACCGCCCTTTATCAAAATCTACCGCCAGCGGCCGAGGAGACGATGGCCGACAAGCCCGGCCAGGGTCGCAAATTGCTGTCTTTCGCCGATAGCCGCCAGGACGCAGCCTTTTTCGCCCCTTACCTGGTCCGGACCTACAATCAATTACTCCGTCGCCGTCTGATCTTGAAAACCCTTCTGAACGATGAAAGCGGACGCGCCGGGCGACTACGGGTGCAGGACCTTGTCGATCGCTTGCTGGGCCAGGCCGAGGCCGCCGGCCAGTTCACTCAAAGGCAAAGCTATGACGAACGCCGGCGCTTAATGAGCACCTGGCTGATGCAGGAGCTGGTGGCCTGGGATCGGCGAATCAGTTTGGAAGGTTTAGGGCTGGTCCGGTTTCGCCTGGTCCGGCCCGACCGCTGGACCCCGCCTGGACCGCTACTGGAAGGGCCTTGGAATCTCTCCCCAACCGAGGCCTGGCAGCTACTGGCATTACTGCTCGACACCCTGCGCCAGCAAGGGGCCGTTACCTACCCGGCTAACGTTGACCCGCGCGACGAGGCTTTTGCCCCCCGTAATCGTACTCTCTACATGCGCGAGGGTTCGGCGGATGCCAAGCGGGGCATCTTCGGCTGGTTGCCCTCGCGAGGAAGCAATCGCCGGCTGGATATTCTCACGAAGCTGTTATCCCAGTCCAATTCACTCCAGAAGGAAGAGCAAGAGCGGGTCGCCACCGAAGCATTGAAGGAACTTTGGCAAAGACACCTGGCCGACCCAGCCTCCGTCTGGCGCGATCACCTGCCATCGGAAAATCTCCCCCGCCTCGGCGTCGTTCACCGCCTGAGCCACCTCTTCTGGGAGATGGTGCCGGTGCTCGATGCCGAAATGAGTTGTTTTCGTTGCGACCGTTGCCGGTCCGTATTCCACACCAGCCTGCGCGGCCTATGCCCGGCCTACCGCTGCCAGGGACGGCTGGAACCGCTGGATGCCAGCGCGCCCGGCTGGCTCGAGAATCACTACCGGCACCTGTATCAACAGATGGAGCCTATTCCCTTTAGCGCCGAAGAACACACCGCTCAGTGGACCAGTAGCGAGGCATCCAAAGTGCAGGAACGATTCGTCCAGGGCGAGTTGAACGGCCTGAGTTGCTCCACCACCTTTGAGTTGGGCGTGGACGTGGGCGAGTTGCAGGCGGTCCTGATGCGCAACGTGCCGCCTACCACCGCCAACTATGTCCAACGGGCCGGCCGGGCCGGCCGCCGGACCGACTCGGCTGCCTTTGCCCTGACCTACGCTCAACGCCGCTCCCATGACTTGACCCACTACGCCCGGCCAGAGCGCATCGTGGCCGGGAAAATCCGCCCCCCTTCCGTCGTTGTGGCCAATGAAAAGATCGTCCGCCGGCACGTGCACTCGGTCCTGTTCGCCGCCTTCTTCCGTTGGGCTAAGGAAACGCTGGGCCGGGAATTCAGGCAGGTTGGCCAGTTCTTCGCCCCAAAGGGCAACGGGGATGAATCCGCTTCCCTCTCCGGGCCAGAGTTGCTGGCCCAGTTCGTTGCTGGCCGTCCAACAGCAGTGAAAGAGGCTTTGGAGCGCGTTGTCCCCACCGCCCTCAAGCCTGAATTGGGGATTGGGGACTGGAGTTGGCTGCCTTACCTGTTGGCAGCCGACGGAAACGGCATCCTTGACTTTGCCGCCGCGGAAGTGGTCGATGATCTGGCCGAATTTGATCGCTTAAAACAGGAGGCCATTGCCGAGGACGAGCTTGGACGGGCCCAATACTTCCAGCACGTGGCCCGTACCGTACGCGAACGGCCGCTCTTGGGATTCTTAGGCTCGCGCAATGTGCTGCCCAAGTACGGCTTTCCAACCGATGTGGTTGAGCTGCGCACCAGTCACCTCCCGTTTGAAGATGCCCGCCGGGTGGAGTTACAACGAGACTTGCGAATAGCCATTGCCGAGTATGCGCCCGGCGGCGAGGTCGTCGCCGGCGGCCAAATTTGGACCAGCGGCGGGTTATACAAGCTGCCCCGGCGCAACTGGCCCGAGTATCACTATGCTGTTTGCCCGGAGTGTGGACGATTCCACCGCTCTCTGGAGTCGGTTGAGGGCCCTTGCACTGTTTGCGGGGCTAGCCTGCGTGATAGGCGACGGCTTTATGGCACGTTCATCATCCCTGAGTTTGGCTTTATCGTGGCTAAGGAACCCAAAGAGTCAGGCGAAGCCCGTCCCCAGCGAACCTACGCTACCCGGGTCTACTTCGCCGAGTATGCCACCCCGACTGACGACCAACCGGACGGGGCCGACGAGCCCCAGATGGAACAGGTGCCAGCCCTATCCAGCAGCCGGGTGCAGGTCTGGCAACGCTATTCTCGCTACGGCAAACTGGCTCTGGTCAACCCCGGTTCCTTCGGCCGAGGCTTTCAAATCTGCGCCACTTGCGGCTTCGCCCAACCGGCTCCGCCGCCTTCGCCTCAACGCCGCCGCAAAAAATCTGCGGGCCATCTCAATCCCCGCACCGGCCGGGAATGCCGAGGCTGGCTGCAAACCCATCATCTGGGCCACGAGTTCATCACCGACGTGCTGGAGCTACGCTTTGACGGCTGGCTGGCCAGCAACCCGGAATACAACCTGTGGTGGTCGGTCCTCTTCGCCCTGCTGGAAGGGGCCAGCCAGGCCCTTGGCATCCGCCGTGACGACCTGGACGGCACCCTCTATCGCCATTACGGCAGTCCCATCCCGGCCCTGGTCCTATTCGATAACGTGCCCGGTGGTGCTGGCCACGTCTACCGGATCGTCTCTGAGGCCGAAATGGTTCCTACCTTCCAGTCTGCCCTGGAGCGGATAGCCGAGTGCGAATGCGGCGAGGAGACCAGTTGCTACGAATGTCTGCGCAACTTCCGCAACCAGCCTTACCACGATCAGTTACAGCGCGGTCTGGCCCATGATTTTCTAAGGCAAGTTCTGGGATAATCCGTGTGGAGTGGCATTGTGGGGTGGGCATCTTGCCCGCCGAAGCCTACCCCAACTGGAGATTGACTATGGCCCGAATGATCCCCAACCAACCGCATCCGGAAACCCAAAGCCAGGCCGAACTCCGTCTGTTTGCGGCCTGGGAGGGCCAACTGCCTGATGACTACGTGGTTTTCCATTCGGTCCCCTGGCAGGTGCGGGACACGCGGGGCGACTCCCGCGACGGTGAGGCCGACTTTCTGGTCGTCCACCCCGATTTTGGGGTGCTGGTCGTCGAGGTCAAGGGTGGGCGTATCCGTTACGACGGGATGCAGGATCGGTGGTACAGTAACCAGAACCTCATCAAAGATCCTTTCAAGCAAGGACGAGAGGCCAAGTACAGCCTGCTGGCCAAGCTGAAAGAGCTGCCGTATTGGCGCGACCGCTGGATCACCGTTGGCTATGCCGTGGCCTTTCCCGACGTAGCTGTCAAGGGCGACTTACGCTTCGACGCGCCCCGCCAACTTATCCTGGACGCGGCGGATATGGCCGATCTACCCGCCTGGCTGGACCAGGCCTGGCGTTACCTGCGAGGCCGTCGCCCGGACGACACGCCGCTGGGGCCGCACGGCCTGGAGGAATTGGTGAGCCTGCTCAGCCCCTCCTGGGACTTGCGTCCCCTGCTGGCGACCGAAATTGAAGTCGAAGGCCAGGAACTGGCCCGCCTGACCGAGGAGCAATTCGTCATGCTCGACTTCCTCAGCCGCCACCGGCGGGTCGCTATTTCCGGCTGCGCCGGCTCAGGCAAGACCACCCTGGCCTACGAGAAGGCCCGTCGTCTGGCCGGGCAGGGCTTCCAGGTTTTGCTAACCTGTTTCAACGTCGCCCTGGCTGAGTTGCTGGCCGCTGATGAGACTAAGCCTGCGAATTTGCAGATAGCCAACTTCCATCGCCTGGCCGATGAGCTGGTCCAGCAGGCCGGGCTGCCGGCCGGTCCTTACACCTCCCAGTATTTCGACGAAGTTCTACCCGAACGACTGCTGGAAGCCCTGGATATCCTCGGCCCGCAATTTGACGCCATCATCGTCGATGAAGGCCAGGACGTGCCCGACAACTGGTGGCTGCCCTTACAATGCCTGTTGCACGACCCCGACCAGGGCATTTTCTACGTCTTTTTCGACGATAACCAGAACATCTACCGCGCTGCCAAACAAATTCCGCTGGAGTTAGCCCCTTTTCCCCTAACCCGCAACTGCCGCAATACGCAGCATATCCACCGCCAGGTGCTGAGATTCTACCGTTCCGACGTGGCACCTGTGGCCATCGGTCCCCAGGGCCGGCCGGTCGAGCGGCACACTTACGCCGGCACCGCCGACCTCAAGCGCCTGCTGCGCCAGATGCTGCACCGCCTGATCGTGGAGGAAGGGGTGCCCGCCTGGGACATTGTCCTGCTCACCCCCAAAGGTCGCCAACGTAGCCAGTTGTGGGGTTTGGGGCCGCTGGGGAACTTCCGGCTGACCGACCAATGGACCGAGGCCAGCGGCGAGGTCTACTGCACCACCATTCACAGCTTCAAAGGGTTGGAAAGCCCGGTCGTCATCCTGGCCGAGCTCGACGGA
>JBHHXL010000149.1:0-10651 GCA_046757065.1 Anaerolineae bacterium
CTCCGTCGATTTCGGAGGTATATCGGCATTACCGATTTATTTTCTTAACTTTCATAAGCCCTCTGAAGCAGGAAAGGGCTGAAGCCCTCAATACAATGTCTGGCTACTCACCACCAGGCAGACAACTATTTCAAGGTAGGCACGATGACCCAATTTAACGTCAAACACTTCATCAACAACGAATTCGTGGACGCCGTCGCCGGCGGCACCTTTGAAACCCTGAATCCGGCCAGCAACAAACCCCTGGGCCTGGTGGCGGACGGGCAGGCCGCCGACGTGGACCGGGCCGTCAAGTCCGCCCGCAAAGCCTTCGACGAAGGGCCCTGGCCGCGAATGCCGGCCCAGGATCGGGCCAAAGCCCTGCGGCGGGTGGCTGACCTGATCGAAAAGTACGCCGGCGACATCGCCACCCGCGAAATCCTCGACAGCGGCGTGCCGGCCCGCCAGATCAAGGGCGGGGCCATTCCCCGCGCGGCCTACAACTTCTACTACTTCGCCGAAATGACTCACCGCCTGACCGGCGAGAGCTACCCGGTCGATGACCGGTTCATCAACTACACCGTCCGCCGCCCGGTGGGCGTGGCCGGGCTGATCACCCCCTGGAACGTGCCCTTTATGCTGGAGACGTGGAAGGCGGCCCCCTGTCTGGCCTTCGGCAACACCTGCATCCTCAAGCCGGCGGAGTGGTCCCCCCTGTCCGCCGACAAACTGGCCCAGATCGTGCAGGAGGCGGACCTGCCGCCCGGCGTGTTCAACGTGGTGCACGGCTTCGGCCAGACGGCGGGCGCGCCGCTGGTGGCCCACCCCGGCGTGCAGGTCATCTCCTTCACCGGCGAGACGACAACCGGGATGGAGATTATGCGCAATGGGGCGGCCACCCTCAAGCGCTTCTCGATGGAACTGGGCGGCAAGTCGCCCACCATCGTTTTTGACGACGCCGACCTGGCCCGCGCCCTCGACGGGGCCATCTTCCAGGTTTACTCCCTGAATGGGGAACGCTGCACCGCCGGTTCGCGCCTGCTGTTGCAAGAATCGATTTACGACGACTTCGTCGGTCGCCTGGCCGAGCGGGTGGCTAACATCAAAGTTGGCCCTCCGGGCGATATGGAAACCGAGGTCGGCCCGCTGATCCACCCGGAGCATTGGGGGCGAGTCAGCAATTATATGGACATCGCCCGCCAGGAAGGGGCCACCATCCTGGTCGGCGGGGGCCGGCCGGCCGGGTTCCCCGAAGGCAACTACTTCAGCCCGACGCTGATCACGGACGTCCGCAACGACATGCGGATCGCGCAGGAGGAGATTTTCGGGCCGGTGCTGGTCGTCATCCCCTTCAAGGATGAGGCCGAAGCGGTGCGCCTGGCCAACGACATCCGCTACGGGCTGGCCGCCTACGTCTGGACGCGCGACATCCAGCGCGGCCATCGCATCGCCCAGGCCATCGAGTCCGGCATGGTTTGGATCAACTCCCAAAACGTGCGGGACCTGCGCACGCCCTTCGGCGGCTCCAAGCACAGCGGCCTGGGGCGGGAGGGCGATCACTACAGTTTCGAGGTTTACACCGAGGTGCAGAGCATCCAGGTCGCCCTGGGCGAGCATCCCATTCCCAGGTTAGGGGTGAAGTAGTTACCAGTTATCAGGTATTGGTTGGTGGTTGTCCGTATCACTCCTGGATGACTAACAACTCATACCAATCCCCAATAACCAATACCGAATTTCCACGAGGAGGAACACCGTGGGCGCACGACGCGGCCAGCAAGTCATTCAAAAACTAAAAGAACAACCGCTGGAACTCTGGCACCGGGGCCGGAAGGTAGAGGACATCACCACCGAGCCGGGCATCGCCAACGGCGTGGCCAGCCTGGCCGAGTTGTACGACGTGCAGTGGCAGGACCCGGAGACGATGCTGTTCGACTCCCCGACCAGCGGCGAGAAGGTGGGGCGCTCGTTTATGATCCCCAGGACGCGGGAGGAACTCAGCAGCATCGGAGAGATGATGTATCGTTGGGCCTCGCACACCTTTGGCATGATGGGTCGCGCCCCCGATTACCTCAACCGGGCCATCTCGGCCTACGCTGGCGGGGCCGATTTCCTGGGGGAACAGGACCCTCGCTTCGGCCAGAACGCCCGGCGCTACCACGAGTACCTGCGCGAGAACGATCTGTGCCTGACCCACACTCTGATCAACCCCCAGATCAACCGCAGCGTCGGGCCGGCCCAACAGGCCGATCCCTTTCTGGCGGCGCGGGTCAAAGAGGAGACCGACGCGGGCATCGTCATCAAAGGGGCGCGTATGCTGGCCACCCTGCCCATCTCCGACGAGATTATGGTCTTCCCCTCCACGCTGTTGCGCAGCACCGAGGAGGACGCCCCTTATGCCTTCGCCCTGTCCATCCCCAACGCCACGCCGGGCCTGAAGTTCATCTGCCGCGAAAGCGTGGACTACGGGCGTAGCAAATACGACCATCCGCTGGGGGCGCGGTTTGAGGAGTTGGACGCCGTCGTCCTGTTCGACGATGTCTTCGTTCCCTGGGAAAACGTCTTTCTCTACCGGGATGTGGACGCCTGCAACAAAGCCTACGTGGCCACCGGGGCCGTGGTTCATATGGCCCACCAGGTCGTTTGCAAGAACATCGCCAAGACCGAGTTCTTGCTGGGGCTGGTGTCGCTGATGATCGACGCCATCGGCATCGAGCGTTTCCAGCACATTCACGAGAAGGTCACCGAAATCTGGGTCAACCTGCAAACGATGAAAGCCTTCCGGCGCGTGGCCGAGGTGGACGCCCAACCCAACGACTACGGGGTGATGACCCCGGCCTGGGACCCGCTCGATGCGGCCCGCAACCTCTACCCCCACCTCTACCCGCGTATGGTCCAGCTTGTGCAGCAGATCGGGGCCAGCGGCCTGGTGGCCATGCCCACCCTGGCCGATGTCAAAGGCCCGCTGGCGGGGGAGATCGAGAAGTATTACCAGAGCGCCCGCCTGGGGGCCTTCGAGCGCATCCCCCTCTTCCGCCTGGCCTGGGACACGGCCGTCTCCGCCTTTGGTTCGCGGCAGGTGCTCTACGAGCGCTACTTCTTCGGCGACCCGGTGCGTATGGCCAGCCGCGTCTTCGAGGGGCACGACCGCAGCGAGTATATGGACAGGGTGCGGGCCTTCCTGGAGCGTTCGGTCCAGGAGGCGGAGGAAGAGATGTAGGAGGAATATGATGGTTGATTTTAACATCACCCGCGTCGGGCACGCCGAAATCCGGGTGACGGACCTGGCCCGGGCCCGGGCCTTTTACGTCGATGCGCTGGGGATGCTGGAAATCGACAGCGACCGCGAGCACATCTATCTGGGCGGGATGGAGGAGCGGGACAAGTACTCGTTGCTGCTGCGCCGGGCCGAGAGCGGCGGCGTCGGTCACCTGGCCTTCCGGGTGGCGGCAGCCGATGATCTGGACAAAATCGCCAGGGTCTATGAGGCGCACGATCTGCCCACCCGCTGGATCGAGGCCAACACCCTGGAAGCCGGCCAGGGGCGCGCCCTGCGTGCCCACGACCCCAGCGGCCTGCCCATCGAGTTCTACCACGAGATGGAACAACGCGAACGCCTGTTGCAGCGCTTCGACCTGTACCGGGGCGCGCACGTGATGCGCCTGGATCATTTCAACTGCCAGGTACCCAAAGTGCAGGCAGCCTATGATTGGTGGACCGGGCAAATGGGCTTCTATTGCTCCGAATACACCGTCAGCGACGATCCCTCGGAGCGACTGTGGGCGGCCTGGTTGCACCGCAAGCAGAACGTGCACGACCTGGCCCTGATGAACGGCATCGGCCCGCGCCTGCATCACGTGGCGATGTGGTTGCAAGACACCAACAGCGTCCTGCGCGCCTGCGACATCCTGGCCGCAATGGGCATGCGCGAGTCGATGGAGCGCGGGCCGGGCCGCCACGGCCTGAGCAACGCCTTCTTCCTCTATCTGCGCGACCCCGATTTGAACCGGATCGAGCTGTACACCAACGACTACATTATCCCCGATCCCGATTTCGAGCCGATCAAGTGGACCCTCAGCGATCCGCGCCGGGCCACGTTTTGGGGGCATTACGCCCCCCGCAGCTGGTTCGAGGAGGCGTCCCAGGTCGAGGATATTCACAGCGGCCGGTTCTTGCCGACGCACGAACCCGAGATGGAGGGAACCCCGGAGTTTGTGACCTAGTGCCCATCCGAAAACCCGGAGGCTGGCATCCCTATGCCAGCCGAAGAAGGAGGACGAGAAGGATGATCTGGAACGAAGCCGTAGAAACGATGCCCCGGTCCGACATCGAACAACTCCAGGGCCAGCGGCTGCGCCGGGTCTGCGCCCTGGTCTACGACCGGGTCCCGTTTTACCGGCGAAAGTTCGATGAGGTGGGCCTGACGCCGGAGGGCATTGGCGCTGTTGCCGACCTGCCGAAGCTGCCCTTCACCCGCAAAACGGACCTGCGTGACAACTATCCCTTCGGCCTCTTCGCCGCGCCGCTGAACGAGATCATCCGCCTTCACGCCTCATCCGGGACGACCGGCAAGCCGACGGTGGTCGGTTACACCCGCGATGACCTGCAAACCTGGGCCGAGGTTTGCGCCCGCTGCCTGGCCCTGAGCGGCGCGGAGCCGGGCCAGATGTTCCAGAACGCCTACGGCTACGGCCTGTTCACCGGCGGCCTGGGTATGCATTACGGCGCGGAGTACATGGGCCTGACCGTCATCCCCGTCTCCGGGGGCAACACCGCCCGCCAGGTGTTGCTCCTGCAGGATTTCGGCCCGCACATTCTGGCCTGCACCCCCTCCTACGCCCTGACCCTGGCCGACGCCCTCGACGCGGCGGGGATCGAGCCCGGCAGCCTCAACTTGAAGCGCCTGATCCTGGGGGCCGAACCCTGGACCGAGGCCATGCGCCGGGAGATCGAGGCCAGGCTCAAGGTGGATGCGGTCAACATCTACGGCCTGA
This sequence comes from Anaerolineae bacterium, assembly GCA_046757065.1. Taxonomy (GTDB): domain Bacteria; phylum Chloroflexota; class Anaerolineae; order 4572-78; family JBHHXL01; genus JBHHXL01. The sequence goes on from JBHHXL010000149.1 coordinate 4,971, forward strand.
GCGAGATCATCGGCCCCGGCGTCTCCAACGAGTGCGTCGAGGCCAAGGATGGCTCGCACGTCTTCGAGGACCATTTCATCCCGGAGGTCATCAACCCCGACACCGGCCAGGTCTTGCCCGACGGCGAAATCGGCGAGCTGGTTTTCACCACCCTGACCAAGCAGGCCTTTCCCCTGATCCGCTACCGGACCGGCGACCTGGCCTCGCTCACGCGCCAGCCGTGCCCTTGCGGGCGGACCCACGCCCGTATGTCGCGCGTCGTGGGCCGGTCGGACGACATGCTGATCATTAAGAGCGGGAAGTAGGGGAGTAGGAAGTAAGGAGTAGGGAGTAGGTTGGCTCAGTTTTTAACACGGGAGGCAGTCCCTGCGGGACGACAACGACGCGAAACGTGAAATTTTCACGAAGCCCGCCCTCTGAGCTTGTCGAAGGGGCGTTGGCTTCGACAAGACCTCGGCGTGCGCCCAGTCGAACGCCCAGCCAACTATTTTGACAGGAGCAAAGCAACTATGTCTCAAGCAGTGATCATTGACGCGATTCGCACCCCGGTCGGAACCTTTCGCGGCGCGCTGAGCCAGGTCCGGCCCGACGACCTGGCCGCCCACGTCTTGCGGGCGCTGGTCGAGCGGACCGGCGTCGACCCGGCCCTGATCGAAGAAGTTGTGCTGGGCTGCACCAACCAGGCCGGCGAGGATAACCGCGATGTGGCCCGCATGGCCCTGTTACTGGCCGGATTCCCGCATAGCGTGGGCGGCATCACCGTCAACCGCCTGTGCGCCTCCGGCCTGGACGCCATCATCCAGGCCGGCCGGGCCATCACCGTCGGCGAGGGCGACCTGTTTATCGCCGGCGGCGTGGAGAGTATGACCCGCGCGCCCTACGTCGTCAGTAAGAGTACCAGCGCCTTCGACCGGGGGGCGCAGATGTACGACACGACTATCGGCTGGCGCTTTCCCAACCCGAGGATGAAGGAGATGTTCCCCCTGGAGGCGATGGGCGAAACGGCGGAGAACATCTTCGAGCAGACGCACATCAGCCGCGAGCGGCAGGACGCCTTCGCCCTGGAGAGCCAGCGCCGGGCCGTGGCCGCCATCAACTCCGGGCGCTTCCGGGATGAGATCGTGCCGGTGACCGTGCCGCAGCGCAAGCGCGAGCCGCTCATCGTCGATACGGACGAGCATCCGCGGATGAAAAAGACCAATGGCCGCTACGAACTGACCACCAGCGCCGAGATTCTGGCTAAACTGCGCCCGGCCTTCCGGCAGGGGGGCACAGTCACGGCGGGCAACGCCTCCGGCATCAACGACGGCGCAGCCGCCGTGCTGCTGGCCTCGGCGGAGCGGGCGGCGGACCTGGGCCTGAAGCCGCTGGCCCGCGTCGTGGCCTCGGCCGTGGCCGGCGTGGACCCGCGCACGATGGGCCTGGGCCCCATCCCGGCCACCGGCAAGGCCCTCAAACGGGCCGGGCTGTCCATCGACGATCTGGACCTCATCGAGCTGAATGAGGCTTTTGCCGTGCAGGCCCTGGCCGTGATGGACGAGTTGGGTCTGCCGCCGGAGCGGACCAACGTCAACGGCGGCGCGATTGCCCTGGGGCATCCGCTGGGCTGCACCGGGGCCCGCTTGATGACCACCCTCTTGCACGAGATGAAGCGCCGCCAGCGAGACGGCGCGGCGGCCTCGCCCTACGGCCTGGTGACGATGTGCGTCGGCGTGGGGCAGGGCGTGGCCTCGGTGGTTGAATGGATAGGGGAGTAAGGGTATAATAACAACAGCCAACGGTTAGACTGGCGGGTTGTCTCAATGAGGATCACCGACATTTTACCGGCCCAACCCTGATCGATGGGAGAATTGGAAAATAAGGAAAAAATTGTTGTGGTCAACAAGATATTGAACAATAAGGAGTCGAGGCTTCAGCCGGTTCTAGCGCCAGATTACCGGCTGAAGCCTCGACTCCAACTGTTCAACATCATTCTGACCCCTACAGTTTCTATCCTTAATGAGTATAAGTGTTAGGCGGGCTGCTGCAAAACCGAAATCGCGGGCCCCAAAGTGAAAGAACCCACGGCACACAATGCCTACGATATATGACAATATCGAACAACATCTGCTAGATGCTCTGCGCGTCACATTGCAGGATGCAGGTTCGGCTGATTGCTGTGTTGGCTACTTCAACCTGCGTGGCTGGGGCCGTCTGGCAGCCATCGTCGCTTCTCGTTTCGACGGTAGCGACGATGGCTGCATACGAGTGTTGGTCGGGATGCACCGCGCCCCAGAGGAGGAAATGCGCCTGGCGCAAGGGGCAGCCAGGAAAGAGACGCCACTAGACGGTCCAACGGCCAGCCGGTTGCGGCTTCGGGCAGCCGAGAGCTTCAAAAAACAATTGGAGTTCGGCATACCGACCACTGAAGCTGAACGCGCCCTACAACACTTGGCTCATCAGCTTCGCGCCCGCCAGGTGCGGGTGAAGCTCTTTTTGCGGTATCCGCTGCACGCCAAGCTCTATCTGGTTCACCGTTCCGACCCCATCGCCCCCTTGGTGGCTTATCTGGGCAGCAGCAATCTGACTCAAGCCGGCCTGTCTGGACAGGGCGAACTCAATGTAGATGTGTTGGAACAGGATGCCGCCCGCAAGCTCCAGCGTTGGTTTGACGAGCGTTGGAATGATTCATTTGCTTTTGACATCTCTGACGAACTGGCGGCCCTCATCGAAGCAAGTTGGGCCAGAGAAGAATTGGTCGCTCCCTACCTGGTCTACCTCAAGATGATCTATCATCTCGCCGAGGAAGCGCGGCAAGGCGAGCGCGAGTTCAAATTACCCCCAGAGTTCCAGGGCGTGATGCTTGATTTTCAGGCCAGGGCCGTGTCGCTGGCCGCGCATCACCTGCACCGGCGCGGCGGCGTGATGCTGGGCGATGTGGTGGGCCTGGGCAAGACGCTGATGGCAACGGCCATTGCCCGGATATTCCAGGAAGATGAAGGGTTCAACACGCTGATCCTGTGCCCTCCTAAACTAACTTCGATGTGGCAGGAGTACGTCGAAAGGTATGGCCTGATCGCCCGGGTGATGTCTATTGGGAAGGTCCTGAGCGAACTGCCTGAAAGAACGATCCGCTATCGGCTGGTCATTATTGACGAGAGCCACAACCTGCGCAACCGCGAGGGCAGGCGCTACCGCGCTATCGGCGAATATATTGAGAGAAACGATTCCCGTTGCCTGTTGCTGACAGCCACCCCTTACAATAAGCAGTTCACCGACATCGGCAACCAACTGCGCCTGTTCATAGATGAGGAGCGCGACCTGGGCCTGCGTCCAGAGCAGTTTTTCCAGGCCTGGGGTACTCAGGGTTATAACGAAGCTGATTTTATAGCCCGCTACCAGGCTTCGCCGCGTTCGCTGCGCGCCTTTGAGCAAAGCCCTTTCCCTGACGATTGGCGCGACTTGATGCGTCTCTTTCTGGTGCGTCGCACCCGGCGTTTCATCATGGCCAATTACGCTCAGTACGAGGCCGAACGGCAGCGGCACTATGTTCTATTGGGCGATCAACCTTCCTATTTTCCCCTGCGCCAACCGCGCAAACTGACTTTTGTTCTCGATGATTCCGATCCAGATGATCAATACGCCCGGCTCTACCGCGAAAGCGTCGTGGACGTGATTCAGGATCTGAGTCTGCCCCGCTACGGATTGGCCAACTATTTGCATCCCGGCGCCGACAAGCGCGCCGGGACCGATGAAAGACGCATTTTGAACAACTTGAACCGCGCCGGCCGGCGGCTCATTGGTTTCTGCCGCACCAATTTGTTCAAGCGCTTGGAGAGCAGCGGCAGCAGTTTTCTGCTTTCACTCAGGCGCCACATTCTGCGCAACATAGTGACGCTGCACGCTCTGGAGAATGGCTTGCCGGTTCCCATTGGCACGCAAGATGCCGCCATGTTGGATACGGCCATCTCTGATGCCGACCTGGAGTGGGCCGACGAAGACGGGCTGGCGGAGGGCGGCACAGCGGCCGACGAGGCTTTTGGCGTTGCGGACGAGGGCCTCGAGGCCTACCGGGCGCGGGCGGCCCAGGTCTACCAGGCCTACCAGACGCAGTATCAGAACCGCTTCGCCTGGCTCGACCCGCGCTTTTTCCGCGCTGGTCTGCGCCGCGACCTGCTGGCCGACGCCGAGGCGCTGCTGAACCTGGTCGTGATGGCCGGTTCGTGGGACCCCCAACGCGACGCCAAACTGGACGCGCTCCGAACGTTGATAACCGAAGCACACGGCTCAGACAAAGTGCTGGTCTTTACCCAGTTTGCGGATACGGCCCGCTACCTGGCCCAACAGCTCCAACAAAGGGGGGTAACGGACCTGGCCGTTGCCACGTCGGAGGCGGCCGATCCGACGAATTTGGCCCAGCGGTTCAGTCCGCGCAGCAACGAGTATCCGTTCAAAGCCGGTGAAACGGAACTGCGGGTGCTCATCGCCACCGACGTCCTGGCCGAAGGTCAGAACCTGCAAGATTGCGCCGTCGTCGTCAACTATGATCTGCCCTGGGCCATCGTGCGCCTCATCCAGCGGGCAGGCCGCGTAGACCGCATCGGCCAGCAACACGACACGATTCTGGTCTATGTCTTCGAGCCGGTCGAAGGAGTAGAGCACATCATCCGTCTGCGCGCCCGTCTAAGCCAACGGTTGCAGGAGAATCAAGAAGTCATCGGCACCGACGAATCGTTCTTTGGCGAGGAGATAGCCGACAAACTGCGCGACCTGTACACGGAAAAGGCCAGCGTGCTCGATGAAGACGATGATCAAGATGTGGACCTGGCCAGTGTCGCTTTGCAGGTTTGGAACAGCGCCTCCGAGGAGGCCCGCCGCCAGGCCGAACGTTTGCCCCCCGTGGTCTATGCCACCCGTGCCCACACCCCTGCGCCGGACGACCCGGCCGGGGCGCTGGCCTATCTGCGCTTCCCCGATGGCGTTGACGCCCTGGTACGTGTGGACGAGGAGGGAAACGTCGTCTCGCAATCCATGACCACCATTCTACGCACGGCTGCCTGCGCGCCCGAAATGCCCGCTTTGCCCCGCCGTCCCGATCATCACGACCTGACGGCCCAGGCCGTCGAGCGAGCCGTGGCCGAGGTCACGCACCTGGGCGGGCAACTCGGTTCGCTGCGGAGCACTCGCCGCAAGGTGTACGAGCGGCTCAAAACCTACCGCGAGGCGCTCCGGCAGACGGGCCAGGACACATCTGACTTAGATCGCGCCTTCGACGCCCTCTTCCGCTTCCCGCTCACCCGGCCGGCCCGCGACGCTCTCACCCGCCAGTTGCGGCTGGGCATCACCGACCCGGGTCTGGCCAGGATGGCTATCAACCTGTATGACGACGAGCGGCTGGTCAGGATCAGCGAAGAACGCCCAACGCCGGAGCCGACCATCGTCTGCTCGCTGGGGCTGAAAACCGACGCATCTCAAGCCAATGCCCCAAAAAGCCGGAGCCGAGGCTTCAGCCGGCAATTCGGCCCAAGCACCGGCTGAAGCCTCAACTCCTATCTCGACTCGTAGCTAAAGTCTTGACGGTCTCTGAATCGAGACCTTGCCGAAGCCTCGACACCAGGTGTTCAACATGTCTCTGATCACTACGCCGATGCCCCAAAAAGCCGGAGCCGAGGCTTCAGCCGGCAATTCGGCCCAAGCACCGG
>JBHHXL010000150.1:0-10623 GCA_046757065.1 Anaerolineae bacterium
TTTAGCCCTTTGAAGCTGGTAAGGGCTGAAGCCCTCAATACAATGCCTGGCTATACATAATTCAGGTAGGGTCACATAATTGGGCTATCAACACCGCGAGGCGCTGAGGGCCCAAAGAAAGGCGCGCTATCGAAAACCTCTATACCCTTAGAGAATCTTTATCCAGGTGGAGGAGGCCTTTCCAAACACTCTAACAAACCCTCCTACCGAAAGTTCTGCATCGCCAATTGCTGAAGAGGAGGCAATGCCATGAAATATCAAAAGCCCAAGATGAAGAAGCACGCCGAACTGAAGTCCGTTACCTTTAGCTCCCACTAAGTTTGACAGGTTGAAACATAGGGCTATATCGCCAACTGGCAAAGTCAGAGGGCATAGCCTTGCTTGATCGATAGCGCGCCTTTTTTTGAGCTACTTTTTCCACCTGTGCAATTAAGCAAGGTGACAGTCACTTCTTGGTTTAAATTCAGGCCATTTTCCCAAAACAAGTATGCTTTTAGTCATTTCAAGTGACTGTCACCTGTCAACCGGATCCACCTCACGTTGCGCATGGCTTCAATTCGACACCTCATTAACTGCATATCCTCCAGCCCGACCCTGGAAGGTCTGCCCACCTTAAGCGACGATGATTGGGAAGACATCACCGTTACGGCCATTGTCCTGGGGTTGGCTCCGCTGCTGCACTGGCGTCTGGAGCAAGGGGGCCTGCAACCTCCAGCGATGTGCCTGGCCAGGCTGGCCGTCACTCGCCAGGCCCAGGCCAAACGCAACGAGGCCATCGCCGGGCAACTCCAGGAAATATTGGCCGCCTGCGCCGGGGAAGGGATCGATGTCATCGTCTTGAAAGGCGCGCTGCTGGCCCCGGCCATCTACCCCGAGCCGGCCCTGCGCCCGATGAACGACATCGACCTCCTGTTTCGCCCGCGCGATCTGGCCCGGGCCGGGCTCATCCTGGAAACACTGGGATACGAAGGTAAACACAAAAGCGCGGAACAAGGACCGGGCATCACCAAGCATACCAGCACCTACCGCCGCCTGGATCGCAACGGCGCTGGCGGCGCTACCCCGAATCCCTATCTGAGCGCCGGCGGAGATCGAACGGTCGAGCCGCACCGCTCCCTGGAAGAGTCCTGGTTCGGCCTCAAGGTAGATATCACGCCCGGCGTCTGGCAGCGGGCCGTGCCGGTATCGCTGCACGGGCAACCGGCCTATCGCCTGTCCAGCGCCGATCTGCTGCTGCACCTGGCCGTACACGCTGCCTTCCATTTTATTATGGGGGCTGCTATCTTTTTGCAACTCTATGACCTCCATCGGGTGCTGATAACCTGGGCGAATGAAGTGCGCTGGCCGGAGTTTCTGGAGCGGGCAGCGGCGGCCAGGGCCCAACCCTTCGCCTTCGCCGGCCTCCATTGGGCCAGAACCCTCTACCGGGCCCCGGTTCCGCCGGGGCCAATGGCGGAGCTAGAAGCGGCCTGCGCCCCGGCCCTGGCCGCCAATATCCGGGCGATGGACGTGGAACGCATTTTCCGGCGGACGCAGCAGCCGCCTCTGGTTACGCTCAGACAACGCCTGTGGCGGGGCCTGGCCGATCGCTGGGAAACGGCGCGCTGGGCCGCCTCGCCGGGCGGCAAATGGCAGGTCTGGCAAACGGCTCTGGCCCTCCACAAAACCGACACGATGGCCCTGTTGCGGGCCAGGCTTGGAAAACCGGGATGATGCGCTTGTTGTTGTCCCTGGCCTCCGGATTTGCAGCCAGCATTTTGCTCCTCTTCACCGCCAGACGCTGGCTCTTTATTTTGTCGGCCCTGCTGCCCGGCGGCAGACCGCCCCCCCGCGCCGAGGCGGACCTGCCCCCGGTCCTGCTGCTGGTCCCGGTCAGAAACGAGGCCGCCGAACTGCCGGACCTGCTGGCCGCCCTGGACCGGCTCGACTATCCCGCCCGGCGCTTGCAGGTCGTCCTGATCGACGACGGCTCAACCGACGGGGGCGGCCAAATCCTGGCCCAATGGGCCGGACCCCGGCCTAACTGGCAAACGCTCTCGCTGGCCCAGAACCGGGGCAAGGCCCGGGCTTTGAACGCCGCCCTGGCCCGCTTCCCTGAAGGCGAGATCGTGGCCGTCTTCGACGCCGATGAGCGCCCGGAACCCGGCGCTTTGCAGCACCTGGTTCGTCCCTTTGCCAGCCCCACGGTCGGCGGCGTCAGCGGGCGGCGGGCGGCCAGCAACCCCCTGGCCAGCCCGGCGGCCAGCTACACCGCCTTCGAGGGGCTGGTGCACCAGTTGATCACGATGCGGGCCAAGGACCGCCTGAAGCTGGCTCCGGCCCTGCTGGGGGCCAATTGCGCCTACCGCCGCTCGGCGCTGGCCGGGGCCGGCAATTTCAAGCCGGGCGCGCTCCTGGAAGACAGCGACCTGACCGTCAGGCTGGCCCGGGCCGGCTGGGATATTCGCTTTGAGCCTCGGGCCGTCAGCTACCATCGCCTGCCGCGCACCGTTGGCGGCTACTGGCGGCAGCATCGACGCTGGGCCAGGGGCTTCAACGAGGTCGCCCGCGAACAGGCCGGACCCACCCTGACGGACCGCCGGCTATCGCCGGCCCTGCGCCTGGAGCTACTGGCTTTCTCGCTGGGTTATCTGGACCGGCTGGCGCTGCTCGGCGGCGCGGTCCTGGCCCTGCTGCACCGCCGCTCCCGCCGGCTCCTGGGTCGAGCCATCGCCCTGAGCCTGCTGACCCCCTTCTGCCAGACGCTGGCCGCCCTGGCCGTTGACCGGGCGCCGCCGGTGATGTGGGCGCGGGTTGTGTGGCTGCCCGTCTTTTTCGGCCTGGACCTGGCGATGGCGGCCAGCGGCCTGTGGGGGACCCTGCGGGGAACCCCCCAAACCTGGGAAGAGAGGCGCAGCCGAGGATGAATCCCCGACCGTTTTTTTCCATCGTCATCCCCGTTTTCAACGGCGGCCATCACTTTCAACGCTGCCTTGAGGCCATCCAGAGATCGAGCTTCCAGGATTGGGAACTGGTCGTCGTTGACGACGGCTCGGACGACGGCTCCGGCGCGCGGGCGGCGCGGGTTGGGGCCACGCTCCTGAGGACGACCGGGCAACTCGGCCCGGCCGCCGCCCGGAACCTCGGCGGGCAACGGGCCAGGGGAGAATACCTGTTCTTCATCGATGCCGACTGCGAGATGCGGCCCGACACCCTGGCCAACGCCGCCCAGGTCCTGGCCGCCGAGCCGGAGCTGGACGCGCTCTTCGGCTCCTACGACGATGCCCCCGCCGCGCCGAACACCATCGCCCAGTACAAAAACCTGTTTCACCACTACGTGCACCAGCACGGCCACGAAGAAGCCTCGACCTTTTGGACCGGCTGCGGGGCCATCCGCCGCTCGCGCTTCCTCGAGCTGGGCGGCTTCGATGTCAGCCGTTACCGGCGGCCCTCCATTGAAGATATCGACCTGGGCTACCGCCTCAAGCAGGCGGGCGGGCGCATCCGCCTGGCCAAAGGCGTGCAGGTCAAGCACCTCAAGGCCTGGACCTGGACCGGCCTGCTCAAGTCGGACATCCTGGACCGGGGCATCCCCTGGACGCGCCTGATCCTGCGAGACCGGGCCTTCGTTAGCGATTTGAATTTGCAAACCCACAACCGGGTCAGCGTGGTTGCCATCTGGCTGCTGCTGGCTTCGGCGCTGCTTGGCCTGTGGCAGGCGCAAAGCTTCATCCTGGCCCTGGGGCTGGCCGGGTTGCTGCTGTGGCTCAACTTCGACCTGTACCGCTTTTTCGCCGCAAAGCGCGGCCTGCGGTTCGCCTTACAGACCATCCCCCTGCACTGGCTTTACTATTTTTACAACGCCATTTCGTTTGGCTGCGGCCTGCTGTTGCACTGGCGCGAGCAGCTCGTCTCCAGGGCCGCCGCCTGGCCGAAATCACAGCACGATCCGGCGGAGAGCAATGGAAATTAGCTTCTCCCGGCTGGCCGTCGCCCTTCGCAGGCCGGGAGCGCTGGCCCGCGCCCCCGGTTGGGCGGGGCTAACCGGAGCCCTGGTCCTGGCCGTGTACCTGGCCCTGATCCCCTATGTGGCCCGCGCCTGGCGCGCCACCGGCGATGAGCCGCATTACCTCCTGGCGGCGCACTCGCTGGCCCGGGACGGCGATTTCGACCTGGCGGATAACTACGACCGCCGCGATTACCTCGATTTTTACATCAGCCGGGACCTCGACCGCCAGATCAGGCTCAACCGGGCGGGGCAGCAAATCCTCAACCACCAGTTGGGATTGCCCGTGCTCATCGCTCCGGCCTACGCCCTGGCCGGGCGGACGGGGGTGCTGGTCTTCCAGGCCCTGCTGGGCGGCCTGCTGGCGGGGGTCACCTTCAAGCTGGCCGCCGTTGCCAGCGGCGATGAACGGGCCGCCTGGCCGGCCGCCCTCTTTGTCGCCCTCAGCCCACCGCTGCTGATGTACCCCTACCTGGTCTACCCCGAACTGATCGCGGCCCTGCTGGCCACCTCGGTTTTGTACCTGCTGATCAGCCGGGACCGGCCGGGGGCCGGCGCGGCCCTCGTCGTGTACGGCTCGCTGCTGGCCCTGCCCTGGCTCAACCGGCGCTTCGGGCCGCTGGCGATTCTGCTGGCGCTCCTGGCCGCCTGGAGCTGGCGACGGCGCGGGTCGTGGCGGGGGTTGGCGACCGGGGCCGGTGCGTCGAGCCTGCTGCTCACCCTCGCTTCGCTGGCCGCGCTGGCCTGGTTTACGGCGCAACTCCAGGAGCCGGCCCGCATCGACATCACCGCCCCGGACAACAGCGCCCTGCTGTGGCACCGGCTGGGGCGGGGCATCGGCTGGCTGCTCGACCAGCAGCGCGGCTTGTTCGTCTTCGCCCCAATTTACATCGCCGCCCTGTGGGGACTGCCGCCCCTGCTTCAGCGCTCGCTTGCCCGCCGCAGCCGCGAGTGGCTGGTGCTGCTGCCGTTCCTGCTCTCATTGGGCGTGACGGCCCTGGCCGGAGGCTACTGGGTCGCCTGGGAATTGGGCCCCCGCTTCCTGGTCGTGGGTCTGCCGCCCTTGGGCGCGGTCCTGGCCGTAGCCTGGCGCAGCTACGGCCGCACCCTCCCCGGCGCGGCGTTGATCCTGGCCCTGTTTGCGGCCAGCCTGGCCAACAGCGCCGCCATCCTGAAAAATCCGGCCCTGCCCTACGAGTCCTCCCTGCCGCTGTATTACGCCGAACGGTGGAACCTGCCCCTGCCGGAACTGCTGCCGTCGCTGTCGGGCTACGCCAGGGTCTCGCCCGACCTGGCAGCGCCGGCCCAGGCCAAAGTCCTGACCGAAGCGGGGAGCCCGGTCTGGTTCGCAGAGGCGGGCCGCCCGGCGCAGGTGGTCGACTCCGGCCCGCTGCCGCGCCTGCCCTACGGCCCCTACCGCCTGCTGTGGGCCGTGCGCACCGATCCCAACCTGCCCCCGGAAACCGAACTGCTGCGCCTCTCGGCCAACCTGCTGGGGGGCGGCCAGGTGTTCTTCAAAACGGTCACCGCCGCCGAGCTGCCCGCGGACGGCGGCTACGGCAGGCTTGATTACCGCTTCCTGAACACCAACGCCAACCGCTGGCAGAAGCCGCTGGTTCTGCACGCCGTCAGCACCGGCCAGGGCAACATTTGGGCCCAAGATGTCGTCTTCCAGCCCAATCCCGTCTACGCCTGGCTGCTGCCCTACCTGACCCTGGGCCTGTTGCTTGGCGGGGCGCTGTTGGCCTGGGCCCGGTCCGGGCGGGCCGGGGTCGAGCGCCCCCCCCGGCCTGGCCCGTCCGCCCCGGGCTGGGCGCGCTGGGCCGGCTTCCTGCTCCCGCCCCTGGCCGCCGCCGGCTTCCTCGCCCTCCAAATCGACCGCCCGGCGCGCACCTACGACGCCGGCCAATTCTACCACCTGGCCGGGCAGCCGGTGGCCGATCCGGCCGCCGCCGACGGGCGGGCCTGGCTTGTAGACCCGGCCACCGACCCGCCCCAGAAGGCGACCTACGGCCCCTTCGACATTTACGATGCGGGCCGCTACCGGGTTTCCTTCCGCATAAAGCTGCCGGAGGCGGTTGAAACCGGGCAAACCATCGCCCTGTTGCAGGTCAACGCCACGGCCAACTTCGATGAATTGGTGACCCAGCCGCTCCGGGCCGGGCACTTCGCCCGGCCGGATTTGTACCACGACTTCGTTTTGACGGTCGATAACCCCCGCCGGCAGGCGTTGAGCTTCGACGTCCATTACCTGGGCCTGGCCCCGCTGGTCATCGACCAGATCACAATCACGGAGGTTGAAGAAGCCCGTTGAAACCGCATCGAATGGTTGCCTACGGATTGATGATCGCCGGGGCGGTGGCCGCCAGCCGAGCCGTCGCCCGGCGGCACGCCTGGGAAGCGGCCAACATCCACGCCGGGCTGATGCTCGATTGGGACGACGTCCTGGCCGTGGCCAGCCGGGCCACGCCTGCGGTTGCCGTCGAGGACCTGCTGCGGCGGTTCAGGGAGTTGGGGGCCACCCACCTGTCGCTGCCCGAGTTGAGCCTCAACCGCCTGCTGCAAAAAGGCGAGCTGGCCGTAGCCCAGGGCTCGCTGCCGGACCGGGTCTATCTGCGGGCGAGCGACGCGGCCCTGGCCGAACGGGTCAGGGCCGAACTGAAGGCCCGCCTGCCGCACCTTGGGGCCAGATCGAGCCGGGCCAAAAACCCGCTCATCTCCTTCAGCGGCGATTTGCCGGCGGTGGCCGAGGTCGGCCTCGGCTTCGATCCGGCCCAGGCGGACCTGGCCCGCCGGACGGGGCTGGCGCTTGTGGCCCGGCCCATCGGCTACAGTTGGGTCCGGCCGGCGATGATCCGGCGCACGCTGGACCAGGCCGCCGGGCTGGGGGCGAAAATCGTGGCCGTCCAGGGCGACCTCGTCCCCGGCCACGAATTCGAACTGGAGCACACCCTGGCCGCGATGGACAGCCACGGGCTGCACTTCGCCTTCTTCCGGGAAAGCCGCCACCAAAAGGGGGATTGGTTCCTGGCCAAGAGCCTGGCCCCAACGGGCCGGGTCATCCTGGCCCACGAATTTCAAGCGGCGGATATGCTGCCCGAAGACCCGGCCAGCATTTGCTATCGCTGGGCCAACCTGGCCGTCGAAGCGGGCGTGCGGCTGTGCGCGGTCCGCTTCTTCAGAGTCCTGCACGCCGCCGATCCGCTGGAAGCCCTGACCTACGTCAGGCTCCTGGCCGAAGCCCTGCGGCAGGCCGGCTTCGTGCTCGACCGGCCGGAGGAGATCGACCTGACCCCGCTCCAGCCGGGGCGCGACGAGCTGGCGCTGGCTATGGCCGGGCTGAGCGCGGCCGGCGCGGCCGGCCTGGCCGCCGACCTGCTGCCTTTGCCCGATAACCTGAAACTGGCCGGGCTGGCCGCCAGCGCCTCGATCCTGACCGGCCTGCCCTTCCTGGAAAAGCTAGGGGCCGGGCGGGGCCACGCCCATTCCCACCCCCACCCCCACGACGGCCACGAGCACCACCCCCACGGCCCCCAGCCGCCGGCCACGGCCTACGCCCCGAAGGGCCTGGCCCTGGCCGCGACGGTCGCCTTTCCGGCTGCGGCCGGAGTCGACGTGGGCGGCGGGCCGCTGACCGCCCTGGCCCAATCGCTGGCCGTGGGCGCGGCGGGTGCGACCGTCCTCAGCGCCATCACCGCCGAGGCGGACTACCTGCTCGGCGTTGAGGAATTCCGGGGCTACAATCTCGACGCGGCCCTGCCGCTGGGCCTGGCCGCCGCCGGCGCTGCCCTGCGAGGCGAAGGCGGCGGGGGGTGGCGGCGCTGGCTGCCGTTGGCGGGCGTGGCCCTAGCCGCGATCCAGACCCTGCGCGGACGGTTGGCCCCAGACCTGCCCGGCAGCCTGGATCGAGAACACCGGCAGGCGCACACCCATCACCTGTCGGCCTTCCAGCGGGCGCTGGGCGATGCGACGATGGCCCTCTCGCCGCGCCCGTTGCGCAAATGGTCGCTGCTGGCCCCACTGGGCGCTGTGGCCGCCGGGATGCTGAAACGGCGCGGCAAAGATGATCTGGCATCGCTGGCCTCGTTGGCGGCCATCGCCGGCCAGGTGGCGCTTTTAACCGGCTTTCGCCACGGCCAGCGCCCCTTGGGGAAAACGTTGGAGGGCCGGGCCAGAGGATGGGCGCTGGGGGCGGCCATCGCCGGGGCGGTCTGGCTGGCCTCATCCCTCTTCAGCGGCAGGCAAAGCGGCAAATGTCGTTAGAAACAATCCTCAAGAAAGCGCAAACCGGCCCCACCCGCACCCTGTCCGTTGTCTCGATGCAGCGGCTGGTGCAGGTGGCCGGGATCGTGGTGACGGTGGCCCTGGTGCCGCGCCTGTTCGGGGCGCAGGATTACGGGCGCTTCGCCTTCGTCCTGTCGCTGTCCTACCTGGGCCAGATTCTGGGCGATTTCGGCACGCTGGACGTGATGGGCCGCTTCGTGCCGGGGATGAGCCGCCGCGAGGCCGGCCGGCTCTACATGCGCAGCCTGGCCTTCAAGCTCCTGGCCGGAGTGGTTTGCGGAGCGATAACCTTCGGCGCGGCGCTGGCCCTGGGCCGCTGGATGCGCCCGGAGTGGGCCGCCCTGGCCGGGCTGAGCGTGGCCCTGCACATCATCGCCTGGGTCCCGTTCCAGTTCGCGCTGGGCCTGAATCGCGTCGGGGTCTGGATGGCGGAGCAGGCCTGGCGGCAATGGGCCTTGCTGGCGTTGTTGCTGCTCTTCCTGCCGCCGCTGGGCCTGGGCGGAGCGCTGCTGGCCCTGGTTGCGATGGAAACCCTCTTTTGCGGGCTGGGCCTGTGGTGGCTGCGCGATCATTGGCGGGCGGCGGAGCTGGGCCTCGATTGGGGCTACCTGCGCCCGTTCCTGCGCTTCGGGGCCGGATTTTTCCTGGCCAACCTGGTGACCACCTTCCTCTACCGCTCCGGGCCGGTCCTCGTCGAGGCGCTGACCGGCGACTCGGCCCAGACCGGTTTCTTCAACCTGGCCATCGGCCTGTTTCTGCTGGCCTACATCACCATCAGCCAGTTCGCCCAGAGCCTGCTGCCGGCGTTGAGCGCCTTCCAGAGCCAGGGCCGGCCGGAAAGAGCCAAGCGGTGGCTGCGCCGTTTTGTGCGCTACGCCTGGTCCTTCGGCTGGCTGGCCACCCTGGCCGTCTGGCTCCTGGCCGATTGGGGCGTGCCGCGGGTCTTCGGGCCGGATTTTGCCCCGGCGGCGACCGTCTTGAAGTGGATCGGGCTGGGCATCCCCCTGGCCGCCCTGCTGTGGGCCGGCAACCTGGTGGCGACGCTGTCCGGGCGCGGAGCCTGGAAGTTCGCCGCTTCGCTGGCGGGGCTGCTGACCTTCCTGGGGGTCGCGCTCATCCTGGTGCCGGCCTACCGGGCCGGCGGCGCGGCCCTGGCCCTGAGCCTGGCCACCCTGGTCAACGTCGTCGTTCTGAGCCTGGCCCTGCGGCGGGACTTCGCGCCCGGCTGGAGGATGGTCCGGCGCAGTGCCCTGGCCGGGGCGCTCGGCCTGGTCGTGGTGCTGTGGTTGAGCCAAAGGCTGTGAGGTGCGAAATTGGATCGAAGTCTGGCCGTGCAGGACTCAGCGGCCAACACTCAGCGCCCTCAGGTTCCGGCTGGATTCGTGCGCGTCCCGGCCGGCCCGTTCATCTACGGCCCGGAGGTGACCTACGAACGGCTCGAACAGGCCCCGCCGCCCCGGCCCCGGCAGGAGCTAACGCTGCCGGAATTCTGGATCGGGCGTTACCCGGTCACCTATCGCCAGTGGCGGACCTTCCTCGACGAGACGGGTTACGGCTGGCGCGGCCAATGGTACGCCATTCGGCGGGGCCGGCGCGGCTGGCTGCGGCGTTTTGCCCCCTGCCCCGCGTATCCGGCGCAGATGGCAAACTACCCCATCGTCGATGTCAGCCTGGCCGACGCCCAGGCCTACTGCGCCTGGTTATCGGACCGGCTGGGCCTCCGCTGCGCCCTGCCCACCGAGTTTCAGTGGGAAAAGGCCGCCCGGGGGGGCGACGGCCGGACCTATCCCTGGGGCGAGGAGCACCCGCGCCCCGAACTGGCCCATCTGCCGGCCACACACCGGCTGGGCCTGGATTACTTCGTTTACAACCTGTTCGTCAAACCCAAACCGGAGCGGGCGCGCAGCGGCTGGTACTGGCGCACCGGCGCGCCGTGGCCGGTGGGCACGATGCCGCAGAACGTATCGCCCTACGGCTGCTACGATATGGCCGGCAATATTTGGGAATGGACAATTAGCCTGTATAATGAGGACCTGCCCGATTTTCACGTGGTGAAGGGGGGCTCGTGGGGCTACAGCCCGCAGCACACGGCCGGCAACTGCCGCAGCGCCTGCAGCGTGGTCACGCCCAGCGTCGATTACCGCGCCCAAGGCACGGGCTTCAGAGTGGTCATCATCTGACTGCTACACCGGGGCGCAAGTAAGCCTATGGTTGAGGCGTATCCTTCGACAAGCTCAGGATACGCCTTGGCCTGCTGCGGACCCTGAGCCTGCCGCAGGGCGGACCCTGAGCTTGTCGAAGGGTGTTTGGTAACTATAGGCTCATCGACGCCTTGAGGTGCTACCGTCAAAAGG
>JBHHXL010000151.1:0-10618 GCA_046757065.1 Anaerolineae bacterium
CCCCCCGTCCTCCTAAAATATCGGACACACCCCAGAGTAAAGCCATCGTTGACTGTAAACAAACCTATGCGTCGGGTTCGAATCATTGTAGCAGACCCGTATTAGATTTGTGTTAGATTTAGATAAGCAAAGCATTAACGTGTTAATGCAGTCCTACCCGGCGGTTTGTGTTTGGCAAAACAGTCGATTTAGGTATACTTTGCCTGGTTGACCAAATTGACGGTCTCGAAATCACGAAATTGAGGTAACTCATGAAAATCACCAAAGAGGCTGCCCTGCGCTATCACGAAGAGGGCCGCCGTGGAAAGATTGAGGTCATCCCGACCAAGCCGACGGTTACGCAGTTTGATTTAAGCCTGGCCTATACGCCCGGGGTGGCTACCCCGGTTCTGGAAATCGCCAGGCAACCGGAGAACGCCTATCGTTACACGGCCAAGGGCAACCTGGTGGCCGTCATCAGCAACGGCTCCGCCATTTTGGGTTTAGGCAACCGGGGAGCGCTGGCCAGCAAGCCGGTCATGGAGGGCAAAGGGGTGTTGTTCAAACGCTTTGCCGATATCGATGTTTTCGACATCGAGCTTGACAGCGCCGATCCCGACGAGATTATCAACATCGTCCGCGCCCTGGCCCCAACCTTTGGCGGCATCAATCTGGAGGATATTAAAGCCCCGGAGTGTTTCTATATCGAGCAAGAACTCAAGAAACTCCTGGACATCCCGGTCTTTCACGACGACCAGCACGGTACGGCCATCATCTCCACGGCGGGCATCTTCAACGCCCTGGAGTTGACCGGGCGCAGCATTGAGGAGATCTCGGTCGTCATCAACGGCGCCGGCGCGGCGGCGGTCGCCTGCGCCGATCTATTGGTGCGGGCCGGCACGCCCCGCCGGAATATCACTATGTGCGATTCGCGGGGGGTGATTTACAAAGGCCGCCAGGAGGGGATGAACCCCTACAAGGAGAAATACGCGCAGGAAACGGCGGCCCGCACCCTGGCCGAGGCCATGGTCGGCGCCGATGTCTTCCTGGGGCTGTCCGTGGCCAACGCCGTGACGCAAGATATGGTGCGCGGTATGGCCAAACAACCGATCATCTTCGCGATGGCCAACCCCGACCCGGAGATTTCTTATCCGGCTGCCGTGGAAGCCTGCCCCGATGCCATTATGGCCACCGGTCGCAGCGATTACCCCAACCAGGTCAACAATGTATTGGGCTTTCCCTTCATCTTTCGGGGGGCGCTGGATGTCCAGGCCCGCCAGATCACCGACGATATGAAGCTGGCGGCGGCTAAAGCCCTGGCTGCGCTGGCCCACGAGGACGTGCCCGACTCGGTCTTGAGAGCCTATGATCAAGAGAGCCTCAGATTCGGCCCGGAGTATATCCTGCCTAAGCCGGTCGACCCGCGCGTGTTGTTGTGGGTGGCCCCTGCCGTGGCCCAGGCTGCCATCAAGGAGGGCGTGGCCCGGCGGACGCTGGATATGGACCGCTACCGGGAGGAGCTGGAAAACCGCCTGGGCAAAGATTGGGCCTTGATGCGGACGATGCTCAACAAGGCTCGCACCGCACCCAAGCGTATCGTCTTTGCCGAGGGGGAGGAGGCCAAGATCATCCGGGCTGCGGCTGAGATTCAGGAGCAGGGCATCGGCGAGCCGGTCTTGCTGGGCCGGGAGATGGTCATTGAAAAGCGCGTGGCCGAGCTGGGGCTGGATTACGCGCCCCGCGTGATCGACCCCTATGCCTCCGAGCGGCGCGAGGACTACGCCCAAACCCTCTTCCAGCGGCGCCAGCGCCAGGGCATCGATCTCCGCGAAGCGCGGCGGTTGGCCCGGCAGCGTAACTTCTACGGCCTGCTGATGGTCCAGAACGGCGATGCCGACGCCTTCCTGTCCGGCCTGACGGTGAACTACGCCGATGTCCTCAGGCCGGCGCTGCAAATCATCGGCACGCGGCCCGGCGTTCAGGCCGCCGGCCTGTATATTATGGTCATCCGCGATAAGGTCTACTTTTTCGCCGATACAACCGTCAACATCGATCCCTCGACGCAAGACCTGGCCGGCATCGCCGAGCTGGCGGCGGAGGTGGCCGCTAGCTTCAACATCGAGCCGAAACTGGCCCTGCTGTCCTTCTCGAATTTCGGCAGCGTGCGCCACCTCAAATCCAACACCGTGGCCGAGGCGGTGCGGCTGCTCAAGGCGCGGCGGCCCGATCTGCCGGTCGATGGCGAGATGCAGGCCGACAGCGCCGTCGTGCCGGAGATCATCGACCGCCTCTACGGCTTCAGCCGGGTCCGCGATGCCAACGTCCTGGTCTTTCCCAATCTCGATGCGGCCAACATTTCGTACAAGCTGATGCAACGCCTGGGCGGCGCCGAGGCCATCGGCCCGGTGCTGATGGGTATGGCCAGGCCGGTGCACATCCTGCAACGCGGCGATGAGGTGCGAGACATTGTGAATATGGCCGCCATCGCCGTGGTCGATGCGCAATTGCGAGAACAGGGTTAACCGGAAAGAGGTTGGATGATCGCTCCGGCCTTTCTTACCGTTCTGCGCAAAATTCAAGCGGCTCTGAATGATGGTCAGGTCAATTGGGCCGTGACCGGCAGCCTGGGCTTTGCCTTGCAGGGCGTGCCGGTCGAGCCGGGCGACATCGATCTGCAAACCGACGAGGCCGGGGCCTACGAAATCGAGCGCCGCTTCTCGGAGTTCGTCACCCGAAGGGTGTCGTTTTCCTCGACGGCGCGCATACGCTCGCATTTCGGGGCCTTGCGGCTCGACGGCATCGAGGTGGAGATCATAGGCGCTCTCCAGAAGCGGCTGGGGGATGGCGGCTGGGAACCGCCCGTGGACGTGGGGCGTTATAAACGAACCGTTGAGGTTGAGGGGATGTCGATCCCCGTTCTGTCTTTAGAGTATGAATATGAAGCCTATTTGACCCTGGGAAGGGTTGAAAAGGCGCAAATGTTGAAGGCGTTTTTCTAACGCCAATCGAAAAGTCGAAAGGAGCACACAATGTTGCTGAAGCAAGCTGTAGTTGATGCCCTGAACCAGCAAGTGGTTGAAGAGTTCAGCGCGGCTGCCCAATACATCGCCATTTCGCTGTTTTTCGAAGACGAAGCGCTGCCCGAATTAGCCAGCTATTTTTACGCCCAGGCGATGGAAGAGCACGGACACGCCATGAAGATCCTGCACTACATCACCGATGCCGGCAACAAAGGGCTGGTTCCGGCCACGAAAGGGCCCAAGAACCACTTTGAGTCGGCTGAGGATGCCGTGCAGTTGGCCCTGGATCAAGAATTAAAGGTCACAGGCCAGATCAACGCCCTGGTTGACCTGGCCAGAGCCGAAAACGATAATCTGACCCACCAGTTCTTGCAATGGTTTGTGACCGAGCAATTAGAAGAGGTGTCCAGCATGTCCGACCTGCTGCGGATCGTGCAACGGGCCGGTGAGAGTAACCTGCTGCTGGTCGAAGATTATCTGGCCCGCACCGGCCATCCGGAGGCCGCCGCGCTTGGCGGCGGAGGGGCCGGCTAGCTCCTAACCGGCCTGTTAAATTAAAGGCTCATGTCCAGAACAAGTGCAAAAGTGACCGGCACTTCTGGATAAAACGGAGAAGAATAAAGTGCCGGTCACTTGTACTGAACATGAACCTCAGACGTTTTGAACCGGGGAGGGGCAGACCTTGATTACAAAACAGCCGTCCTCCAGAGACGGTAAAGTAAACATTATCTTCGAGATCCCCGGCACAGTCTGGGCTGAGTGCATTCACCTGGTCGGGGACTTCAACGATTGGGATCGGGACAGCCTGCCTTTTGGACGCGATCGCCGGGGCAACTGGCGTATCGAGTTGGAGTTGGACGCCGGGCGCGAATACCGCTTTCGCTACCTGTTTGATGGCAGCGAGTGGCGCGACGATTGGCACGCCGATAAATTTGTGCCGAACCCGCACGGCGGATTCGACTCGCTGGTGGTGGCCGAGCTTTCGCCACCGGAAGAGGACCCGCCGCCAAGCGGCCGGTAGCTTCCGCACGACGGAGCTTTGAGGACCGGGGCCTTAACCCAAAGATGCGCCATCCCTGGCGGCCTGATCTAGCGGGTCAGGTTGCCGTCACGGCCCCTGCTCGACCCAACGGCGCATCAATTCAACCGTAAACCCCCAACGGCCATCCACCTGCCGCACAACATCGTGGCGGACCAGCGCGCTTAACGCCTCCTCCGCCTGGGCCGGGGCAAGGTCCGAGCAATCCAAGATTTGCTCCGGCGTCAGCCCCGCCTCCGAGTGGGCCAGGGCGCGCAACACTTGCGCCTGCCCGGCCGGTTGGCTCGTTTCCACCTGCCGCCAGACGCCGGTGAAGTAGGCATCCCCATCCCGATAAAATTCGGGGGCGCTGATAACCGCCTCCACATCCGGCAGCGTCAGCCGACTTTTCCGCACCAGCCCCTCCTCGAACGCCTGCCGGTTAAAGCGGGCCACGAGAGTATGCCCAATGAGCTGGATCAGATAGGGCTGGCCGTGGGTCAGTTTCACAATCTGCTCGACGGCATCCGGATCGTAATCCAGGGCAAAGTCGGGGTCGGGGTTGAGGATGAGGCGGCGGGCAGCCTCGGGGCTCAGGTAACTGACCGGGACGCTGGTCACGCTGCCGAACAACGGATGCCAATAGTCGCGCGTCATATCTTGCAACGTGTGCAGCCCGGCGAAGGCCATTAGCAGCCAGGGGTAGGTCTGGATCAGGCCGCGCCAGAAATGGAGCAGTTCCGGCTCCAGGCGGCCGGCGGTGATCATCTGCTCGATCAGCTCAAACTCATCCACGGCCACGATAAACCGCCGCCCGGCCCGCACCCGATTGAGCTGCTTGAGGAAACGGTCCAGGGCCGTATAGGGATTGCGCTCCACAAAACTGCTCTCGCCCGGCTCTGCCAGCGGTTCGGCCTGCGCGCCCGGCCCGGATTCCAGCCAAGCGTCGTACATAGCCAGAGCCAGGTTGTAGAGCAGCTCGCCGGTGCTGCCGACCAGCCCCACCCGCTGCATATTGAAATCAACGACGACGGTACGCGCCCCAAAGCGCGCCCCCAGATTTTGCAGGATGGATGATTTGCCCATGCGCCGCTGCCCGTAAAGAACCACGGAGGGCGCGCCCTGGTCACCCCGCAGCCAAAGCTCTTCCAGGCGACGCAGCACGTCCTCGCGCCCCACGAAGAGATGGCCGCTGACCGGGTTGCCGACCACGTAGGGGTTTGCAATCAGGCCGGAGTCCTGGACCCGGCCAACCTCGCCGCCAACATCACTGACCAGCCGCCGCCAGTGGCGGATGATGCCCCGCAAGATGGCCTGCTCGGGGGCCATCACCTCAGCCAAAACGAACTCATCCAGATCATCCAGAGCGTCGATGGCGCGGGCCAGAGCCGCCAGTTGGTTGACCCGGCTGGTCGCCTGGCGGTAGGCCGCCACTTCCACGCCAACATCTCCCAGGGCGATCAAAGCGGCCAACACCTGGGGCCGAATCGGGTCGCCGTCCGGGGCCAGGCCGGAGACGACCGGCTGCGCTGAGGCCAGCGCCGGCAGATCGCCGTACGACTGAAACGCGGCCAGCGCCTCAAACGAGCGGAGGATTTCCAGGCCGCCGGGGTATTGCTCAAGCGAAGCGACCGTCTCTTTGTAGGGCGACAGGTCGAAAGCGGTCGCCGTGGCCGCTTCCCCGGCCAGCAATTGATTGAGCATTTCAGCGAATCGAGTCAGTGGGGTGCGGCGGCGCTTGCGGAAGGGCCAGGTCATGCCCCAAATCAGGCGTTCGGCGAAACGGTTGATGGGATCGGTGCTACAATCCACCCACTGCACGTTGAGTTCGTTCAGCAGCAGTTGCCGCATCGTCGGCAGGCGGTCCCAATCCTCTTTGCTGACCGGGGCGAAGATGTAGGCCCGCAATCCGGGGCGGGCCAGCAGGGCGTACAAGAGGCGCAGGGGGGTTGGGTGTCGATGCAGATAGGACCACAGAACCCGCTGCACCGCCCAACGCTGGAACGGGTTGCGGGCCGTGTCGGCCAGGAGGCGCAAGCCATTCGCCTCATTTGCCTGCAACCGCCGGATCAACGTTTGCCGCGAACCGGGCAGGGGCAGTACGAGCAGCTCGTCCCACTCCAGGGGGTGTTTTCCATCCCGGACGAGGCTCCACAACGCCGGAGCCAATTGAAACGGATAAAAGAGCAGGCGGAAAGCTCCCAGGCCAAAGGCCAGACCGAAGGCCACATCTCCGGCCACGTAGCCGGTGGCAGCGAAGAACAGGCCAACCACGATCCCCCCGGCCACGCCAACCGTCGTGCCAAAGACCGCACCGACCGTGACCCCAAACAACAGTCCGAAGGCCAGGCCGCTGATGGTGCCGCTGGCCAGGCCGCCGGCTGCCCCAACCGCCACCCCGACGGCCAGGCCCAGCACCACCCCAAAAACCACACTCCCGGCCACAATCAGCGCGACGCTGCCAGCCAACCCGCCGATGATGACCGCCACCACGGCCCCCAGCGCCCCGCGCCCCCATTCGGCCCAATTCACCGGCGTGCCCTGAGTCCAACTGCTTACCAGGACAACCAGCAACATCACCAGGACCGGCAGCAACAAGGCTATGATCACGATCATCAGATATAGGCTGCGATAGGCCGGCACGCGCCACGTCTGGCGGAAGTTGACGATCATCGGCCCTTGCTGGTAAATCTCCGGCGCGGCCTGATAAAGATAGTGTTTCAGCGCAGTCGGGCGAAAATAAATCCAGTAAGCCAGCAAAAGGTAGTGGCGCACGTCAAGGGGATTCAAGCGTTGGGGAACCTGGCCGTGGTAGGTTGGGAACCTGGGCATAAGACCTCGTCCTGGCGGCTAGTGCAAAACTGAGGCTGATGGTTTGAAAGGTATCCAGAAGTGCCGGTCACTCTCAAGGTCCACTATATACTGGCGACAAATTTGAGCCGGCGGCAACAGGCTACCCGCCGCCGGTGACCCGCCGGTACAGGTCGGCGGCCAGGCGTTGCAAATCGGCCGGATGCCCGCCGCTCTCTGCCAGCAACGAATCGATCTGGCCGGCCGTGAAGGTCACCCCGCTGCCTTGCAGCCGGTGGGCCAGAAAATCGCGGGCAACATCCGGAGGGAAGGGGTTTACGTTCAATTGGTGGCAGATGCCGGCCAACGGAGAATCCAGCTCCGGCGAATCGGGGAAGAGCCGGCTCAGGGGCGAGCGGCTGGCGATGACCAGTTTCAGAGGCGATTCATCCCCGTCGGCCAGGCCGCGCAACTGGCTGCGCACGTAGACGCTAAAACCCTCCCAGGCCATCTTTTCCATTTCATCCAGGCAAAGGACGAGGCGCCGCCCGGCCAGGGCGCGCCGCAATCGATAGCCTCGCAGCGGCTGCCCCAGACCCAGCACATCAGCCAGGGCTTCGTAAAAGTCATCCTCGTCGTCCACCCATTCCAGGCTGAGGTACGCAAACGCCTCGGGCACGGGGTCCATCCGTTGCGGCCCCAGGGCGGAGATCATCCATAAGATCGACGACTTGCCAATTTGCGACCGGCCGACCAGCGACAGGTTGACCCCTTTGCCAAGCTCCTCAAAGACCTGGCGCAGCAGCTCTTCGCGGTCGAAGAAGCGCTCAGGATCGGTGATCTGGCCCGTATCGCCGAAGGGGTTGGGGGCAATCGCCCGGCCCGGGGCAACTGCGGCCGCAGGTTGGGGATCGACAGGGCTTGCAACGGCCCCGGAGCTGCCTGGCGCTGAGCGGGCCGGCCTTCCCTCCACCAGGCCGGGCGGCATATCCGGCCAGACTTTGCTAACGGCCTCAATGGAAAGAGCCAGCCCTCTTCGACCCTCGCCCTGGCGGTGGCTGACCATACCCAGGACGGTCCCCGTCGTTTCGTCGACGACGGGCGAGCCGCTGTAGCCGGGTTGCAGATGGTAGTCATCCTCAATCTTCAAATCCCAGGCCGGGATGCGCTCCGTTCCGCCCCTGGACTCCAGGCCAACGTGCTCGCCGAGCCGGCCTCGAATAGGCCGCAGCAGGTAGCTCTTGCCAAACAATTGGAAGCCGACGGCCACGAAGGGACGATCGGTCTCGCCGGAAACGCCAAGAGGCAACGAGGGAATCTCCGACCGTCCTTCCACCTGCAACACAGCCAGGTCGTCAGGCGCATCCTCCCCGCCACAGGCGATAACCGTCGCCGGGTCGTCGCCTACCTTGACCTGCTGCGGCCCGCCGACGTCATTCACCACGTGGGCGCAGGTCAGCAAATAGACCACCTGCCCCTGGCGGTGAACCACAAATCCGGTGCCAAAGCGATGAATATCGGGGTCTTTGCTGGTGATCAGCGCCACCGATTGCGCTACGTCGAGGTTCATTTCGCCTGCATCTATTTCGGCGGATTGCTGGGGTTCAGCACCAGTTTTACCCGTAAGTTAGCGCTGGCTTGAGACCTGGTCACGTAGAGGTTGCCCTCCCCCTCGAAGCTCAAACCGATTTCAACTTCTGCTCGTTGAATATTCATATCCTGGTCAAGTTCGCTCCAGGCAGCGGCGATGGGGCGACAGGCTTTAACCAGAATCGGCTGAATCTTGTCAAGCGTGGCGTGAACCCTGTCGGCGATCCCGCCGGAAATCTGCTGGACCTGATCGCCCGGCACTTCGATCTCCACCAGAGTGCCATCTTCTAACTGGATCAGTTTGGTAGCCATCCTTATCTCCTCCTAGCGCATCACCAGGCGGTGGAAACCTTCGCGATAAACGGTTCGCCCATACTCATCGATTGCCTGGCTACGCTCGCGCAGGCGCTCCTCCAAATTCTCCGGCTCCCGCACCTGGCTGACGTGGCAACGAATAGCTTCAAGCTTCGTTTGAAACACGGCGGTGATGTCAACCCAGCGATTCGGCGCGGAGGCGTTCGCCAGCCAGACCTCTTTGACACTATATGGCTCCAGCCCTGCCGCCAAAAGCTCCGGGTGGTACATTCGATTCCCCGCCGCCGGAAAGATGGCCGCCAGCGCGATTTCGCCTGCGGCCCGGTGATCGGGGTGGTTGATGTAAACATCGCGGAAAAAGTAACGGGTTGGATCGGGGGCGATGATCGCTTCGGGCTGATGGCGACGGATTTCGGCCACCACCCGCTGGCGCACGGCCAGGGTTGGCACCAGTTCGCCGTCGGGCTCATCGAAGAAGAGCACCTGCCGCACACCCAGGACATCCGCCGCAGCTTTTTGCTCCTCCTGGCGTAGCACCGCCAGACGTTCCGGGGTCATCGCCGGATCGTCGTGGCCCTTGTTCCCGTTGGTCAGGATAAGATAGGTGATCTCGGCTCCGGCAGCGGTCCAGAGCGCAATCGTCCCCCCCACGGAAAACTCCGGGTCGTCGGGATGGGCCATAATGACCATCGCCCGCCTGGGCACAGAGTCTGTCACCGGCCTTGCACCTCGCTTTGATGAAAAAGAGCAGGCGCGCGCAAACCCCAGCATCGCCTGCTCAGTATGGTCTTCGGTAATCGAGGTTCACCCGCTTACCATTAACCGCTCGCCTGGTTGCGTTCTTCCTCCAGATCGTAGTCCCAATAACCGGGGCCGTCGGTGAAGAAGTCGGCGTTACGTTGCAGGTCGCTTTCGTATTCAGCCGGCAAATCCTCCTCGGGGAAGATAGCCTCAGGCGGGCAAACCGGGATGCAGGCCCCGCAGTCAATGCAAACGTCGGGGTCGATGAAAAACAAATCGCCCCAATCGGTATCATCTTTAGGGCCGGGAATGATGCAGTCTACCGGGCAGACCTCGACACAATCTCCCTCCCGAGTACATAGTGCGGTGATAATATGAGTCATTCGAAATTCCTCCTCAATATGGCAGAAGCTTTAGATATTTTTGGCCGGATGCGAGTGCAGTTGATGTAAGATTCCGCATTGAATTCGGGCGACAAGCGCCGCCGTTGGTCACAACACTCTCCGGCCAGATCAAGGCACATTTTAACTGTATCACCGCAAATTGTCAACACGTTCACAAGCCGATCAGATGCACAAAGGATCGATAGTAGAAGATTTTGGCTCATGTACAGAACTAGTGCAGACGCTTGCCTCGCCGCCCGGCGATCAATCGCCGGGCTATAGAACAGCGCCCCGTTCACGGGGCTTAGCCGGGTTCACCCGGCGTTGTTTCGTAGCCCGGAAATTCATTTCCGGGCGATGGTCGGACTGCATTGCACTTGTTCTTAACATGAGCCAAGATTTTACTTCACGGCGAGCGGTTAAAGGGAATAGCCACACCCGGCGGCTTCAGGCGCGGCCAGGCGTGGCTGGCGAAAGCCACAGCAGAGCCAGCCTCCGCCAGCCGGCCTAGAAAAGAGAGCGGGAGCGACGGCTCCAGCAGCGGCCCAAGGCCGGCCAACCATATCCCAAGGTTCAACAACCCAAAGGCAAGCCAGGCCGGTTTTTCGTTACCGCGTGACCGCCAGAAGCGGGGAAATATCCAAAAACCTACCCCCATTATCAGTTGAACTATCCAACCGAATAACAAGAACTCAATGTGCAGGGGCAAGAGTCGCCATAGGCCGGGAAACAGCGTGACCCCTTTATGAAACAGGATCAACGCGCCCAGGGAAAAACCCAAG
>JBHHXL010000152.1:0-10512 GCA_046757065.1 Anaerolineae bacterium
GCCAGCAGCACAGTCCGGCCTAGCCCACCTGCAACCAGACCTAACAGACCATAGGTGGTGATGCGCCCCAGATGGACCGGTAGCAAGCGCCAGCCCGAGGCCACCCCCTGGCGGCTCAAGAGCAGCACCATACCGCTACACATCCCCAGGCAATGCCCCAGGCTGCCCATTAACCCTAGCACAAAGGCTACCAGCATCCGCTACGCTCCTGACGTGTAACGTAAAAGTGTGTGGCGTGTTACACAGAACGCAATATGCACTACGTTTACCGTATCATCCACACCCGGCCCAGTAGCCACCAGTTGCTTAGATAGTAGATGACAAAAAACATCAGGAAGGCCAGGACGATGACAAAGGTGCCTTTTGGGGCCAGATGCGCTTCTGGTTCTTCGCCCAATGTAGAGACTGCTGTTGTCAGCGGATTTTCGTCTGCCATCAGCAACGTCAGTTTACGCGCTTCGGTCCGTTTGCCGGTAAACACCGAGGCCAGGACAATGATCAGGAACATAGCCCCACCCACGATGGCGATCAAGGCCCCAATACCCATGACAGCCAACGTCAGTTGCGCTGTCCCAGGGACGGCGGCCTGGAAGGGGGCCTGGGCAAAGGTAATGTCCCAGTGTCGACGCGACACCCCCTGCAGGCCGCTGGCGATCATCCCGACGGATACCAGCGTCATGCCCAGTCCGAAGATATAAGGCTGCCACGTGGCCCACGTCTTCAGTTTCAGATTACGGCGGAAGATGAGCGGAATCAGGTAGTAGGTCAGCCCCATGAAGGCCAGAGTGGTTCCGGCGACCACGGTGGCGTGGAAGTGACCGGGTATGCGCATAGTGTTGTGGGCCAACATATTGACCTGTTCGGTGCCAATGACCACGCCCGTCACCCCGCCGATCCAGCCGAAGAGGATCATAGAGACGACCAGCGCCGCAAAGCCGGGTTCCCGCCAGGGGGCGTTCCGCAGCCAGCCCAGCAAGCCCCGGGTATGCCCCTGGCGACGCAGGGCAACCTCTATGGCGGCCGGGATGGAGAAGGCGTGAATCATACTCCCCAACACCGCTAAATACATACCGTAGGAGGTGTTCGTAACCTTAAAGGCAAAACTCGGGCCGGGGTCTGTCAGCAAATGGTGGGCCGAGCCCAGATTGATGAAGAAGAGATACAGGATGAAGGCCAGGCGGGAGAGCTTCTCGTTGACGGGATTGGCCCCAGTGGTGATAGAGGCCAGGGCATACCAGACGGCAACCATTGCCGCCAGGTTGATCTGTTGGGCCGGATGGCCAAAGCTCCAGAAGAGGTTGCGGTAAAAGGCCGGATCGTACGAGGGCATCCAGCCCAGCGACCAGAAGAAGGCCGGCACAAAGGCCACCGCGCCTGAAAGCACGGTGTAGGTGGCGATGATGGCCGCGGTCATCAGCCCGTAGACGACCAGCGGCACAGACCCCTCATAGCGCCTTTCGGCCCGGGCGACGATCAGGGTGGCAAAAAATACGATCAGCGCCAACAATGCCCCGACAGCAAAGAGGATTAATCCCAGGTAGAACAGGGGATGGGCCTTCAGGGGCACGTAGGCCGTGAACATCACGTCGCCCAGACCCATCAGGACGATGACGTTGACCAACACCGCCCCCACCACCATGAGAATGAAGCCTAGCCAGGCCAGGGCAGGCTGAACCAGGCGGGCATTTAACATCACGGCGCCACCGAAGTAGAGTCCGGCGACTTCAAAAAAGACCATCCAGACCACCAGCATATCGAGACCGTGGGCAGTGAGCACCCGGTAGAACCAATCGGGCGGCAAGAGGTGGATCGCCTGCCAGCGGGTCAGCGCCAGGAGCAAGGCGCCCAGGCCGCCGATCAGCAGCGCCACCACCGCCGCCACCGCGTTGACGATAACTAGCCGCTCGGCGGCCAGGTCTACCTTCAGGCCGGTCACGGGACAGGTCCGAAACTTCGCTTTCTCTCCTCCCAAGGGTATGGCAGTAACGGCCATAGCTGTTTCCTCCTTACTAAACGGTTGTTTTTATGGCTCTTTGAGCTTTTATGGGGTTTTGTAGCACAAGCTGTTAGCTTGTGCGGGACAAACTAACACGCTTCGCGTGTCCTACATTACCACACAATTCCTCACAGAGCCGTTTTTATTCCGTGACAATCAACTTGCCGACCATCAAGTGGTGGCCAATTGAACAAAATTCATTACAGACGATAGAAAACTCTCCGCTCTGGGTCGGGGTTATCGTGGCCACATATTCATAGCCCGGCAGGACCATAAGATTCAGGTTTGTCGGCTGGAGGGAAAAGCCGTGCAGGACGTCAAGGGAAGAGAGATGCAGGCGGTAGGTCTCCCCCTTTTTCAGTTGCAAGATGGGAAACCATTGCCACTGTCGCCCCCAAACATATACATCACCGGAGGGCGGGGCCACAACCGGAATGCCATTGTCCGTGCCTATCTGATATTGTTCGGTGAAGGCCATAACCTGATTCTGGTACAACTCGGGCGTTGTACGCAGGGTGGCCGTTGGAACATTCTGGCGTCCCACGAAAAACCAGATAACCATCATAGCGGTCATAAAGACGCACCAAACAAAGCCAATAAGCAACCAACTGCGTTCCAGCCGGTCCAAAGGCTTCCACCAAACACGTGGCGGTGCAAGCATATCAACCTCCTTTTCTTGGCGTGGTTCAGAATCTGTTGAAAATAGCCTCGCGAAGTGAATTGAAGTTCGCAGTCGCGAAGAGTCTGCGTGGTGCGTGTTGCGAAGCGTCTTGTGTTGTGAAGCGACTTACGTCACGTGCGACACCTTAGAGTGTAAGTTATCACGCACCACGCGGGTTGCCCGCGAACATTACGAACAAGCTAACAGCTTGTTCTACTCTCCCTATGGGGCCACTACAGGCGTCCGCAAGAGTTCCATCAACCCCCAGAGATTGTAGAGCACAAAACTGAGGACCAGAGAGAGCAAGAAAAGCAAGAACCATTCGTCAAAGATTATCTGGCCCAGGGGGATTCTTTCTTTCTCTTGATCTTGGTTGCCTTCCATAAGAGTAGTTACCTCCTTCCTCATTTTGTTTTTGGCTGCGGTATTTGTCGATATCCCCCCTCTTTCCCGTACACCTTAGCATACTCCACCGGCCTGAAAGTGACCTGAACCAGCCCCTTTTCATCCTGAAAAATTCCTGAAAAAAACCTCCCGCAGGAGGCAAATCCAATGGCACTAACATGTCAAATATGGGTAAAATTCGTGGGAACTGGGGGAGCTTAAAGAGCCTGAGTTCCCTGACCCTACGGTAGGGTGACGAAGGAGTATCCGACCCCGGGCTGGGTCAGGATGTAGCGAGGATTATGGGGTTCCGGTTCGAGCTTGCGGCGCAGGCGGCGGATGTAGGCCCACAGGTATTCCGTCTCGTCGCCATATTCGGGGCCCCACACTGCCTGCAAAAGCACCCGATGGGTAAGCACCCGGCCGGCGTTAATGGCCAGGTGCACCAGCAGGTCGTACTCGGTTGGGGTCAGTTGCACCTTACGACCCTGCACCGTCACCTGTTGCGCCGCAAAGTCAATCCTTAGATCATCTACCGCCAACGGCGGACGGAGTATGGCCGAGGCATAGCTGGTGCGTCGCAGCACGGCTCGCACCCGGGCCAACATCTCCTCTACCCCAAAAGGTTTGGTCAAATAATCGTCGGCTCCCAGGTTCAGGGCACGCACAATGTCTTTCTCCTGGCCGCGCGCGCTCAGCATAATGATAGGCACCTCTGACTGGCGACGGATCGCCCGGCAGACCTCGAACCCGTCCGGGCCAGGCATCATAATGTCGAGAACGACCAGATCTACGACGGCCTCATCGAACACCTTGAGGGCCTTCCGGCCATCCTCGGCGGTGAGCACCTCGTAACCGCGCGCGCGCAGGTTTGCACTGACGTATTTGACCGTTTCCGGCTCATCGTCTACGACCAGGACCCGTGTCTTTTTCATGACCATTACGCAAAAATCGGCAAACTGAAGTAAAACCGAGAACCAACTCCCTCCGCGCCCTCTACCCAGATGCGGCCGCCGTGGGCTTCCACGATGCGCGTGCAAATGGCCAGGCCAAGCCCGGTGCCAGGCACCTGCCGCTGACCACCATTCACCCGATAGAATCGCTCGAAGATGTGTTCCCGATGTTCGGGCGAGATGCCAATCCCCCGGTCGGCCACAACAAAGATCACCTGGTCATCCCGGCGGTTAACCTCCAGGGTGATGGGTGTGCCAGGGTTGGAGTACTTTATCGCATTCTCAAGCAGGTTGGTCAGGACGACTTCAAGCTCGCGGCCATCCACGAACAGAGGGGGGAGGTCAGATGACAGGCGGAGATGCAATGGTCGTTCGGCAATCAGGTTGCGTCTGCGCTGTAACGCTTCATCGATCAGAGCGCTAACCTGACACCATTCTTTTTCTATCGGCAGGCCGCTGGCCTCCAGGCGAGAGAAATGGAGGATCTTTTCCACCAGGTCGGTCAGCCGATCAGACTCCCGGTTAATGCTCTCCAAAAAATCGCGTTGGGATGCGACATCCCATTCTATGTCGGTCTGGAGGAGGGTGGTGGCAAAACCTTTGATGTGGTGCAGGGGCGTGCGCAGTTCGTGGGAGACCATCGAAATAAACTCGTCCTTCAGCCGCTCAACCTCCTTGTGTTCGGTCAGATCGTGCACAATGTGGATGACTCCCGACAGGGTTCCATCCTGGCCGGTGACGTGCCCGTAGCTAATCTCAACCCAGGCCTCCTTGCCGGATGCAGCGGGCATGCATCCTTCAACCTTACCGCTGCCGCGGGTGGGGTGCTGAAAGGGGCAGGTGGTCTCGCAGATAGAAGAGCCATCAAGGGTGTGAACACCCATCAGGTGACGGCAGGTCTGTCCCAGTAACTCATCACGACCCCGCCCGGTCAGCCGCTCCAGCGCAGAGTTGACCATCACCACCCGCTGGTTGGCGTCACTGACCCAGATGGCATCCCGTGAGGACTCAATGGCCGCTATGGCTTTGCTCTGCTCCTCGGTTCCCCAGCCATACGATTCTTGCAACTGCCCGGCCATCCGGTTGAATTCCTCGGCCAGCGCCTCCAGTTCGTCCCCGGTGCGCACCTGCAAGCGGTGGCCAAGATCGCCCTGGGCGATGGCTGTGGCTCCCGACTGAATCGCTTGTAAAGGACGGATCACCAGTCGCCGTAGGCCATAAAAGGTGAGTAGCCCCAGCGTCAACAGGCCACCCCCCAGAACCCCAAGCAGGGTATTTCGCCGCCAACGCAGGGAACTTTCATATTCGCGCAGCGAGATTTCGGTGGAGATGGCCCCGTTGATCGCGCCGATTCCGGCCAGGTGGCAGCGTTGGCATTCTGCCTGTACTCGCAGCGGCGTCACGTGGCGCACTACCCGGTAGCCCTCTTCCCAACGGATTTGCTGTACCTCTTCACCGGCCAGCGCCCGGCGCTCCAGTTCGTCCTGAGGGAACTCATCCGGCTCGCCCCCGAACTGTCGCACCACCGGCTCGCCCTTGATCACGCGCAGCTCGTTGAAGGTGTTCAATTCTCGCAGTCTGGCAATGACCCGGCGGTTGCCCTGGCGACCACCTCCCTGGCGCATCGAGGCGTAGAGGGCTTCGAAAGCCATCCGGTTTAACATCTCGGCCCGGTCCAGTCCCTTCTGCTCGATCTGGCGGCTGCCCGAGATGTAGACAAAAACCACGATGGCGATCACGGTGACGGCAAAGACGCCACCGATGAGTACCATAATTTTAGCGTAAAGCCCTTTCACTATCCCGCTCTCCATATCCATCGCTCACGGTTTCCTATTGTAACCCCGCCGCTTCAAACGGTCAACAGAGAACCCGTACCCTAAATCTATTCAGGAATTTTTCAGGAATCCAACATCTTTATTCAACCCCGGTTCAGGAAAAAGTGATAAAATTTTCACAATCACTTTGGACTACGAGACAAGTTCAATGGGAGGAAACCCATGAAACCTAAACTGCTACTTATATTCGGTTTGCTACTGATCGCTTTGGGGGTAGCGGGCGTTGTTCACGCCGGCGGCCCTACGACACTTCCGCCGACTCAAGAGGAAGGGTTTGAGTATACCGTTCAGGCGGATGACTGGCTGTCCAAGCTGGCCCAGAAATACCTGGATGATGTATTCGCCTATCCGCAGATTGTTGAGGCGACCAATGCCAAGTACGCCGAGGACAAGAGTTTTGCCAAGATTACCAACCCCGATCTGATCGAAATCGGCTGGAAGATATGGATCCCCGGTTCGGCTGGCGCTGCCGAAGCCACCGCGATGATCAAGGGGCGCGCCGTCGACGTAGAATTTCGCGACACCTGCGCCGGTTGTCACGGCCCCAACCGCGAGGGCGGCACGGGTCCGGCGCTGCTCCCGGCCCGCCTGACAGTCAATGATGCCTATTACATCGACGCTATCATCAACGGGCGGCCCGGCACAGTGATGATCCCTGTCTGGGAATATAGCGAGGAAGAAGCAGCCACGATGCTGGCCTTCCTGAAAACCGAACCTGGCGTCGAGGCCAGCCACTGGACGCTGGAGCAGGCGGCGGCCACCCTGGAATGGCTGGTCGATCCCGCCACCCTGCCGGACGCGCCCACCCACAGCGGCAATATGGATAACCTGTTCCTGGTCACAGAGCGCGAAGCGCGGGGGGTGGCGGTGATTGACGGCGACACCCATACCCTGCTCGGCAAGATCCCGGCCAGCTACCGGGCGCATGGCTACACCTTTGATCCGACGAACGACCGTTGGGCCTACAACGTCGGTCGAGACGGCTGGCTCTTCAAATTTGACCTCTATTCTCTGCAAGCCGTGGCCAAAATCCGGGTTGGTATCGATTCGCGCGGCATTGCCATCTCCGACGATGGCAAGCAGGTCATTGTCGGCAACTACATTCCCTATTCGGCCATGATCGTCGATACCGAGACGATGCAGCCGTTGCATTTGGTTGACACCTCGGCCGTCGAAAACAACGAGGGCGAAATCGTCGGCTCGCGCATCTGCAGTGTGAACGACGTGGCTGCCTCGGTTGGCCCCTACTTTATCATCGCCTTGAAGGAAGCCGGCCAGGTGTGGCGCATTGACTACTCCGATCCCTCCTACCCTATCGACCAGGTCAAACAAGCCGGCCACATTCTGCACGAGGGCTTCTTCAATGAGGACAACACTATGTTCTATGAGGCCTCGCAGGAGGACGACTGGGTGGCTGTGATCGACGTGGCCAGGTGGGAGCTGGTGGATCTGATTCCGACTGGCGACAAACCCCACCCCGGCCCCGGGGCGATGTGGGAGGCGAACGGCGTCTGGTACGGCGCTACCCCGCACATCAACGAAGGCTTAGTCACCATTTGGGACACAACGAACAACGAGATTGTGGCCAAGATCCCCACCAGCGGCCCCGGCCTCTTCATCCGCGCCGCCCACAATGTGCAGTACGTTATGGCCGATAGCGTCTTCGGCGCCGAGCCCAATGAGACCTATGTGATCGACAAAGAAAGCTTCGAGCTGGTGCACACCATCAAGGAAGGGGTGCAGACGCTTCACCCCGAATTCACCAACGACGGGAGATTCGTCTACATTGCCGACTGGGGCGGTGACGTGGTGCGCGTCTATGATACCGCCACCTTCAAGAAAGTGGCGGAGATAGCAGGTATCACTACCCCGACCGGTGTCTTTAATACCAGCCGTCGCTTTGAGACGCTGGGACATTAGCTCCTTCGTTCCCAAACCAACTCCTCTGAAATAGCCCTCACCCCCCGGCCCCCTCTCCCAAAATTGGGAGAGGGGGAGTCGCGCCAGCGACAGGAAAAGGGCGAAAGAATTTTCATTGTTTTGGAAAAACCCCTAATTTACCGGCCCCCAATCTCCCAATCTCCCAATCTCCTGTTTAATCTCCAAAAACCTGATAGGTTTTGACAGTCTCGCCGGGCCGTCCCGCCGGACTGAGACCAAAGTCATAGCCCCCGGCGTCCAGGCTGATAGTTTTTGAAAGCCCCACTGTGCTATACTCGCTGGTGATCGAAAGCGCGTTCGCTTGGCATACGCGCAGGTCAGGCAAGGTTTATGGCAAAGTCGTCCCGCCTGCCGGGATTTTACAAGAAATCAATCGAAGAACGCCTCGAGATTGTGGCGGACTGGGCCGGCCTGACGGCCGAGGAGCGAGCCGTCCTCCGGGCCGGCGGCGGCCTCGACCCCGGCACCGCCGATCACATGATCGAAAATGTGGTCGGCGTGTACGGTCTGCCCCTGGGCTTCGCCGCCAACTTTCTGATCAACGGCCGCGATGTGCTGGTGCCAATGGTCATCGAGGAGCCGAGCGTCGTCGCCGGAGCCAGCTTCATCGCCCGGCTGGCCCGCCAGAGCGGAGGGTTCAGCACCTCGTCCACCGAGCCGCATATGATCGCCCAAATCCAGGTGCTGGATGTGGACGACCGGCAGGCGGCCCGGCTCGCGGTTTTAGAGCGCCGGCAAGACCTGCTCGACCGCCTGAACGGGGCCGGCGGGCGGCCGGCCAGCCGGCACAGCCGGGCCCTCGATCTCGAGGTGCGCCTCATCGACGACAGCCCGGCCGGGCCGATGCTCGTCGTCCATCTCATTTACGACACCGGCGACGCAATGGGAGCCAACATCGTCAACACCGCCGCCGAGTCCCTGGCCCCGATTGTGGAAGAGATCACCGGTGGCCGGGCGCTGCTGCGCATCTTGAGCAACCTGGCCGACCGGCGGCTGGCGCGGGCCAAATGCGTCATCCCGGCTGAGGCCCTGGCCTTCGCCGGTTTTAGCGGCGAGCAGGTGGTGCAGAACATCGTCGAAGCTCAGGCCCTGGCCGAGGTCGATCCCTACCGGGCGGCCACGCACAACAAAGGCATTATGAACGGCGTCGACGCGGTGGTCATCGCCACCGGCAACGACTGGCGGGCGATCGAGGCCGGGGCGCACGCCTACGCCGCCAGAACCGGGCGCTACACCGCCTTGTCCCGCTGGTCAAAAGACGCCGAGGGCAATCTGGCCGGCGAGCTGGAAATGCCGCTGGCCGTCGGGATTGTCGGCGGGGCGACGCGGGTCCATCCCCTGCCGGGGGTTTTGCTCAAAATCATAGGCGTCTCCACCGCCCGCGAGCTGGCCGAGATCATCGTCGCCGTCGGGTTGGCCCAAAACCTGGCCGCCATCCGCGCCCTGGCCACCGAAGGCATCCAACGGGGGCATATGAGCCTCCACGCCCGGCAGGTAGCCATCGCCGCCGGCGCTGCCGGAGACCGCATCCGGCAGATCGCCGACCGGTTGGTGGCCGAACGGAACATCCGGCTAGATCGGGCGCAGGAGTTATTGGGGATTATGAATTATGCCGATAATGAAACCCAGCGCTGATACCGGCATCGTCGGCTACGGCAGTTACGTGCCTTGCTATCGCCTGCCGGCCCGCGAAGTGGCCCGGCTGTGGACCGGCGGCCAGGGCGGGTTGCCGATTCAGGAGAAAGCGGTGCCCGGCCCCGATGAGGATACCCTGACCATCGCCCTGGAGGCCAGCCGCAACGCCCTGGCCCGGGCCCAAATCGATCCCCAGCAGATCGGCGCGGTCTGGGTCGGCAGCGAGAGCCATCCCTACGCCGTCAAGCCGACCAGCACCATCATCGCCGAGGCCATCGGGGCCACGCCCCACACCGAGGCCGCCGACTGGCAGTTCGCCTGTAAAGCCGGAACGGAGACCATCCAGGCCGGTATCGGTTTTGTGGCCGGGGGTATGGCCCGCTACACCTTGGGCATCGGCGCGGACACGGCCCAGGGCCGGCCCGGCGATGCGCTCGAATACACCGCTGCCGCCGGCGGCGCAGCCTACATCATTGGCCCCGCCAAGGAAAGCCTGGCCACCTTCGAGGTCACCTACTCCTACGTGACCGACACACCCGACTTCTGGCGGCGGCCCTATATGCACTACCCCAGCCACGGCCAGCGCTTCACCGGCGAACCGGCCTACTTCCACCACGTCACCCAGGCCGCCCAAACGCTGATGGCCGAGCTGGGGCGCAAACCGCAGGATTTTCGGTACGTTGTTTTTCACCAGCCCAACAGCAAATTCCCGCAGCGCGCCGGCAAGATGTTGGGCTTCAGCCCGGAGCAGTGGCAAACCGGCCTGCTGTGCCCGGTGGTCGGCAACACCTACGCCGGAGCCTCCATCCTGGGCCTGACCGCCATCCTGGACGAGGCCCAGCCCGGCGACAAGATTCTGTGCGTGTCGTTCGGCTCCGGGGCCGGCTCCGACGCCTTTTCGCTGGAGGTGACGGACCGGATCGCGGGCAAGGCGCAACTGGCCCCGACCACGCAGGGCTACATCCGGCGGCGCGTCGAAATTGACTATGCCACCTACGTGCGCTATCGCCGGAAATTGCAGATGCAGTAGGGGCCTGGTCGATTGGGTGCTGGTTAACCAGTGCCCAGTCAACCAGTCCACCAGTTAACCAGTCCACCAGTTAACCA
>JBHHXL010000153.1:0-10336 GCA_046757065.1 Anaerolineae bacterium
TTTGGGCGCACCCGGACTGAATATTTGACAGATAGCCAGCAAACAGGCATGATCTGCTTGATCACGCCCTGGCTTTAGGGCAGTCTCGACCCTATACGAAGTTTTGTGCTGTATGTTGCATCATCGTAAAATGGATATAGCTGGGAGGCGTTAGCTCGATGTCTCAGCGCGGGCGGGACATTACCCGTTCTGTTGAAATTACATTAGAAGAAGCCTATCACGGCACAACCCGCATCGTGCGCTTGAACGGGCAGCGGCTGGAGGTAAAGATTCCGGCCGGCGTTAAGACCGGCACCAAAATACGGGTGCGAAGCAAAGGGCCATCGCTCCCGGACGTTGAATGGTCCGGCGACCTGTATTTGAAGGTCGAAATTCAACCCCACGACATTTTCGAGCGGGACGGCGACGATCTTTACTGTGATCTGACCGTTGATCTTTACGACGCCATTTTGGGTGGCGAGGTCTATGTGCCAACCCTCTCCGGCAATCTCAGGTTAAGATTGCCCAGCGTCACCCAAAACGGGCGCGTTTTTCGCCTGAAGGGACAGGGGATGCCGCGCCTGAACGCCGATCAGCAATGGGGGAACCTCTTCGCCAGAGTGCTGGTTAGCCTGCCCGAAGATTTGACCGACGAAGAATTAGACCTGTTCGAACGGTTACAAGAGTTTCGCCTCTGAATCTTTTGTAGAGGTTTTCGGCTGAGCGTTGAAAGTATGCAAGGTATATTCAGGCTAAGCCTGAGGTTATCAAGGCGCATCGTATGGCCGGCCTATTCCCTGGACATCCCCTCGAACCTTTCCCCTATTTCATCTCAAGCTGCCGCCGGAAACCGGAACACGGCCCGTCTCGAAATGTGCCGCAGTGCGCCTTGAACGGCGATCGATGCCCACTGGCTTTGCAAAGGAGGAAAGCCTGATGGTTACCCAAACCCAATTGGAACATCTGATGAGCGTTCGCAGTGAAGCATCCCCGGTCCTCAGCCTCTATTTGAACACCGCGCTATCCCAACTGAGCCGCAATGAACACCGTTTGCAACTTCGCAAGCTCCAGGAACAGGTTGCCGGACAAGCTGCTCCGGCTGACCTGAAGCAGATCGCATCCTTCTTTGATGTTGAGTATGAATGGCGGGCAAAAAGCGTTGTCGGCTTCTTCTGCCAGGAGATCGGCCTGCGGCAGGTGTTTCCGCTCAACACCGGCCTGACGAACAGCATCTACGCCGAACCCCGCCCCCATCTTCAACCCCTGGTCGAGCTCCTTGAACATCATCCGGCCTATGGCGTCGTTCAAGTCAATCGTGACGAAGCTCACCTGTTTGTAATCCGGATGGGCCAGGTCGTTGCCGCAGACGTTGCCGTCGGCGAAGATACGAAGCGGCACAGGCAAGGCGGGTGGGCCGCGCAAAAATTGCAGCGCATCGAAGACGCCCTGGCCGATCAAAACCTGCGCGAAGCGGCGCACCAGGCCGACATCTTCTTCGATCTGCATCCCTGTCGTCACCTGATCCTGGCCGGGGTCGATGAAACCGTTTCGCAATTTCAAGAGCATCTCTCCAAGCTGTTGCAAAACAAAGTCGTCGGCTCAATCAATCTCGATGCCCGCGCCTCCGAGAAGGAAGTGATCGAGAAGTCGCGGGCCGTGGTCGATCAGGTCCAGCAGGAAAGTGAGACGGCTCTGGTCGAGCGGCTGATCACGACCGCGGCCAAGGGAGATGGGGCCACGCTGGGGTTGACCAGGACCCTGCACGCCCTGCAAGAAGAACGGGTGCAGACGCTGGTGCTCACGGAAGGGTTCAGCGCCTCCGGCCATCGCTGCCTCGTCTGCGATTTCGTCACCGCCGAACCTGTGGAAGCCTGCCCCTACTGCCAGGGCAACCTGCGGCCCGTAACCGACGTGATTGAGTTTTCCATCCGCCGCACGCTTCGCCTGGGCGGGCGGGTCGAAACGGTGGTGAATAATCCGGCCTTGCGCGAAGCCGGCAACATTGGGGCCTTCTTAAGATTTTAAGCAAAGCGCCCGGTTCGGGGTGCGTTTCATTTGAGTTGGGAGGATGCAAGGGGCAGATGTAGGGGCAGACCCACGTGTCTGCCCCAAAAGGGGGTGTCAACCGGCCCAGCCTGGGGCGAACCCGCGCCTCGCGGTTCGCCCCTACCTTCGCTCCCGAATCTGAACGCACCCCCCGGTCGGGTGCGTCCCAAATTTTAGGTGCGACGCACTTACAATAAGCTATTGGCTCGAAAATCCCCCCCGTATCATTAGATCTGTCCGTTGATATGCACGTCAGAAGTGCGTCGCACCTAATTCGCCTAAAAACTGGGACAGACCCCCCGGTCCGCGCGTCTTTCGTCTTTGCCGCGTTCGTGGTAAAATAAGCGCCCGGCGGAGGGAGTCGGCATGAAACGCGTTGTCAGCATCAGTTTGGGTAGTTCTACCCGCAACAAAAAGGTTGAAACGGAACTCCTGGGGCAGCGGATCGCCATTGAGCGCATTGGCACCGACGGCGATCCGAAAAAGGCCCGGGCTTTGTTCCTGGAACTTGACGGCCAGGTCGATTGTTTTGGAGTCGGCGGCGCCGACCTGGGGTTTGAGCTTGAGGACAGATACTATCCCTTTTACCAGGCTCAGAACTTCATCAAGGGTCTGCAAAGCCCGGCGGTGGACGGTATGGGCGTGCGCTGGCAGATCGAGCGCCGGGTGGCCGGGCGCATCGAGGCCAAAATTGGGCCGGACATCCGGCCCAAAACCGTGCTCATCCCCGTCGCGGTTGACCGCTATCAACTGGCCTCCTCCTGGCTGGAGGCAGGCTACCAATGCATTTTCGGCGACCTGGGGTTTGGGTTGGGCCTGCCCATCCCTCTGCGCTCGTTGAAGCAGCTCCGCGTCCTGGCCCGATTTTTGCTGCCGATCTTTGGCCGGGTTCCCATCAGTCTCCTCTACCCGACCGGCGAGGAGCAAACCCGTAACGATCCCAAATTTGAGAATTGGTATCGCTGGGCCTCCGCCATCTCCGGTGATTTTCTCTACATCAAACGCCATATGCCGCTGGACATGGCCGGAAAGATCATCGTCACCAACACCACTACCCCCGACGACATTGAGTTTTGCCGGAGGCGAGGCGTAAAATACCTGATTACCGTCACCCCCTGTTTGGATGGCCGGTCCTTTGGCACCAACGTGATGGAAGCGGTCATCGTTGCCCTATCCGGCAAAGGCCGTCCCCTGACGCCGCCGGAGATGGCCGAAATGATGGGCCAGGTTCAAATGGAACCGGAGATCCAGCGATTAAATTAACCTGTTCAGAGGAAGAAAAATGGATGCAGTTGTCACCGCTGGCGGGATGTGCAAACCCGACGATCCGCTGTTTGAAATCACAGGCGTTACCAAGAAGGCGCTGACCCCCCTGGCCGGCAAGCCCATGATCCAGTGGGTGGTTGGCGCGCTGCTCGGCGCTCGTCACATCGACAGGATCGTCATCGTCGGTATGGAAGCGGGGGAAGTTGATTTTGGCGGCGCGCCGATTCACTATACGCCCAGTCGGGGCAGCATCCTCGACAACGTTATTGCTGGCGCCGAAGCCTTGCAAGCAATTGATCCTTCCGTGAAAAAGTTTCTGCTTTGCTCCAGCGACATTCCCCTCATCACCTCGGAGATTGTGGATAGCTTTATCGAAGACTGTCTGCAAACCGAGGCCGACGTCTATTATTCCGTGGTTGAAGAAAAAACGATGGAAGGCCGCTTCCCCGGCTCCAAACGCTCCTTCATCCCCTTGAAGGGAGGCCGCTATGCCGGCGGCGATATTTTTGTCATCGATTTGCACGCCGGCAGCCTGGACCTGGACCTGTTCCGGGAGCTGAGCCAGGCCCGCAAGAACTACTGGCGGCAGGCGCTCAAGCTGGGGCCGACGTTCATCCTCAAATTTTTGTTGCGGCGGCTGACGTTGGAAGAGGCGGCGCGCCGGGCCAGCCAGGTCCTCAATGTCCGGGCAGTGGCTATGGATACCCCTTACGCCGAACTGGGGATGGACCTGGACAAACCCCACCAGTATGAAATGATCAAAGCCGAACTGGAGGCTTCGCAGGCGTGAAAACGCCCCGGCCGGCGAAAGACCTGCCAATTGCCGGGAGTCTGCGGCGCTGGGATGCGGCGCTCAGCGCCAGACTGGCCGCGGCGGACGGTTCCTGGCTGCGGGCGCGGGCCGCTCGCGTAGCCCATTGGGGGGATGGGCCGCTGGTGTTCCTGGGATTGGTCCTGGTTTACGGGTTGGGTGGGTTTCTCAACGCCGAGGGTTTGCGCCAGGCGGCGCTCGTTGCCCTGGCCGGCAGCCTGAGCGCGGCGGTGGTCGTCACCGCCATCAAGTACACAATTCGTCGCCAGCGGCCCCGCGACCCCGCCGGTTTCGTCACCATCCGTTATGACAAGTACAGCTTTCCCTCCGGCCACTCGGCCAGAATGGCTGCCTTGAGCGTCGCCGCCATCCTCTTCCATCCCCTGGCTGGAGGGGGCTTCGGCCTGTTGGCCCTGGCGGTCGCCGCCGCCAGAGTCGTGATTGGCATTCATTACGTGGCAGACGTTGTGGCGGGCCTGGTCATCGGCGCTGCGGTGACGGGGCTGGTCTGGATGGCGCTGGGGTAGCGCGCTCAGTCGATGCCGGCTAACTCCTTGCCGGCGGCTACCATAGCTACAATCGCTTCAGAATCTGCCGCTTCGGCGTAGACCCGGAGCACGGGTTCCGTGCCGGAGGGTCGGATCAGCAGCCAGCTATCATCGGCCAGGCGATACTTGACGCCATCCATCGTCTCGACCGCCACCACCCTTTCGCCGTTGATGCGCTCAGGCGCGGCCCCGGCCAGGCGTTTGACCATCTCTTTTTTGGGCATTGGATGTTTCAGGTGAAGATCGGCCCGCTGGTAGCAGGTCGGGCCAACCTCTCGCTGCAAATCGGCCACCAATTCGTGCAAGGGGACGCCGGCGTCGGCCACAATCTCCAGCAAAAGCAGCCCCATCAGCACGCCGTCCCCTTCGGGGATGTGCCCCTTGATGCTGATCCCGCCCGATTCCTCGCCCCCGATCAGCACGTCCTGGCTTAGCATCAGGTCGGCGATGACGTCGAACCCCACCGGCGTCTCGTGCAGGGGCAGGCTATATTTGTGCGCCAGACGATTGAGCATCAAGGTGGTGCTGACGGTTTTGACCACCGCGCCGGTCCAACCCCGCTTTTCGACCAGGTAGCGCAGGCTGAGGGCCATAATATGGTGCGGATCGATGAAGTTGCCCTGGGCATCCACCGCGCCGATGCGGTCGGCGTCGCCGTCGGTGGCCAGGCCGATGTCGGCCTGTTCGTTTTGGACGGCGGCCACCAGCTCGGTCAGATAACGGGCGATGGGCTCGGGATGGATACCGCCGAAACCGGGGTTCATCTCGGCCCGGATGTCGCGGACGTGGGTGCGGGTGCGAGACAGCACTTCGCGGAATGTGCCCCGCCCCGAGCCGTACATGCCGTCGGCGACCACCTTTAGCTCGCCGCCGGAGATCGTGTCCAGATCGATCAGGTTGGTGGTCAGATGTTCGTAGTAGGCCCAGGCGGGGTCGAACTTGCGGATGAGGTCATGATCAATGGCAACCTGCAAGTCCATCATATTGGGGCCGCGGGCGATTTCGTCGTTGTGCCCCAGGTGGTGCTCCACAGCCCTGGCCTGCTCGCGAGAAGCGGCCCCGCCGAACGCGGCCTTGAGCTTCAGGCCGTTGTAGCGCGGCGGGTTGTGGCTGGCAGTGATCATGATCCCGGCGTCCGCCTGCTTGTGAACCACGTTGTAGCTGATGCTGGGCGTGGGCGCGTCGGCCCGGGTCAGCCAGGCGATGATGTCATTGCCGGCCATCACCCGGGCCACCTCGGTGGCGTAGCGGTCGGACAGGAAGCGGGTGTCGAAGCCAACCACGATTTGCGGCTGTTCGCTTGCAGCGTGCTCCTCGTGGATGTAGTCGGCAATCGCCTGGGAAACGGAGCGCAAATTGGCAAAGGTAAAGGTGTCGGAGATGACGGCCCGCCAGCCGTCGGTGCCGAATTTGATGGTCATAGGGCTAAGTTATGCCTCCTTAGCGTAAGGTGAACTCTGATAGTTTGAAAACCACGGCACCATTTTACTGACGAAAGACCAAGGACGAAGGACAAACGGCTTAGTTTTCCCCGATTTCGTCTTTGGTCCTGCGTCTCGCTTCGCGGTCGAGATGTAAAACCAGCCATTCAAACTATCAGCTTCAGTTTGGGTCGGGTGCCTGGATGCGGAGCAGCGATAGACCGTCCGTATCGATAGTTCAAGCGTAACATACTTTTTCGGGCTGTACAAGTGGGATAGCTGGCATTGACCGCGGCGCAGGCTTCTGGTCTCGATTTGCCAATACGTTTTGGCGAATATATAATTTCAGCCTCTTCTTGTCTGACGAAGTATGGGCTGGCTCGTAGAAATAACATTTCGGTTTTGTCAGATGTTCCCCGAGAAAAGT
Source organism: Anaerolineae bacterium (assembly GCA_046757065.1). Classification (GTDB taxonomy): domain Bacteria; phylum Chloroflexota; class Anaerolineae; order 4572-78; family JBHHXL01; genus JBHHXL01. The sequence goes on from JBHHXL010000153.1 coordinate 6,499, forward strand.
AAATAATTATGCGCGGACAGTTGTTAAGGAGAAGCATATGGATCAGGCTGCTACTTTGCCGACCCGGGGAATCTCGGTCAAGCGGATAAATCGCCTCAAGGCGGCGGTTGAGGGCTATTTGTATCTGGCCCCGACGATGATCATCCTGGGCCTTTTTGTCTTTGCCCCGGTTTTCACTTCGTTCACCCTGAGCCTGAACCGGATCGCCCCCTTTGGCGGGAAGATGCGTTTCGTTGGCCTGGGCAATTACGCCAGCTTGTTGGCCGACCCGGATTATTGGAACAGCTTCCGGGTGACGGCTCTCTTTATCCTGGGGACGGTGCCCACCGGCCTGTTTCTGGCGGTGCTGCTGGCCATCGCCCTGTCCTACCCCTTGCGGCATCTGAGCGGCCTGCACCGCCTGCTTATCTTCGTGCCGGTGGTCATCAGCAGCGCCGTGGCCGGCGTGCTTTTCAAGTGGCTCTATCACCCCGTGGTCGGTTACCTCAACTACTGGTTGAGTCTGGTCGGAATAGAAGGCCCCAACTGGCTGGCCTCGAAGCAATGGGCGCTGGTGGCAGTCATTCTGGCCACTATCTGGAAGGAGTTTGGTTTTAACGTCATCATTGCCCTGGCCGGGGTGCAAAACATCGACAACAGTTTTTACGACGCGGCCAAGGTCGATGGGGCCAACGCCTGGCAAAGAGTCTGGCATATCACCCTGCCCTTGTTATCCCCTACCCTCTTTTTCCTGTTGATCATCAACGTTATCCACAGTTTTGAGGCCTTCGGCCAGATACACGTGTTAACTCAGGGCGGCCCCGGCCAGGCGACGATGAACCTGGTCTACTCGATCTTCTTCGATGCCTTTGTCGGCACGCCCCAAAGAGGGATTGCCTCGGCGCAAGCCTATCTGCTGGCCCTGATGGTCATTGCCATGTCCTACATCCAGTTTAGCGGTTTGGGTAGAAAGGTGCATTATCAATAATGGCTGCAAGAACACAAGACTCTGGAGCTTCCGGTTTTCGCCTTAAGTCTGGCGATCTGGTGATGCAGATTTTTCTGTTGAGCGTGGGCCTGCTGGTCGCTCTGCCCATTATTATTGCTTTCTTCACCAGTTTCAAGATACCGCAGGAGGTCATCACCTACCCCCCTCGTTTCCTGCCGGAGACCTGGAGCTTCCAAAACTACATTACGGCCTGGAACTCGACCCCGTTTGGCCGGTATTTGATCAACAGCTTGATTCAATCGGGCTTGATTACCGTGGGCCAGGTTCTTTTCAGCGTGCTGGCCGCCTATGCCTTTGCTATTCTCGACTTTCCCGGTCGCGATCTGCTCTTTTACGTGGTCCTGGGCAGCCTGATGATCCCCTTCGAGCTGATCTTCATCCCTAATTTCCAACTGGTTACCCAGTTGGGTTGGGCCAACACCTATGCTGGCCTGGCCGTCCCATTCCTGGCCAGCGCCTTCGGGGTTTTTATGCTGCGCCAGTTTTTCCTGACCGTGCCCAAGGATTTCCACGACGCAGCCCGGATCGACGGGGCCAGCAACTGGCGCTATCTGTGGCAGGTGCTGGTGCCGCTGAGCAAAGGCTCGATCGGTGCTTTTGCCATTTTTGCCTTCCTCAGCGCCTGGAACCAGTACCTGTGGCCCCTGGTCATCACCGACGACAAGCAGATGCGCACCATCCAGATCGGCATCCGCTTCTTTATGGAGAACGTCGAACGGCAAACCGACTGGGGGGCGGTTATGGCCGGCTCGGTTATTGCCCTGGCTCCGACCCTGATCGCATTTCTCCTGGCCCAAAAGCAACTGGTCAAAGGCATTGCTATGACCGGCCTCAAGGGTTAATTTCGTTGGAACAACCGGCATTTCGCCGTTGTTTGCTCTACTGCTCTGTCAAACGTGTTTTGATGAGCTCGTAGTGACGACTTTAGTCGTTTTTACCGCGAAACCAGCGACAGAAGTCGTTACTACAAACCCATCAATTTAACATTGACAGAATACTACCTAAATATAATCGTTTTCCACCATCACTTAAGGAGGAGGAACCATGAAACGTTTCCATCTATTCAGCTTATTGGCCGTACTGGTGGCGATCACCCTGGTGGCCGCCCAGTGCGGCGGCGCGCCGCAGCCCACCGAAGCCCCGGCTCCGACCGAAGCCCCGGCCGCCGCACCCACCGAGGCCCCGGCCCCGACCGAAGCCCCAGCCGCGGCCGCTGAGCCGATCACCCTGGAGTTCTGGCACGCGATGGGGGGGGACCTGGGTGAAGTCGTCGATGAATTGACCCAACGCTTCAACGATAGCCAGGACGAGATCGTCGTGAACGCCACCTACCAGGGCAGTTATGACGATACCTACAACGCTTTGCTGGCCGCCTTCGAGGCCGGCACCGAGCCTAACATCACCCAGAACTTCGACCTGGCCGCGCAGACGATGTTCGATACGGGCCGCCTCGTTCCGGCCTGGCAGTTGATGGAAGCCGATGGCTACGATCCCGATATTTTCATCCCGGCCGTGCGAGACTATTACTCCGACGAAAACGGGATGGTGGCGATGGCCTTCAACAGCAGCACCTTCATCGTTTACTACAACGCCGAGATGTTTGAAGCCGCCGGCCTGGACGAACCCGACCCCGAATGGACCTTCAGCGACTTTCTGGAAACCTGCGACGCCTTGCAGGCTTCCGGGGTTGAATTCTGCGCCGCCTTTGGCACGGTCGGCTGGTACTTCGAGCAGATTCTGGCCAACAGCGGCGGCCTCTATTTCGACAACAACAACGGCCGCACCGGGCGGGCCACGGAAGTGTTGTTCAACCAGGGCCAGGGCGTGGAAACGTTCGAATTCCTGACCGGCCTGATGCAAAACGGTTACGCCCCGGTCTTGGGCAACACCTGGACGGAGAGCGACAGCGTCTTTTTCACCGAGCAATCGGCGATGTTGTTTGACTCTACGGCGGGCGCGCGCAGCATCCAGGGGACCGCTGAGTTTGAGGTCAAGACGGCCTTTATCCCCCACAGCGACAGCAGCGAGCGAAATGGCATCATCATTGGCGGCGCGGCCTTGTGGCTGATCGACTCGGGCGATGAGGCGGAGAACGCCGCTGCCTGGCAGTTCATGAAATTTATGGCCGGTTTGGACCAGCAGCGAACCTGGCATACCGGCACCGGTTATTACCCGGTCCGGCTCGACGCGCAAGATGATCCGGAACTGCAAGCCTTCTGGACGGAAAACCCCAACTTCCGCACGGCGATGGACCAGTTGTTCACCACCAAAACTACGCTGGATGATGGCTCGCCCAACTACGCGGTCTTGGGCGGGCGGGCCGGCCCCTTCCCGGCCATTCGCCGCATCATCGTCGAATCTTACAGCCGGGTGCTGGACGACGGCCTGAGCCCGCAGGAAGCCCTGGACGAAGCCGCCGAGAAGGCCAACGCCGAACTGGAGAACTACAACGCCTTCTTCGAATAAGCTGGTGGCTCGTTAAATCTCAATAATCGGGGGGCTGGCCACAGCGAATGGCCGGCCCTCCCATTTTTAGCAACTACCTTGAAAATCCCTTCACCCCCCGGCCGCTACGCGTCTCCCAATTTTGGGAGAGGGGGAGTCCGAAGCCTTCGGCGGAGGACGGCGCGCAAGCGGAGGGCCAAATTTTCATCATCGGTGGTGTGCCATAGGCTTATGAACACTCCCTTGAAAATAGCCGTGTTATGTCACTGCGAGCCCCCGAAGAGGGCGAAGCAGTCTCCGCGCCCCAAAGGTGGAGATTCCTTCGCTGCGCTCGGAATGACATTTTCACGCTCCCTTGAAAATAGGAGTCCAAACCTTGGTTTGCCTGGGCAGAGCAAGCTCTGC
>JBHHXL010000154.1:0-10322 GCA_046757065.1 Anaerolineae bacterium
TGGGACGCACCCGGTGAGGGGGTCAACATTGACGTCCGGGGTCAAGCGCACTAAAATAGGGTTTGACAAAGTCCGGGCCGTGAATTATCAGGGGGTTGGGTAGGTTCAGTTTGAGCCATATCTCGGTTGAAAGGCTATGAGCGAGACGCGTTTCCAACCTACTTCAAGATCGCGAGATGCCAAAGCAAGCGAGGTGGAACCCGCCCGGGGTTTGCCCCTCGGCCAAATCGCCTTATTGATCAGCCTCAACGCGCTCCTGTCTCTGGTCATTAGCGTGGGGGTGGTACTGGTGGCCGGCCCGTATTTAATTTCAGGCCGCCCGGATAACCTGGCCCCCAGCGAAGCAACATCTGCTGAGGTGGCGCTGGCCGGTTCCCCGGGCCCTGGCCGGCTATTGCCGACGCAGACATTTACGCCCGTACCGGCCGAGCCCGAGTTTTACATTGTCCAGCCGGGCGATAGCTTGAGCGCCATTGCTGCCTTTTATGGCATTTCATTGCAGGATTTGATGGCAGCCAACGGCCTGGACAACCCCGATTTTGTTCAGGTGGGCCAGGAGCTTCTGATTCCGTTAGGGGGTCTACCCGATGTCCCTCCGGGCACAGCCCCCGAACCCGCGCCGACCAATACCGGCATCCCTTTCGATCCACCCACCCCCCTCCCGGAAGACGCCACTATACCGTCCGAGCCGGCGGTGACCGTCGGCCCCTCCCCAACACCTACCGAGACGCCAACAGCAGTGCCGACGGCCACCGCGCCCCCGTTGGATGAGGTCATCGTCTCCGTTGAGCAGGTTGTTGGGGGCGGAGACCTTGAGCAGGAGGCGGTGGTGCTTCTGAATGAGGGGCCCGGCATCAACCTGACCGGCTGGACTCTGGCCGGCTCAGAATTAGGCCCTTACACATTTCCCAACCTGTTCCTGTGGAGCGGCGGCAGCATCCGGGTGCATACTCGCGCCGGAGCCAATACCGCCAGCGACCTGTATTGGAATCAGGGCGAACCGGCCTGGCCAACCGGCACGGTCCTCACCCTAAACGATCCTACGGGGAAAATCGTATCGTCGTATACGGTGCCGTAGCCTGGTGCTATAGGTGACCGGCACTTGTAAAGATCACTTTTAATGGTCCCGATCCTCAACCGCCAACGCTTTCGCTTTTCGCTTGAATATGAACTGGAACGCCTGACCCGCCAGGACACTTTGCCGCCGTAACACGGCCAAAAAACTGCGCCTGCGAGCCTGCGGCGGCTCCAGGCGCATTGCTCCCCAGTCAATTCAACATCGGACAATCGATTGAATACAGGCGGCTGCCTGGAAATTACGCGCTAATTTGATGAGGAGGCTTGCTCCTCGCCGTCTGCTTGGGGCGCTGCCTCGTCAGCAGCGGCATCCGCCCCGTTGCTGGCAGCGGATCGGAACTCGCGTATGGATTTGCCAATTGCGCCACCGATTTCCGGCAAGCGCCCGACGCCAAATATGATAACAATGATTACTAAAATGATTACTAACTCTGGTACACCAAGTTGCGGCATTGAAACCTCCTGGCATCCTTAGTTTGCTACGGAGCGGATGCGGCCGGCCATATTATAGCACAAGCCCCAGAATTCTACCAATTCAGCCGTCTGCCGGGGGTTTGTCCAGAATTTCAGGAAATCCTGACGCAAATCGGCGGCTTTGCTTGACGGGTTCGCCGGTAAGATGGTAAACTGGACCCAGGTGATCGTGCCACGCCGATTCGAAATTGATTATCCACTCGTTCCTCTGAGCGGTGACCGATTAACTCATCAACTCCGCGACTCGGCCAATCACCGCACCTCATTTTCATAGACCAATCTATAAAGGAGATTAATATGGCAAATGAGTTTTGTTGCGTGTGCGATGCGCCCATCGAAGGGCCGGTTATGACCCTGGGCCGCCGCCACTTCTGCGAGCGGCATTACCACCACGTCACCCAGGACCGCAAGGGGGTCTGGAACTCCACAATCGTTTTGGTGATCGCCCTGGTCATCTTCGCCCTGATCGTCTCGGCGCTGTCATCGACGCTGGCGGGTTCGCTTGGCGGCGGCGGCCTGATTGCGACGGGCGTCGTCCTGGCCCTGATCCCGGCGGTGCTGTGGCTGGCTATCTTTTACCTGCAAGACCGGCTGGAGCCAGAGCCGAAGGGCTACGTGCTCGGCGTTTTCCTGCTCGGCGCGCTGCTGGCCAGGGCCGTCGGCCAGCCGTTGATCAACGGCTTCTTCCAGGTGAACGAGTGGGCCAGCAACAGCTTTGCTTTCAAGCTGGCTGCCGGCATCCTCATCGTCGGGATTATTCAGGAATTCTTGAAATATGCCGCCGTGCGCTACAGCGTCTTTGGCAGCCAGGAGTTCGATGAGCGGGTGGATGGCATCGTCTACGGGGCGGCAGCCGGTCTGGGCTACGCCACGATGCTCAACATCGATTACGTCATCGGCAGCGGCGGCGTGGACCTGGGCATCGGCGTTATGCGAATTGTGGTTGCGGCCCTGGCGCACGCCAGCTTTGCCGGCGTCAGCGGCTACTTCCTGGGCAGGGCCAAGTTCGAAAATATGGGGCCAGTCTGGCTGCCGGGCGGCCTGCTGCTGGCCTCGGTTTTGAACGGGGTGGTGACCGTCGCCCTGGGCGCGATCTCGCGATCCGGTTTGCAGGCGACGCCGTTGAACGGCCTCATTCTGGCCGCGATTGTGGCGGCCATCACCTTTGGCCTGTTGTTTACGATCATCCGCCGCATTAACCAGGCCGTCCTGGCCGGGGCCGCCCACTGACCCGGATTTCAGATCGCGAGAGGAGTAGGGCTGCCCTCCCCCTAGGTTTTTTAATGAAACACACCTTATCCTCGAAGGAGCCTTGAGAATGACGACGATAGCAACGAGCATCCACCGGCGCTTGATGCGCGAAGAAGAGCCGGAATGGATTGTGTGGGCTTTAGTGATTGTTTTGTTGGTGGCAGGGCTGCTGGTCAAGAATGCGGTCCAGGGCCGCACGGAGAGTTTCAGCGCGGACGGCGTGTCCCTCAGCTATCCGGCCACCTGGACCCGGCTGACCGGGCCGGATCAACTGCTGTTTGCCGGCGATCCCTTCTCCTCGGCCCAGGCCCCCACCGGCGTCATCGTCCGGCAGATGCCCCTGGCCGAGATGGGCCGCAACCTATCCTCGTTGAGCGATCTGGCCCTGGCCTGGACCACCCGCCAGGGTCGAGAGTTGCAGGCTTTTCGCTCCCTGAGCGTTGAACCCACAACCGTCAACGGCCAGGAAGCGGTTATGGTCGAGTATGCCTACGTTCCCCAGGGGGGGGCGGGCCGCGCCCCGGCGGTGGCCCGCGCCCGGGACTACCTGCTCCGGCAGGGCGATGCTTTGACGATCATCACCCTGGCGGCGGATGCCAACGCTTTCGAAGCAGAAAACAACACCTGGCAGGCCATTCTGGCAACGGTCAGCGTCAGATAGGAGGAATCATTGATGAAATCCAGAAACAAGTTTTTTTTGTTGGCCGGCGTGCTGACGTTGCTCCTGGGCCTGACCTGGGCTATGACGCCTGCGCGGGCATTGGAGAAAGAAGAATTGAAGCGCGGCCTGCGGGCGGCGGTCAAGCTCATCATCCTCGATCCAGGCAACGACCCCGTCGGCACCTGTTCCGGGACCGTTCTGGATAATTCCGGTTACATTCTGACCAATTTCCACTGCGTGGGTCAGACCGACATCTACGGCTCGGACCCCCAACTGGCCCACGGCGAGCTGTATCATCCGCAGGGCATCCTCGGCGTGGCCATCACCGAAAATCCCCGCAACCTGCCGGTGCCCAGTTATTTCGCCCAATATCTGGCCGGTAATCCCGACCAGGATGTGGCCGTGATCAAGATCATCGCCGATCTGGACGGCAACCCCGTGCCCGAAACCCTGCCCCTGGTGTTTACCCCGCTGGTCGACTCCGACCTGGTTGATATAGCAGACGAGGTCAGCATCCTGGGCTATCCCGGCGTTGGGGGCGACACGGTCACCTTTACCGAGGGCAAAATCTCCGGGTTCCTCGACGATGACGGGGATGGGGTGACCGACTGGTTCAAAACGGACGCGCTGGTCAACGGCGGCAACAGCGGCGGCACGGCGGTCAACGAGGCGGGCGATATGATGGCTATTCCCTCGGCCAAGCTCTTTGCCGAAGGGGATACGATCTTCTTCCTGAAGCCGGTCAACCACGCTTTCCCCATCATCCAGCGAGCGTTGCGGGCCGGCAACAGCGGCGGAGACGTCGGCGGCGGATCGGAGGGGGATACCGGCGGTCACACCATCTCCAGTAACGAAAACCTGGGCCAGTTCACCTTTGGCACCGGTTTCCGGGGCAATGATGTGACCGGCCAGGCCAGCACCTTCCCCAGCGGCACGGATGAGGTTCACGCCGCCGTGCCCTACCAGAAGATGCGCGACGGCACCTCCTGGGGCTATATCTGGCAATACGAAGGCCAGGACGTTTTGGGTGAGGACAACCTGCGCTGGAACTTTGGCCCCTCTGGGGTGTTGGACCTGTTCATCACCCACAGCGAAGGGTTACCCGACGGCGATTTCAACCTGCAGGTCATTATCAGCGGCAAGATCGCCGGTGAAGGTCAATTCGTGGTCGGCAGTTCCAATCCCAGCGACAAAGACGCGCCGCAAGCGCCGCCCGCCCAGCAAAGCGAGGGGGTCTTGCTCACCGGGCGCATCGTCGATTACGACACGGGCCGCCCCATTGAAGATGCCGTCTTCATCGTCCTCCAACCGGGCAAGACCGTGGCCGATTTCGACGACGCCGCCGACGTGGAGTCGGTCACGCAATCCTTTGGGTTCACCAATTCCGACGGGGAGTACCTGACCGTGGCGCCGCTGCCTCGCGGCCAGGTCTACAGCATCATCGCCGGTAAGAAGGGTTACCAGCGCCTGGCCCTCGACGACGCGCTTGAGATTTTGCCAAACGACCCGGATTTGGTTGAGATCGAAGACGTTGCTCTAGAGCGAAGGTAAATTACAGAGAAATCAATTGGAGTTTGTACAAATTACTCAGGGCCTCAAAGCTTGACGCGACGAAGGACGAACGACCAACATCGTGGGTACGCGCAAGCTATTCGTCATTCATCGCCGGTCTTTCGTCGGGCGGCCAGGACGATGGTCTCCAGGATTGCGCCTTGTTGAATTGACGGCTGCCGGTTGCCGGCGATCAGCGGCCGGAGTTCAGCAGCACGAGCGGAAAATACGCCCTGAAGACCCGATCATCGAAGAAGGCCGCGCTGACCGGCCCCCAATGACCCTGGCTGTCCTGGCCCCGAATGAACAGGGTGTGCTGCCCCGGCGACAGGCCGGTTGTATCGATGGCGGCCCAAACCGCCTCGACCGGTTGGTCAAACGCGCCGTCGGCGGCGCTCAAGCTGTGGGTGACCGCGCCGGTGATCCAGTCGGGCGTGTCGATGGTGTAGACGGCCTGGCGGATCGATTGCCCGCCGCTGCCCGTGTCATCCAGGGTAGCGGTCAGGGTGATCTGGCCGGTCGCGGTCAGCACCGCGCGGTCCACGGCCAGATCGAGCGCCTCCGGACCTTGAACCAGGGCGTAGGGGGCGCGGGCGATCTTGGCGGCGTAGAGCAGGGCCGGCCGGTTCTCCGCCCACAGGGCCGGCGCGTCGTTGTAATCCTGGAAGAACCAGCTCCCAATCTCAAACGTAAAAGCGGGGATGCCAAGTGTGCCGTAGGCCCAGTCGTCGCTGGTGCCGCTGGCCAGGTAGTAGACGCAATTGATCGGGCGGCAGGCCCGGTAGCCGTTGAAGGCGGCCAGCTTTTGGGCAATGGTCTGCAACCCCGCCTGGTTGGGCGGCGGCGCGTCGGTCCAGCCCCAGGGCCACATGACCATATCGCCGTAGCTGTGCAGGGTGATGAACAGGCCGGTCGTGCTGGGAGGGGCGAGGTCATCATCGTTGGGGCCGCGTTGATCTTGAAACAGGCCGCCGAGTAGCGCCTCCAGAGCCTGCTGCTCCGGCTCCGAGGCCGCCGCCGGGCCGTGGTAGGTCTGGGCGCAGGGGTCCGCGCTGGACCCGCTGCGATTCCACTTGAAGCCGGCGTTTCGATTGAGGTCCGTGCCGTATTGGTTGGTGATGGTGGGCGGCTGGTCGCAGCTTCCGCCGTTGCCGTTGTTGGTGTTTTTGCGTTGGAAATAGCCCTGCTCGACCAGCTTATAACCGTCGGGGTTGGCGCTCACCACCACCCAGATTTCGTGGTGATCGAGCAGCCAGGTGATGTCGGCCTCCCGGCCATACTCCTGGGTCAGGGCCTCGATGAAGCGCCGGGCGATTTCGGGGGTGACGATCTCGCGGGCGTGAATGCCGGCCATCAGGAAGAAAACCGGTTTGGTGGGCGTGACCCCCAGCGCGCCGGGCGCAACCACCGTCCCCGTAATGGCCCGGTTGGTCAGACGCAACACCTTCAAATCGTAGCCCGCTTCCGCGCCGGATGTTGTTTTTTGCCAGCTCTGGCCGTAATCCAGAAGCTGGGCGATGTCGGGGTAGGCTATGGCCGTCTGCGCCAGAAACCCGTATAGCTCCTCGACGGTCAGGTAGCCACCCTGGAAAGCCTGGACTCCGATGCCGCTGACCGCCCGCGTCAGGGCTGCGTCAACTTCCAGGACGTAGCCCTGCCGGGCCAGGGCCGTCCATTGCCCGGACGAGAGGGGAATGAGGACGTACTCCTGCCGCACCTCCCAGATGTCGAAGCCCTGATCGGCCAGCCGCTGCAATTCGATGCGGCTGGCAAAATGGACTCTGGCGACAACCGGCCAGGCGGGGGGCTGCCCGGCCCGGACGAAACTGCGCAGCGCGCCAACTGACAAAAACAGGGCGCAAATCCCGGTCAAAACCAGAGCGAACTTAAGCAAAGCGCGCCGGCGCATCGGTTCGCTACCGGATGGAGGCCAGGAAGGCCTCCACCGCCGCCGCGTTCCACTCTTCTTGAGGAGCCTGGATCATCAGCAAGGTTGGACCGCCCCTGCCCTGGAACAGACCCGACATCTGGCGCATACGCCTGCCGCCGGCGTCGGTTCCCTCGCGGACCACCAGCGTGACCGGGTCCCCTCGGATGGTGGCCGTCCTCTCGCCGACCACCTCCAGTTGCAAGTTCTGAAAATTCATTTGCTGCTGCACAGCTTGCTGTACCTGGGCTTCCATTTGAGCCTGGCTGAGACGGGCGTCCGGGGGGACTTGCATGAGCATAATCAGGCTTTGCTCCGCGAAATTGGCCGGGCCAATCGCTACCAGCTCAAAGCCGAGGAAGCGCATAGCAAATAGCTCGCCGTAGCCGGGCGGCAGATCGTAGCCGGCGATGTCGTCGGCGATGGCCCGCACTTCAACCGGATCGGTGATGAAGGCTTGCCCGAAGGAGCGGGCCATAAAAAAAGCGACGCCGCCCGCACAAGCGCAGCATATAAATAGAATGGACGCAGCCGCGATGGCAATTTTGGCGTTACGACTCACGGGACGGTCCCTCAGCGGTAACAATTCCACCGATGTTTCCACCACTTTGCAGGAGTCCGGCGAAAATACAGAGATCACCCGATGTTAAAAGGTTGGGAAATCTGGTAAATTTAAGACACAAAGATGGCCTTTAGATGGTGTACTGGCTGATGTTGTTACTCAAAATTCTCGTCATCTGGTTTGCAATCAACGTCGTCATCCTGGCAACCAGTTGGTATGCGACCACCGTCATTAAGCCTCGCTTTCCTGAATGGTGGAAACGAAATATCATTGACGACCTCGAAGCCTGAAGTCGTTTCCCCATACGTCTCCTCTCCCTCCTTCCAAAAGGACCGTGCCCGCTACTTTCATTCGCTTATTCCCGGCACGGTCCTTTTGATTCCTCGGATATGGTTGTCTGCTACCCTCGCTGGGCGCGCTGCAAGACGACCAGAAACGAGTGCTGGCCCACATCATTGCCCGGACCGTCCGAGGGGTGGTTGGTGTGAAACCCGCTCACGCGCTGGGTGGGCACCGCTTCGCCCTCGACAATGACCCCCTCCACCTCATAGGTCGTGCCCATAAACATAGGCAGATTGCCTCCGGGCTCGTGCGCCGGCTTGTCGATGCGAACCGGCAGGAGTTGGTCCAGGCTGTTTTTGACGTTCACCGTTGCCCCGTACAGGCGGTTACCATCTTCATCGAGGACATCTAAAAACAGGTTTTGCATACCGCGATTTTCATCCGGCGTCAGATGGTGAACGCGCGCCACCTTGAAATAGGCCTCGCCCGGCAGCGGATGTACCCGAACCCCATAAGGCTCGGCGTCGTTTTCCACTTCCGAGGGAGGCGCTGCAACCGGCGGCGGGGCGGCGCCCTCGCCGGTTTCCCCGGGAGGGGTGGTATCGACCGGGCCGCCCCCCGGCCCGGTTTCGGGCTCAGGGGACGTGTCGGGTTCCGGAGGCGGGGGCGGTTGGGTGACCCCGGTCGGCTGCGAACCCGTCCCCGCGCTTCCCGGTTGCAGCTGGAACACGAAGCGGAAGGCGGTCGGGTCCGGGTTGACCGGCGGGTCCTCCCGGCCTTTGCCCAGGCGAAGGATTTTGTCCGAGGGTAAGCCCTGGTGCCGGACCTCCAGGGTGTAGGTTCCCAGCAAGGCGCTCATAAAATAATTGCCCCAGTATTGATCCCAATGGTCCTTGGTCCTGATGATGTCGGTCGCACCGGGGCGAGAAACCGCCACCTCCGCGTTGGGGATAGGATTGCCGTCGGCATCCAGGACCTTGATCAGCAAATAGCCCGGCGGCGGGGCATAGCCCTCCAACCGTTCGTCGATGTCCTGCCAATCCCCCTGGATGACGCGCCAGTGAGCTTCCGTTGGCTCCGCCCGCACGACCTGGATGCCCTGGTCAAGATAGGCCAGGCGGTAATCCCAGATGGTTGGCAGCAGCCCCTCGTCGATCTCTTGCAGGCGCAGCGCCTCTCGCCTGGACCATTCGGGGGGAACGGGGCCATCGGCGCGCACGCGAGACGGCAGGTCGCGTAGCATCTGGACGATGGGCAATTCCCCATCCAGCCCAAACTCCTCGTCGCGCCAGCGGGTGAACCAGGCGCCCTGCTCCCACTGGCCCGAGGTGTCCAGGCCAAATTCCTTCTCGCCCATATGCCAGGGCATGACCGCAAACAGGTAATCGGGGACCTTGACTTTGACCACGCTGCCATCAGGCTGGTAGATGTCCATCTCCGTGTCGCCTTGCACGAACTTGAACATCTCCAGGTTCATCTCGGAGGCGCGCTGCGCCGTCGGCTCCGGGTAAAACGGATCGATCTTGTCCCCCGTCTCCCAGCCCCCTTCGGTCATCATAATGGGGATGGAGTCGAAGCCCTGGCGGGTGACCAATTCATTCCAGTATTCATAGGCCCGGAAGCAGGTGATGTCTTCGTGGATGGTAATGTTGGGGTTCTTTTGGGCGGCACGCAGTTGGTTGATCTCCTCCCAGTCGAGGTTGTGCCAGACGAACTCTTTGGTTTTCTCCGGGGTCCAGAAATCGGGCTGGCCCTGATCCAGCCACGTTTCCTCGGCCAGCGGTTCGCCGAACATACGAACCGGATCGTTGGGGTAGTTGATGGGTCGTCCCTTGCCGTAATTGTGTAGTGAAATCCAGACCCGGCCGCTGCTCAGGAGGTGGCCGCCCCCTTTATCGATCAGGATTTTAATGGGGTCGCGCGGTTCGTCCGGCCCGCTGTTGAAGGCCACAAAGGCAGGGCAGCCGCCCATATTGATGATGCGCTCGGCATCGTACATCCAGTTTTCAATGACGAGCTCTTCCCATCCGGCGGGACGCACCCCGCCGCTCCACTCCACGTCGGCGTCCGGCTCGTTGTTGGTCTCGAAATAGCGGACCCCCAGGTCGAGCAAACGCTGGATGCTGTTCTCGATGGAACCACCGATGCGGGTGGGGTTTTTGCGAATGAAACGGCAGACCGGCATGACCCGGATGTCGATCAGGCGCTTGGATAGCGCCTCGGCGTTGTAATCGGGCGGGACAACAAGCTTGATCCACTTGAAACCCATCTCCAGAACCCGGTCGCGCCACAGCGGCCAGTCCTTTCGGCCCCATTGGTACTGGCTGGGTGACCAGTGGACTCCGCGGCCATTGTCGGCCGGCGGGCGGGGATATTCACTCAGGTTCATAAGGCGCTCCTTTCATCGTGTAGCAGATCTCTGCGATGCACGTTGCCTTCATTATAAGCGACCCTTGTAGCCCACGCAAGAAAAACTCATTTTCTTAAGATCGGGTTTGAAAGGAAGAGTGCGACAGACCCTGTGGGACGACACCAAC
>JBHHXL010000155.1:0-10242 GCA_046757065.1 Anaerolineae bacterium
TGACACCCGACACCTGACACCCGACACTTGACACTCGACACCTGACGCCAAACCCTGGAGGTCGCTGGTATGACATACTACGGCTACGCCGGAAAAATCTTACGGGTGAACCTGACCGAACGAAAAGCGACGACGGAGCTGCTCGACCGCCAGATGGCCGAGGACTTCGTCGGCGGGCGGGGGTTGACCTCGCGCCTGCTCTACGAGGAAGTTGACCCGGCCAGCGATGCCCTGGGGCCGGACAACAAGTTAATGCTGGGCACGGGGCCGCTGACCGGCAGCGGCGCGCCGGCGGCCTCGCGTTATGTGGCCGTCTGCAAGTCGCCCCTGACCGGCACGATTGCCTGCTCCAACTCCGGCGGCTTCTTCGGCCCGGAGATGAAGTTCGCCGGGTACGACGTGATGATCTTCGAGGGCCGGGCCGACGAGCCGGTCTACGTCTGGGTCGAGGACGAACGTGTGGAGATACGCCCGGCAAAACAGCTATGGGGCAAGACCGTGCCCGAAACCGACGACGCCGTGCGGCAGGCAACGCACGAAGCGGCTAAGGTAGCCTGCATCGGCCCGCCCGCCGAGCGGCTGTCGCCCATCGCCGGCATCGTCAACGACCGCACCCGCCTGGCCGCCCGCTCCGGCGTCGGCGCGGTCATGGGCAGCAAAAACCTCAAGGCCGTGGCCGTCCTCGGCACAGAAGGCATCCGCCTGGCCGACCCCAAGGGGTTCTGGCAGGTCTTGTTGGAAGTCCGCCAAAAAATCGTCAGGGATCCGATCTCGTTCGGCAGCTTTCGGACCTACGGCACGGCCAACCTGGTCAACCTGCTGAACGAGACGGGCGGCTATCCCACCCGCAACTTCCAGGAGGAGGTTTTCGAGGGCGCGCAGGCCGTCAGCGGCGAAACGCTCCGGGAGACGATGACCCGCACCAACCGGGCCTGTTTCGCCTGCCCTATCGCCTGCACCCGCGTCACCGAAATCACCGACCCGCGCTTCGCCGGCGAGAACGGCGAGTCGCTGAAAGGCGAAGGGCCGGAGTTTGAATCGCTGTGGGGCTTCAGCGCCCTGTGCGGCTCGGATGACCTGCCGGCGGCGGTCAAAGCCAACTATCTGTGCAACGACTACGGCCTGGACACGATGTCGGTGGCGGCCACCATCGCCACGACGATGGAGATGTACGAGCGCGGCATCCTGACCGAAAAGGAGGTCGGCTTCCCCATCCGCTTCGGGATGGCCGACGAGATGGTGCGCCTGGTGGAGATGACCTGCCGGGGCGAGGGCTTCGGGGCTGAGCTGGCCAACGGCTCCTACTGGCTGACGCAGAAGTATGAGTGCCCGGAACTTTTTATGGGGGTCAAAAAGCAGGAGATGGCCGCTTACAGCCCGCGCGTTTTCCAGGGGATGTCGCTGCACTACGCCACCTCGAACCGGGGCGCGTGTCACGTGCGGGGCAACACCATCGCCGCCGAGCTGTACGGCATCCCCCGTTACCTGCCGCCGGAGGCATTGGAGCAGAAAGAGGAGATGGTTCGCCGCCCCTTCCAGAATTCAACCGCCTTCGTCGACTCGTCCGGCATCTGCCTCTTCACCAAGTTCGCCATTGCCCACCGCGAGATCGTCGATATGATGGCCGCCGCCACGGGCCTGGACTTCACCTTTGAGAAGTCCCTCATCCAGGGCGACCGCATCTGGAACCTGGAGCGTATGTTCAACCTGCACGCCGGGCTGACCGCCGCCGACGACACCCTGCCCGACCGCATGCTCGAACCGGTGCCGGGCGGTCCCTGGCAGGGCAGCCGGGCCAGGTTGCAGGAGAACATCCAGACCTATTACCATCTGCGCGGCTGGGACGAAGCGGGGCGGCCCACCCGCCAGAAGCTTGAGGAACTCGGCCTTCTCGAACTGGCGGACAAATGGCGCAACTTTGGTTGAATGATCAATCAGGTTGGCTCTTCCAACAAAGGATGATACAATATACCGCAAAAGGAAAGGCCAATGACTGAATTGACGTTTACCCAAGATAATCTTCCCAGCCCCACCGAGTTTCGAGAGTTGCTCAAACAGGCAGAGATGCGGAGCTCAATAATGGATGAGCTCTTGAGATTGTTGCGCCAATTGGTCGCCTTTGAGCGAAAATATGATCTGGCCTCGGACGTGTTCTATGCGCGCTTCATGCGTGGCGAAATGGGTGATGAGTTGGATTTTATCCGATGGGCCGGGCGATATGAACTGTATCTCGAAGCCAAGCAGGAGGTTGACTCGAAACTCGCAGCATCGAACGTTGCCTAATGCTGAAAAGTTACTTATACCGCCTGTATGATACCATCGTCTCTCGCGGTGACCTCGAGGTGGAATTACTGGTCTTTGACGACCAATCAAGCCAACGGGGCTTCATTGAGGGACGGCTCAAGTTTTACGATGGCTCGCGCCAAACCTGCCCACTTATCCCCATCATAAACATATCAGTAGCAACGTTGAACCTGCCGAACCCCCCGACTTAGGTGAAGTGCTACGCGAAATCGACCGGCTTCTATACAAAACAAAGCCGACTGACGCCTTAGCGGTTGTCCAGAAATAACTTGGCATATTTGCAGGATGTTTCTTGGGAAAAAGTGAAAAGTTATTTACGGACAGTTGCTTAGCCATCTGAGACCCTACCGTGATCGAGGTCCAAGTAAAGTTCTACGGCGGGCTGCACACCCGTTACCCCGACTTGCCGCTGGGCCAGACCCTGACCTGCCAGACCCAGGCGGGCGCCACCATCGAGCAGCTTCTGGCCGGGCAGCTCAACCTGCCAGCCGACGACGTGGCCATTGCCCTGGTCAACGGCAAACGGCAGGACCTTACTTATCGCCTGCAAGACGGCGACCTCCTGGTTCTTTTTCCTCCAATAGCCGGCGGCTGAATCTGATTTGAGGCGCTGGCGCTTCCGCTTCAGAGTATCGGTAGCATGCGTTGCACTTTCGTGACGACTCCGTTGTATAGTGACAAATGTCACTGAAATACAGTGACATTTGTCACTATTAAGAAGCAGAGGTTTTTGTTACACTAAGGCCTGGGCTACTGAATTACCTGCTCATTTCATTGGTTTTCAGACAATCCAGCGCTTCAAGAGATCTCCTTCAATCCACCACGTTTTAATTAATCTGAGGATTCCGGCATCTGGGCTAACCGAGGGAGGTAAGCCAATGAAGCCGTTAACAGGTCGCGTTCATCGCAAAAATTGAAACACCGCCACGTTGGGGCGGTGTTTCAATTTACGTTGTGAAAAAGGACACAATTTCTACCCGGCGACAAGCCTATAGGCACGGAAAGGAGGGATGTCAATTGATCGTTGCCATCAAGTCGGTGCCGCCCTGACCTGTGCCCTCCGGGTAACGGTCGCGGCAGAAACGTGAGGCAAATTGCTTCCAGCAGCAAGACAACTCAGGAAGCACAAATGATAAGAGTTTAAAAAAAGGAGGCAGGAAGACGATGTGTGCGACGAGTATTTCCCGTCGCGATTTCCTGAAAGTAACGGGGATCGCGACCGGCAGTGTGCTCCTGCCGGCTGGAACGGCGTTGGCAGCCGGAGAAGCACCGACGTTTCCCTTGCACAAAAAGGTGGGGGAAACTCCTACCATTTGCCCCTATTGCGCCGTCGGTTGCGGAATGGTGGTGGGCACGGTCGGCGGCAAGGTAGTCAACATCGAGGGCGACCCGGACCATCCCATCAACCAGGGCGCTCTGTGCAGCAAGGGCGAGACGCTGGTTCACCTGGCCGATAGCCCCGACCGGGTGACCAAACCGCTGTATCGCGCCCCCGGCGCTGCCGATTGGCAGGAGGTTGAGTGGGATTGGGCCCTGGATCAGATTGCCCGGCGGGTGAAAGACACCCGCGACGCCAACTGGACCGAGCGCGACGAACAGGGCCGCTTGGTCAATCACACCAAGGCCATCGCTCACGTGGGTAGCGCCGCGCTTGACAACGAGGAATGTGCCCTGCTGGTCAAGGCCCTGCGCTCGATGGGCATCATCTACCTGGAACACCAGGCCCGGATATGACACTCCGCTACAGTTGCGGCTCTGGCAGAGTCGTTCGGTAGGGGAGCGATGACCAATCACTGGATTGACATCAAGAATGCAGACGTGATCATGATTATGGGCTCCAACGCCGCCGAAAACCACCCCATCTCTTTCCGTTGGGTGGAAAAGGCCATCGAGAATGGAGCTACCCTCATCAGCGTAGACCCCCGCTTTACCCGCACCTCGGCCCGCGCCCACATCTACGCCCCGTTACGCTCTGGGACCGACATTGCTTTTCTAGGGGGAATGATCAAGTACATCCTGGACAATGACCTGCAACACACCGAATATGTGGCCGAGCATACCAACGCCTCGTTCCTGATCAACCCCGAATTCAATTTTGACGACGGCCTTTTCGTAGGCTACAGCCCTGACAAGCGCAAGTACGACAAATCGACCTGGACTTACCAGACCGACGCCAACGGCGTCCCCCTGGAAGACAAAACTTTACAAGACCCGAACAGCGTCTTCCAACTGCTCAAAAAGCACTACAGCCGGTATGACATTGACACCGTGTCGAACATCACCGGCACACCCAAAGCGTTGTTGCAGCAGATTTACGAGGTCTACGCCAGCACCGGCGCACCCGACCGCGTGGCCACCGTGATGTACGCGATGGGCTGGACGCAGCACACCTACGGCACCCAGATCATCCGCACGGCGGCCATTGTCCAACTGTTGCTGGGCAACATTGGCCGGGCCGGCGGCGGGGTGAACGCTCTGCGCGGCGAAAGCAACGTGCAAGGCTCCACCGATCATTGCTTGCTCTTCCACATCCTGCCCGGCTACCTGGGCACCCCCAGCGCAGAACACGAAAGCCTGGCCCTATACCTCGAGGCCAAAACCCCCAAGAGCAACGACGAGATGAGCGCCAACTGGTGGCAGCACTATCCCAAGTATATGGTCAGCCTGCTTAAAGGCTGGTATGGCGATAACGCCACCGCCGAGAACGATTTTGGCTACGACTGGCTGCCCAAAAATGTGGGCAACCACTCCTGGCTGACCCTGTTCCACGAAATGTTCGATGGCAACATCAAGGGCTTCTTCGCCTGGGGGCAGAACCCCGCCGTCGGCGGAGCGCACTCCAACCTGGTCCTGGGGGGACTGGAGAAGTTGGATTGGATGGTAGCGGTGAACATCTGGGAGCTGGAGACGGCCCAATTCTGGAAACGGCCCGGCGTGGACCCGGCCAGCATCGATACCGAGGTTTTCTTGCTGCCGGCGGCCCTTTCCTTTGAGAAGGAAGGCTCCGTGACCAACTCCGGCCGCTGGGCCCAGTGGCGCTGGAAGGCCCAGGAACCGTTGGGCCAGTCCAAGCCCGATAGCTGGATCATCAACCAGTTGATGATCCGCCTGCAAGCCCTCTACAAACAGGAGGGCGGCCCCAACGCCGACGCCATCACCAAACTCGATTGGAACTACGATACGACGGACACCGAGCTGGACGTGCATAAGGTGGCCCGCGAGATCAACGGTTTCTACACCCGGGACATCGTGGATGACGAGGGCAACGTTATCGCCAGGAAGGGTGAGTTGGTCAAGAACTTCACCAAGTTGAAGGATGATGGCAGTACCGCCAGCACCAACTGGCTCTACTCCGGCAGCTACAACGAGGGCGGCAATATGATGGCCCGCCGTGACAACACCGATTATCACCCGGCCGGCATCGGCCTGTTCAGCAAATGGAGCTGGGCCTGGCCGGTCAACCGGCGCATCATCTACAACCGGGCCAGCACCGACAACGACGGCAACCCCTTCGATCCGGCCCGCTTCTCCATCCGCTGGACCGGCGAAAAATGGGAAGGCGACGTACCTGACGGCGGCTGGCCGCCTGCGGCCAGACACGCTTTCATTATGAAACCGGAAGGTCACGCCCGCATCTTCGGCCCCGGTCGGGCCGACGGTCCCTTCCCCGAGCATTACGAGCCCTGGGAAAGCCCGGTGAAAAATCTGATGTCCGGCACCCAGATCGACCCCGCTTTCAAGATATTCAGCGGAGAGATGGACATACAGGGCACACCCGATAAGTTCCCCATCGTCGGTACGACCTATCGTCTGTCGGAACACTGGCAATCGGGGGCGATGACCCGCAACAACCCCTGGCTCAACGAGCTGCATCCCGGTCTCTTCATCGAGATGAGCGAAGAGCTGGCCCAGGAGAAGGGTATCGCCAACGGCGATATGGTTTTCGTTAAATCGGCCCGGGGCCAGGTGGAAGGGGTGGCGATGGTCACCAAGCGTTTCAAACCCTTCCAGATCAACGGGCAAACGGTCCACCAGATCGGCCTGCCCTGGCATTGGGGCTTTGCCGGTCTGTCGCAGGGGGACAGCGCCAATCTACTGACTCCCCCGGTCGGCGATGCTAACACGATGATCCCCGAAACCAAAGCGTTCCTTTGCAGCGTGGAAAAGGCCTAGAAAGGGGGAAATGAAAAATGTCAATGGCAATGTTGTTGGATATAAGCAAATGCACCGCGTGCCGGGGCTGCCAGGCGGCCTGCAAGGAGTGGAACGATTTGAACGCGGTTTCCACCTACCAGCAGGGAACCTACCAGAATCCTCCCGCACTCAATCCCACGACCTACACCCTGATTGAGTTCATAGAGCACGAGGACAAAAACGGGCAATTTGCCTGGACCTTCTTCAACAAGCGCTGCCTGCATTGCACCCAGGCCGCCTGCGTGGACGTGTGCCCCACCGAGGCCCTCAAACACGACGCGATGGGCTTCGTTTCGCTTGAGCAAGACCTGTGCAACGGCTGCGGCTACTGCGCCGAGGCCTGCCCTTTCGGCGTCCCAAAGCTCGATGTAAAAAACGTCCTGACCGGCGAGGCCAAGGCGACCAAATGCAACTTCTGCCAGGACCGCATGCACAACGATCTGGTGCCGGCCTGCGCCAAAGCCTGCCCCACCGGAGCCATCGCCTTCGGCGAGCGGGAGGAGCTGGTAGCGACGGGTCGCCAACGGGTGAGCCAGTTAAAAACGGAGGGCTACGCCGAGGCCCGGCTCTACGGCGAGACGGAGCTAGGGGGTTTGGGACAGATGTACGTCCTGCCGCAACAAGCTTCGTTCTTTGGCCTGCCCGAAGACCCGCAGGTTCCGGCCGTAGCCACGGCCTGGCAAAAGGCCGTCCAGCCGTTTGGCTATGCCGCCGTGGGGTTGACGGTTTTGGGGTTGGGCTTTAACTGGCTGGCGCAACGCAAGAATGCCCTGGCGTTGCTGGCAGAAACCGCAACGCCGCCGCCAGAGAAAGAGGAGGAGTGATTATGGAAGCTCGATATGTGAAACGGTTCTCGGCCAGCGAACGAGTGGCCCACTGGCTCCAGTTTTTAGCCTTCATCGTGTTGTTGGGCACCGGCGGTTTTCTCTATATGCCCGCCCTACGAGCTTTCGCTATCGGCCCGGCGGGAGAGGCAGCCCGCCTGTCGCACCGGGTGGCCGCGGTGGTCTTTATGATCTCTCCCCTCATTTACCTCATCGGCGATCCCAAAAGCTTCTTCGGCAGCCTGCGCGATGCATTCTCCTGGGGGTCTGATGACATTAAATGGCTGCGACTGGCCTGGCAATACTACACCAAAGGCTCCGAGGTTGAGATTCCTCCCCAGGGCAAGTACAACGGCGGTCAAAAGCTCAACGCCCTGGTCCAGATCATCCTCTTCGTCCTGTTCACCGTTACCGGGCTGATATTGTGGTTCGGCCCCACGCTGCCGGCGGTGTCATCGGCCGTGTTCCTGTGGTCGCTGGTCCTGCACGACCTGAGCGTGATCGTCGCCGTGGCTTTCTTCTTGCTCCACCTCTACCTGGTGGCGATCCATCCCTTCACCCGGGAGGCGATCATTTCAATGTTCGAGGGCGTCGTGACCCGCGAGTACGCTCAGGAGCACCACACCAAGTGGTACGAGGAGATCAAGGGAGCTTAAGCTTGCGAGTTTGGATTCTCGATCTGGCCCTGTCCGGTCGAGAATCCAAACTTACCCCACCAAAATCATCATGACGACTCCAAAACCTGACATCACCCCGCCACCATCGCTGGCGGCGATCATTGACGGCCTGGAAACCGCCCGTCAAAAAAACCCGGACCTGGCTGAAACTGTTGACCTCCATCTGGCTCTGTTGGAGGCTCAAGGCCGGGTACAGGCCGCCCCCGGCCCGGCTTTGCCGGCCAGAGAAACGATGGAGCAGGCCCTGGAAGAGGGCGTTCCCTTGTTCCACCTGGCCCCCCCATCGTTCGACTGGCCAGCGGCCTCCCAACTGGCAGCCGACGTCTGCCGCATCGTTGCCGGGTACCGGCCCGACCTGGCCGACGGCCTGGCGGCGGTGAGCCACTATCTGACCGGCCAGGAGGGACAAATCGAGCGGCTGGCGACCCGCTATCTGAATGGCGAGAGCCTGGACACCGCCCTCAACGAAGCAACGGTACGCAAAGTCTCGGCTGCGTACAGATCAACTTATGGCAGAGAGGACAATAAACATACCGTTGCTTACGGCGAGGGCCAGCCGCCCGACCAAGACCTGCTGATCTTCGTCCTTAACCACACCTTGCGCCCCTTTCTACAATCCGCAGCCCGCAATTTTCAACCCGCCGAACCAGTGGCTTCGATCTACAGTCCGCCATCGACGTGCCCGATGTGCGGCGGTCCCCCTGACTTTGCCGCCCTGGTCTCGACGAAAAACAGCGAAGGCCACGGCCGGCGGTTGCTGTGCGCCCGCTGCGATACGGAGTGGGGCTACCAGCGCAGTGGCTGCCCCTTCTGCGGCCAGGCGAAACAGTGGGCTTACTTCCCGGACGAGAACGAGGTTTTCCGGCTGTACGTGTGCGATGCCTGCCACCACTACCTGAAAACCGTGGACCAGCGACAAACCTTTGCCCACCGCTCCCTGCCGGTAGCGCGAGTGATAACGGTCGGTATGGACCTGGCTGCGGTTCGAGCCGGTTACACCTCCCCCAGCGAGCAAACCTATGACAAATATCGCCACAACGAATAATCCGGTGTTCCCCTGGACCATTCGCTTTTTCAGCGGCGGTCGCACGGAAGATCAAGCGGTGGATATTGTCAAAGAAGAACCTCTGGCCCTGGAAGTAAACGCCCGCCAGGTGGCGCTGCTGATGCGCGCACCGGGCGCTGAGGAAGAACTGGGCGTGGGGTTTTGCCTCAGCGAAGGCATCATCGGCAACTTCGAGGCCATCCGCTCGGTTCATCTCTGCGCCGGCGAATCTATGGCCAGCGGGAACAACAACGGCAAAGCGGATGCGCCGCGCAACCTCGTTGAGATCTGGGCCGACCTGCCGGCTGTGCATCTCGACAACGGCGCGAGTGTGGTCCGCATGATCCGTTCCGGCTGCGGCAGCGTCGATATGGCCCAGGTCAGCCTGAGTCTGCCGCAAATCAGCGGTCATCTGGAACTCTCGGTTCAGCAGCTCTTCGCCATGTCGCGGACCATGCGCAGCAGCCAGCAAACCTACCGGCGCACGCGGGGCATCCACGCCGCCGGCGTGTTTGATAGACGCGGCCATCTGCAAATAATTCACGAAGACATCGGGCGACACAACGCCGTCGACAAGGTCATCGGTCACTGCCTGCTGCAGGACATCCCTCTGTCCGACAAAGCCATCGTCTGCACGGGCCGGGCCAGCCACGAAATGGTCAGCAAGGCAGCCCGGCTCAACGTGCCCCTGCTTGCGTCCTTCTCGACCCCGACCTCGCTGGCCGTACAACTGGCCGACGCCGTTGGGCTGACGCTCGTCGGCTATTTGCGCGGGCACCAGATGAACGTCTACACCCACCCCCAGCGCATCGTGCCGGGGAGTGCCCTGCCCTGAAGCTCAAACATCAGCTGAAAAACTATAATTGGTTATCCGGTAGTCCCTCTGTCAAGTGTTGCTGGTTCCAAACGAGGCGAAGATACACTGCCAGGACGCCAGGAACATCAAGTTTTGCTTGATTTTTGCCTTTTCGGCTCTGTGAGGAATTGTGTGGCAATGTAGGGCACGCGAAGCGTGTTAGTTTGTCCCGCACAAGCTAACAGCTTGTGCTACAAAACCCCATAAAAGCTCAAAGAGCCGCCTTTTCTTGGCGCACTTCGCGTCTTGGCGGTTCAACTCACCATATAGCCTTTCAGGTAAATATTAGCGGGTCTCCAGCCCGGTCAAGGAGTTTCACCTGTTGCCGGAAGCGGGGCACGT
>JBHHXL010000156.1:0-10135 GCA_046757065.1 Anaerolineae bacterium
TACTAGGCGGCTGGTTGTGAATTGTACCCCGCACCTGCGCCGGGTGCAAGTTAATCAAACAGTCGGGTGTGTCCGACTTTTTAGGAGGACCGGGGGGTGTGGGGGGTGTCCTCCCAATTCCCCCCGTGCTTTCCAAAAATTTTGGACGCACCCAAACAATCCGAATGAGAATATGCAGCCCAGATCAAAAAAGCAAAAATGGTCGGTGAACATTGCCCTGTCATTGGCCGGCATCTTACTGGCCCTTTTCATCAGCGAAGGAACCCTGCGCCTGGTAAAACCGCCCAGCGTCTTTACCTCGCACATCCCCTGTTCCTACCGGACCGATGCGCAGATTGGCTATCGATACGAGCCCAATGGAAGCGGCTGGCTGCACAAAGGTTTCGAGATTGATAACTTCGTCCGCTTCAATTCCGCCGGGTTTCACGACACCGAACACGCCCCGGCGGGCGATGGCGGCGTCCGCATCGCCGTCGCCGGCGACTCGTTTACCGCCGCCCTCGAGGTGCCCACCGCCGACACCTGGACCCAGGTGCTGCAACAAACGCTGCGCCAGGCGGGCTACCCCGCTCTGGACGTGATCAACCTGGGCCTCGACGGGACCGGCACGGACATCCACCTGACCCTCTTAAAGGATTACCTGGCAAAGTCGCCACCGGACCTGGTCATTCTGGCCTTCTTCCGAAACGACATCAGCGATATGGCCTACACTCCCCTGTTCCGGGCGTGCTACCGGGGCTACGTCCTGTACTTCCAAAACGAGGGCCAGAAGGCGGCCCTCAAAGCCCTGGTCGATGGGCACGGCCAGCGCCGCCTTGCTGCCTGGTTGTTCAAGAATTCCTACGCCTACCGGACCCTGCTGTACTTCTCGGAGGGGGCCAGCAATCTGTTCGCCAACAATTACATTGGCCCGTACGAGCTGGGCCAGTCCGTGCAGAACTCGAGCCCGCCCGATGTTGACCTGCTTTTTCAGGAGTTGGCCGGGCTGTCCCAGGAGTACGGCTTTCAACTCTTGATCTTGCCCATTCCATCCAAAAACGACGTCAACGATAGTCTCCTCACCTTGCAGCAACACCTTTCAACGAAGACCCTGGCCGGCCTAACTATCCTCGACACCGCCTCCGCGATGACCCGGACCTTGGCGGCCAACGAGCGCACCTACGCAGAGCTTTTTTGGGTCAATGACGGGCACTTCAACGCCGACGGCAACCGCATCTTTGGCCTGGCCGTGGCGGAGATGATCAGACCCTACCTGGAAGCGCAGCTTTCGGCTGAAAGATAAGTGTGAGGTTCAATGCAACCCAGCCCCTTGACCGGACCGGCCCTGGCGGTCGAGCTGCACGGCCAGCACCTGGCCTTTCGCTCCCCGGCTGCGCCCCTGCGAGAGCGATTTGAAGCCGTCTACGGCCATTTGCCGCGCCCGGCGGGAACCGCCGTTGGCATCGCCATCGACTGGCGTCTGCACCCGGCGGCCACCGCGCCAGCTCCCCCGCCGGAGATGGCTCCCCTGGCGGAGGACGAGCTGGTCAGCTATTATGGGCGGGCCGATCGTGTTGCCATTCGAATGCCCAAGTACGGGCTGGTCGAGGTCGACCTCAGCACCAACCGCCTGACCGGCCAGGTCACCCAACGCTGCCTGGACGTGTACGGCGCGTTTGAAGACGTGATGATGATCTCCCTGGCCCCGCTCTACCGCCGCCGGGGCTGGTTTCCGCTGCATGCCTTCGCCGCCCTGGCCCCGGACGGGCGGGCCGCCCTGATCACCGGCGAGATGGGCAGCGGCAAAACGACCAGCGGGCTGTCGTTGTTGGACGCCGGCTGGAAATTGCTCAGCAACGATTCGCCCCTGTTGACGCTGCAAAAGGGCCGGGTGGCTGTTCTGGCCTATCCAGGCCGGCTGAGCGCCTTCGATGACTCCCTGGCCCGCTTTGAAAACCTGAAACGATTCATCCCCCCCCAGACGGAGGCAGCGGCATCCCCCCTCGAAAAGCGCGTCTTCCGGGCTGAAGCGGCCTTCGACGATCCCTGGGCGGTATCGGGCCTGGCCGGCGGCGTGTTCTTTCCGCAAATTGTACCTGGCTTGAGGCAAAGCGAGCTGGTCGCCATACCCCCCAGGGAGGCCGTTTTGAGGCTGATGCCGCAGGCCATCGAGGGTTGGGACAAAACTGCCATCGCTCAAACCTTGCAAGTGCTGACCAAACTGGTTGAGCAAGCGCCGGCCTATGTGCTGAACCTATCGCCCCAGGTCGAGCAATTGCCGCCGCTGATCGCAGGCGGGATGGAGCGGTGAAGATCAACGCCCGGGACAAATACGCCCAGCCGGAGGTGATCGACTGCTGGCGCAATCTGAGCAAAGAGGGTTTGCAAAAATCGGAGTGGGAGATGGTCCGTCGCTACCTGCCCGCGCCTGATGAGGGTCCGCTGCTCGACATTGGCTGCGGCGCGGGTCGAGCGGTGCTGGCCCTGAGCCGGGAGGGGTACGCGGTGACCGGCATCGACCTCAGCCTGCCGATGCTCCTGGCCGGGCGACGGCTGTCGGCCAACATGCCGTTGAGCGGCGGGGACCTGCTGGCCCTGCCCTTCACCGGGAACGCTTTCGGGACGGCCTTGATGTTCTTCGGGGCGCTGCAACACATCCCCGGCCGGGCCAACCGCCGCCGGGCGCTGGCCGAAACGGCCCGCGCCGTGCGCCCGCAGGGCCGCCTGATCCTGGGGCTGGATAACCTGGCCCCGTCTCTGACCTGCTATGGCTACTGGTTGAAACGAAAGTTCTTCCCCCGCGACCCTCAGCCCCGGAAGATCGTCCCCCAGACGACAACGGCGGCGGACGCCACCTTGTGGGGCCGCCGGGCCCACCCCCTGGCCTGGCACGCCCGCGGTCTGGCCCGCGCCCTGCGCTGGCGAACGTGGCCCGGCCTGATCGACAGGCTGCGGCGGCTGCGGAGTAATCCCGGCGGCAAGGAACCGGGCGATGTTAGGGTCGCCCAGTTTAGCCTGCGGGCAACGCCCGGCACAGTTTACTATCATCTTTACGACGCGGCGGACTTAATTGAGGATGCCGGGGGCGCAGGCTGGCGCTTGTTAGGACATCACAGCGGGCGCGAGTTGAGCGAAGGGGAAATCTACCCCCCCTCCGTCCGGCGGCAGGATAAGCAGCAGTTCTTTGCTTTTGAAAAAACCCTGACCGCCGCCGATCAATCGGAGCCCCCCAACACCGCTCGACCGTAGCTCCCCACGCGCTCGATCAGGTGACGCGGATAGAATAGCGGGCTTAGCCAGCGATGGCGCAAATGGTACTTCGCCATTAGTTGCCCCGCCGGGGGCAGGGCGGCGAAGCGCACAATGCCCAACCGTTCCGCCGTTGAACGCGCCGCCAGGAAGGTCAAACGATAGTCCTGGCCCTTCTCAGGCCGTCGATAGTCGGCGGTCAGGGCATCGTCTACCCCGTGACGGGCCAGCCAGGCCCGGAAGGCCGGAGGGGTAGCCCGGGCCAGTCGAGACCAGACGCCGGCGGGCGGCAGGGGCGCGCCGAAAAGCCGGTGCGCCAGGAACAGCGAGGCGTAAACAAACCGCCCGACGTTGGCCTGCCCCGCCTGAGCCAGCACACGGCCCCAATCCAGGCCAGACGCCTGCTGCACAAAGCGGGCCAGGTCCAATAGTTGGCTCAACCGCGCCTCGCGCTCGATCAGGTGGCCGGCGAAGTGCATCGCCAGATGCACCAGCGCATCTTCGTCCGACAGGACCCGCATCGGCGTCCCGGCCACCGGGCGAGTTTGGGCCGCCGGCCAGGGATCGGGGAGCTGGGTCACGTTCAATCCGCGCCAGCCCTGCTCCCACAGCCGGAGGTGCAACTCCACCGGGCGGGGGTAGTGCGGGTCAAAAAGATAGCCGTTCCAGTCATAGCCATCGTTGCGCCAGACTGGCGGCAGATGTTTTTCGATCCACCCGTCCTTGCCGGGCAGAGGGCGAAAGCCGGCGGCATTGAGGGCGCGCCAGCCGGCTTCGGCCCGTTCGGGCGGCACCAGGAAGTCGTGATCGTACAGCACCCGCTGGGCCGGGTCGGCGTAGAGCCGTTCGGCCAGGGGCCAGCCTTTGAGGACCAGGTGGGGCACACCGGCCCCGGTCAGAAGCTGATGTATCTCCAGTAGCTCCCGGCGGATGTATTGATTGCGCCGGGCGTTATCGTGATAGGCTTTGGTCAGGTGGTCTTGGATTGACAGGGGAAGCTGATCGATGAACCCCGCCTCGCGCCAGGTGGTAAACAGCAACGGCGTCAGCGAGTGCCCATCGGCGTGGTGGACAAGTTGCGCCCAATCGACATCTTCGGTGAGGGGAGGCGGGGCAGCGTCGAGATGCAGCGAGCGGGCGATGAACCGGGCTATGGACAGGGGAATCACAACTACACGATGGACCGGGCGCGTTCCAGAGCCTCGCGCATGTCAAGCGCCCGGCCGGCCCCCAGGGCTACACAGGCCATTGGATTATCAACCACGTAACAGGGCACATTGGTTTCTTCGGTCAGCCATTGATCGATTTTCCGCAGCAAGGCTCCCCCGCCGGTCATGATCATGCCCCGGTCGATGATGTCCGAGGCCAGCTCCGGCGGCGTTTCCTCCAAAACGCTTTTGACCACGCTGGCGATGGCGCCCAGGGGCTCGCTCATGGCCTCGGTCACCTCCTCGGCGGTCAGGTTGATGGTGCGGGGCAGGCCCGTCACCTGGTCGCGCCCTTTGACCTCCATCTCCATTTTATCCTCCGGGGGCAGGGCGCTGCCGATTTCGAGCTTGATGTCCTCGGCCGTCTGTTCGCCGATGACCAGGTTGTATTTGCGGCGGACGAAGCTGGTGATGGCCTCGTCCAGGCGGATACCACCAACGCGGATCGACTGGCTGCAAACGATACCGTTCATGGCAATGACCGCCGCCTCGCTGGTGCCGCCGCCGATATCGACCACCATGTTGCCGGTAGGGGTGTCCACCGGCATCCCGGCCCCGATGGCCGCCGCCAGCGGCTCCTCGATGGTGTACGCCTCCCGTCCGGCGGCTTTGCGGGCCGCGTCCTCCACCGCCCGCCGCTCGACGCTGGTCACGCCAACAGGGGTACTGACCATAATCTGAGGCGGGAATAACTTGACCCGGCCCACCAGACGGTCGACGTAAAAGCGCAGCATCGTCTCGGTGACCCAATAATCGGCGATCACGCCGTTTTGCAAGGGACGAGCGACCTCAATCGCTTCCGGGACCCGGCCCAGCATACTGCGAGCCTCTTCCCCGACGGCGACGATTTTGCTATCTTTAATTGAAATCGCCGCCATCGACGGCTCTTGCAAAACGATGCCCCGTCCCTTGACGTAGATCAGGATGTTTACCGTGCCCAGGTCTATACCGATCTTTTTCTCAAACATATCCTGCTGTGATTCCTGAAGGGTATTTAGTCTCACTAGATCCAAATTTATTAGCAGCGGCCCGCCTCGCTTCGGAAACTGGATCTACTGAGTCTCCCGAAGATACCCCAGATTGTCCGATTCAGCAAACAGAGGTTAGAAGCCGGACTATCCAGCCCCTAACCTCTGCCTCAATGCCGATGCCGGCGCGGTGCGAGTGGCCTCAATCCGAGACCGGTGGCGGGCCGCCGGCCGTGGGCATCCCGCCGGTGCCTCGCCGCCGGCGCCG
Organism: Anaerolineae bacterium; assembly: GCA_046757065.1. GTDB lineage: Bacteria > Chloroflexota > Anaerolineae > 4572-78 > JBHHXL01 > JBHHXL01. The sequence goes on from JBHHXL010000156.1 coordinate 5,673, forward strand.
GGCCACTTTCAAGCGCAGCATCGACCGTCTCAAGGCAGCTTCGGCCCGGATAAAATCGACGTCTTCCCGTTTGGCCTGGGCCAACTGCTCCTCGGCGCGCCGGCGCGCCGCCTCAGCCCGCTCGATGTCGATCTCCTCGGCATACTCGGCCACGTCGGCCAGGACGACGACGTGATCGGGCTGAACCTCGATAAACCCGCCGCCAATGGCAATATACCTGTCTTCCTCGCCGGCCGTTCGCACCGTCAGTTCACCGTAATTCAGGGCTGTTATCAGGGGCGCGTGGCGGGGCAAAATACCCATCTCGCCCTCGATGCCGGGGGCGATGACCATATTGGCCTCGCCGGCGAAGAGGCTGCGCTCAATGGTAACAATATCCAGTTTCATTGCGGCCATAAGCAATGTCCTCGATTCGCCTACTCGCGCATTTGAACGGCCCGTTCGGCGACTTCGTCGGCGTTACCGGCCATGTAGAATGCCTGTTCCGGCACATCGTCGAACTCGCCGTCAAGCAGACGCCGGAAGCCATCAACCGTTTCTTTGATGCTTACGTACCGGCCGGGCCGGTTGGTAAACTGCTCGGCCACAAAGAACGGCTGCGAGAAGAAGCGCTGAATCTTCCGGGCGCGGGCAACGGCCAGCTTGTCGTCCTCGGAAAGCTCCTCGACCCCTAAAATGGCGATGATGTCTTGCAGGTCCTTGTAACGCTGCAAAACGCGCTGCACGTCGCGGGCCACCCGGTAGTGATCCTCGCCGACCACGCGCGGGTCCAGAATGCGGCTGGTGGAGGCCAGCGGGTCCACGGCGGGGTAGATGCCCAACTCGGCAATCGAGCGTTCCAGGGAAATGGTCGCGTCCAGGTGGGCGAAGGTCGTCACCGGGGCGGGGTCGGTGTAGTCGTCGGCGGGTACGTAAACGGCCTGCATACTGGTGATCGAACCGCGCTTGGTCGAGGTAATGCGCTCCTGCAAATCGCCCATCTCCGTGCCCAGGGTCGGCTGGTAACCGACGGCGCTGGGCATACGGCCCAGCAAGGCCGACACTTCGGAGCCGCTCATCACAAAGCGGAAGATGTTGTCAATGAAGAGCAGCACGTCACGGCCCTCGTCCCGGAAATACTCGGCCATCGTCAGGCCGGTCAGACCAACCCGCAGCCGGACGCCGGGCGGCTCGTTCATCTGCCCAAAGACCATAACCGTCTTATCCATCACCCCGCTTTCGATCATTTCCTTGCGAAGTTGCGTTCCTTCGCGGGTGCGCTCGCCCACGCCGGCAAAGACGGAGAAGCCGCCGTGTTCGGCGGCAATGGAGCGGATCAGCTCCATAATGATGACGGTCTTGCCCACACCTGCGCCGCCGAAGATGCCGGTTTTGCCGCCCTTGGTGAAGGGCGCGATCAGGTCGATGACCTTGATCCCGGTTTCAAACACCTCCACGCGAGTCACCTGGTCCTCGAAAGATGGCGCCGGACGATGGATGGGATAGTAAGTTTCGGCTTCCACCTGCCCGGCCTCGTCGATGGGCCGGCCCAAGACGTTGAACACGCGCCCCAGGGTGGCCTGGCCGACAGGCACCGCAATCGGCGCGCCGGTGTCAATGGCGTTCATCCCCCGCCGCAAGCCGTCGGTCGTGTCCATCGCGACCGCACGCACCCAGTCATTACCGAGGTGCTGCTGCACCTCCAGCACCAGCGATTCCTGTCCATCCTCGCGCTCGACTTCCAGGGCGTGATAGATTTCCGGCAGTTCATCGGGCGGGAAGGCCACGTCGACCACCGCCCCAATAACCTGAACAACTTTCCCAACCGTACCTTTTGCCATTAAAACCTCCTATGATTCAAGCCTAGCCCTGGGCCAGCGCCTCGGCGCCGCCAGCGATGTCGAGCATTTCCTTGGTGATCGCCTCCTGGCGGGCCCGGTTGTAAGTCAACGTCAGATCGCCGATCAATTCATTCGCGTTCTCGGTGGCGTTACGCATGGACACCATCCGCGCCGAGTGCTCGCTGGCCAGGGATTCCAGCACCGCCTGGTAAATCTGCAACTCCGTAAAACGCGCCAAGACGGTATCCAGAATCGTCTCCACGTCCGGCTCGTAGATGTACTCGCCGCTGGCCATCGTCGACTCGGGCGAGATGTACTCGGCCATGACCTGGCTTTCGATCACACCGGGCTGGATGGGCAACAACCGCCGCAGGGTTGGCCGCTGGACGAGCGTGTTGACAAAATCCGTGTAGGCCAGGTAGACCTCGTCGAACGTGCCGGCCAGAAAATCGTCGATGACCGTGCGGGCGATGGGGGTGATGTCCAGCACCGAGGGGCGGTCCGGCAGGTCGGTGTATTCGGCCACCACGTCCCGGCCAAAGCGGACCATAAAATCGCGCCCCTTGCGCCCGACCGTGACCAGTTTGACCGGCTGGTTGCTGTCGAGGATAAACCGGCTGGCCGCGCGAATGATGTTAGCGTTGTACGCCCCGGCCAGGCCCTTATCGGAGGTGATCAACACCAGGCCGATCGCCTGCCGGGGGCGCTCGGTCAGCAGGGGATGGTTAACTCCCTGCTGGGCGGAGAGGTGAACCAGCACCTCCCAGGCCTTGGCCGAATAGGGACGGCTGGCCAGAACCTGTTCCTGCGCCCGGCGCATCTTGGAAGCGGCGACCAATTGCATCGCCCTCGTTACCTGGGCAATGTTCTTAACACTACGGATCCGTCGTCTAATATCGCGAAGTGATGCCACAGCGCTAATAGCCCTTCATACTGTTATACGCTTCAATCGCGCCGCGCAGCCCGGTTTCAATGGCCTCGGTTAGCTCCTTCTGGGTCCGGATGGACTGGATCAAATCCGGGTGATTCTGGTACACGTGTTGAACCAGACCTCGCTCGTAGTCCCTGATCTCGTCAACCGGCACGCCATCGCCATAACCGTTGGTCAGGGCGAAAATGCCGATGACCTGGTCCTCCAGCTCCAGCGGCTCGTACTGCGGCTGTTTCAGCAGCTCCATCAGGCGCTGGCCCCGCTCGAGCTGATCGCGGGTGGCCTTGTCCAGGTCAGAGCCGAACTGGGCAAAGGCGGCCAGCTCCCGGTACTGGGCCAGGTCCAGACGCAACTGGCCGGCGATTTTCTTCATAATCTTGGTTTGGGCGTCGCCCCCGACGCGGGACACAGACAAACCGGCGTTGACCGCCGGGCGCTGGCCAGCGTAGAACAGATCGCTTTCCAGGTAAATCTGGCCGTCGGTGATGGAAATGACGTTGGTCGGCACATAGGCGCTGACGTCGCCGGCCAGGGTCTCGATGATGGGCAGGGCCGTCAACGAGCCGCCGCCCTCGTCCTTCGACATGCGGGCGGCGCGTTCCAACAGGCGCGAGTGCAGGTAGAAGAGATCGCCGGGGTACGCCTCGCGGCCGGGCGGGCGGCGCAGGATCAGCGACATCTGGCGATAAGCCCAGGCGTGTTTGCTCAGGTCATCGTAGACGGCCAGCGCGTCCTGACCCTTGTGCATAAAATACTCGCCCATAGCGCAGCCGGTGTACGGGGCGATGTATTGCATCGCCGCCGGGTCCGAGGCCGAAGCAACAACGATGATGGTGTGCTCCATTGCCCCGTGCTCTTCCAGGGTAGCCACCACCTGGGCAATGCTGGACCGCTTCTGGCCGATGGCGACATAAATGCAGATCAGGTCCTTGCCCTTCTGGTTGATGATGGTGTCAACGGCCAGGGCCGTTTTCCCCGTTTGCCGGTCGCCGATGATCAATTCGCGCTGCCCGCGCCCGATGGGGATCATCGAGTCGATGGCTTTCAGCCCCGTCTGCACCGGCGTATCCACATTATCGCGGTAAACCACCCCCGGCGCAATGCGTTCCACCGGGTAATATTCCTCAAACTGGAGCGGCCCTTTGCCATCGATGGGCCGCCCCAGGGCATCAACCACCCGCCCAACCAGGGCATCGCTGACCGGTACCGAGGCGATACGGCCGGTGCTTTTGACCAGGTCACCCTCTTCCAGGTGGGTGTATTCGCCGACAATGACCGCCCCGACCTGGTCGGCTTCCAGGTTCAAGGCAATGCCCATCGTGTTCTGAGGGAATTCCAGCAACTCGCCTTGCATCGCCCCCGTCAGGCCGGAGACACGGGCCACCCCGTCTCCAACCTCCAGGATTCGGCCAACGTCAACCGTTTCTACCGGGGCCTCGAAGCTTTCAATCTGTTGCTTAATCGCTGCCGTAATATCGTCGATATTCAGTGCCATCTTGCCTCCAAACGAGAGCGTTCGGTAATGACTTGATCAGGTCATTTCAACCGGACGAAGGACGGTGGACCGCGAAGCGTGACCAATATCCGATCAAAGGGCCTGATTTCGTCATTTGTCCTTCGTCTAACTAATAACGAGTAACCGATAACCTGCCACTAACGCATCGCCAGGCGATCTCGCAAGCTATCGAGTTTGCTGGCCACGCTGCCGTCCA
>JBHHXL010000157.1:0-10110 GCA_046757065.1 Anaerolineae bacterium
CGCTGTCCCCGTTGACCAGCAATTTCCCGTCGGAGCGGAAATAGGGCTGGCGGGCGCCGATGATCTTGCCCAATTCCTGACCGCCGGGCACGGCGTAGATGACGACATCATAGCGCCCGGCGTTGTCGATGGGGATGGCGATGCGCCCGCTAAGGGAAGCGAGGTTTGGTCCGGCGGGGGTGTTGGTGGGCGTGGGAGGTCGGGGCGTGTTCGTCGGGCCACGGGTGGGGGTGCGGGTCGGCGGGAGCGGCGTATTCGTTGGGAGGGGCGTGTCGGTTGGCTGCGGAGTGTCCGTCGGCGTGGGAGCCTGGGCGGTCTGCGTGGCGAAAATGGCCGCCGCGACCGCCGTGGCCGTTTCGGCGGCGCTGACCGCCGCGACCGTCTGTTTGGCCGAGGTCGCGTCCAGGTTTGGGGTATGGGTTGGCGTCGGCGGGATCGGCGTTGGCGTATCGACCTGGTTCGCGGCGTCGGCCTGGGCCGTGGCGGTGAGTTGGGCATTTCGCGTGGCTTCAATGCGAGCGACGGCCGACTGGGCGATGGCCTCGGCGTTGGCCGTCGCTTCCGCTGCCGAAATCACGGCCGGCGCCGGCGTAGGCGTTCCTCGGGCCTGGGTCAACAGGAAGCCAACCCCAATCAGGCCCAGAACGATCAACAGGGTAATCACGCCGACCGCTGCTTGCAGACCCCGGTTGCTCCCCACCGAGGAGAGCACCGTGCCGAGTATCGTCGCCGGGGCAGTCTCTTCCACAGGCTGGGCCGGTTGGGTGAAGGTGCGATCATCCTTGCTCAACTCTTTGTCGGGCACCGGCGCGCCGGCCAGGGTGGTGATAGACATCGAGAGCTGCGTTTCCTCGAACGGCAGGTTGGCTGCATCGCGGATGGCCCTGGCCATATCCGCGCCCGCCTGGAAGCGATCATCCGGGTCTTTGGCCAGCGCCTTCAAGATCACGGCTTCCATCGCTTCGGACACGTTGGGGTTGATCGATGCCGGCAGCGGCAGCGGCTCGTTGACATGTTTCATAATGATGGCAAAGGGCGTGTCGGCCTCGAAGGGCACGCGCCCGGTGACCATCTGGTACAACATCACCCCCAACGAGTAGATGTCGCTCCGTTCGGTTGCCGGTTTGCCCTCCCCCTGTTCGGGCGACATATAGGCCGGCGTGCCGGTCAGAGCGCCGGTCATCGTGTACTTCGTGCCCTCGACCATACGGGCAATGCCAAAATCGGTGAGAACCACCTGCCCTTCCGTGGTCAACATAACATTGGCCGGTTTGAGGTCGCGGTGGACCATCCCCCGCTGGTGGGCGTAGTCGATGGCGTTGCACAGGGCCGTAAATATCCGGACCACTTCGGCCAGCTTGAAGTCCGTCCCCCTGCGGTTGCGCTCCTGGATTTCGTCCTTGAGCGTCGGCCCTTCGATGAACTCCATGACCATGTAGTGCGTGCCATCGTGGTCGTCAAACTCGAAGACCTGGACGATATTGGGGTGTCGAAGTTTGGCTACATTTTGCGCTTCGCGCTTGAAGCGGCCGATGAAATCCGGATCGTCGGCCATGTGGCGGTGCATGACCTTGATGGCGACATAACGCTCCAGGCCGGGCTGGTAAGCCTTATAGACTTCGGCCATCCCACCCCGGCCCAGGCGAGCAACGATGCGGTATCTACCTAAGGTGGTTCCAACCAAATCTGCCATGATCTCCTGCTTCCTGGCCGACCGATATTTTTAACGACCGGACTTGCTAACGGACACCCTCTGGATTTGAAAGACATTTTGCAGCGAAGTGAGCGGAGGCCCTCCGTCAAATTTGAGGTGTGTCCGTTAGCAAGACAACCAGACACGGATTCACGCCGGTTCATTCACGCAAATCCGTGTCCTGTGTTCCCAGCGTCGGGCCTGCTCATTCGTAGAGCGCCGACGGCTCCGGGCCGGCTATTGTATTAAAATTATAACACTCCCTCCACCCCTCGTCAATGGGATGTAAGTTAGGGAGCCCAGCTAATCCTTTCCTCTAACCAGCCCCTGGAGTTTGGCTCGTCGTGGTACACCACCCCATCCGGCGAGCCTTTCATATCGAACAGTTTGCGTTGGTTGCTGCCATCGGCGTTCATCGCCCAGACGGCCCACACCCCACCCCGGTCCGAGACAAAAGCCACGGTCAGGCCATCCGGCGACCAGGTGGGCAGGCCGTCATTGGCCGGATTGTCGGTTAAGCGCCGCAAGTCGGAGCCGTCGTTCTGCATAGACCAGATCTCCCAATTGCCGGCTCCGCCACGGTTGAAGGACATAAAGGCGATCTTGCCGGTTACCGGATTGGCCGCCGGCGCGGTGTCGCTGCCGTCGCCGGCGATCTTTATCTCGCCGCCGCCGTCGGGGAGCATGACCCACAGGCCGCAGTCGCCGGTGATGCTACAACCCTTCACCACCAGCCGGCCATCCGGCAGCGTATCGGCGTACTCGGCGTTGAAGCCGATGGAGCGGTCATCGCCGCCCATCTGGCCCACGCGATAGACGCGGGAGACGCGGTCGCCTTCGCGGCGGGTGGTGAAAGCCACGGTCGTCCCATCCGGCGACCAGGTGGGCAGGGCGTCCTCCAGGAAACCGGCCATTTGGCCGCGCCGCCCGCCGACGAAATCGATAAAGTACAGGCCGCGCGCGCTCGAATCCCAGGAGCGATAGGCCAGCAGGCTGCCGTCCCGGCTGAAGGCGGGCTGGCTGGCGTTGCCGGCGACAATCGTCTGCTCGGCCCCGGCCAGGTCGCTGAGCCAGATGTTGTAGCCGTTGATGTCGGGGCTCCAGGCCGGGTAGATGATCCGGCCGCTGAGCGGGACCTCGGCCGGAGGTTCGGGGGTCGGCGTTGCCGCCGGGGTTGGCGTGGGCTGCGGGGTAGCGGTGGGGGTCTCCGCTTCTCCGGTTGCTTGCGGAGCGGCGGTGGGCGTTGCTTCCGTGGCCTCAACTTCGGGCGCGAGGGGCGTATCCGTGGCCTGGCCGGTGGGCGCAGCCGCAATCCCTTGCTCTCCAACCGGAATGATAAGTTCCTGGCCGATCCGTAGCAGGGAGGGATCGGTCAGGCCGTTGGCGGCCATGATGTCTTCCACCTCTACCTCGAACCGGATGGCAATCCCGCCGAGCGTGTCCCCCGGTTGAACCTCGTAAACGACCGGTTCGAGCGTTGGGGTCAGGGTTGCGGTCGGGGCCGGAGTTGGCGTGTTGCCGGCGGGTCGCTCTCCCCCGGCCACGGCAATATCGGTAAATTGAAAGGTGTCGATGGCGTATTGGAACAGCGGTGAAAAATCGTTCCATTCCTCCGCCGGAGCGACGGCGATAATGGAATAGCCAATGTCATCGCGCAGGGTGACGGCCAGCGAGGCCACAGCGTCCCCGTCGAGGCCGGGCGCAAAGAACCGCACCTGGGCCGAGGTCCAGGCCGCGCCGCCAATGCGAACGGTGCCTTCCGTCAGCGTTTCGGCGTTGGGCGGCAAGAGGGCCAGCCCGTCGGCCAGCAAGCTGGGGATAGTCGGCGAACCGTCGGCGGTCATAGATACCCATAGCGTGGCCCCCCGGATCTCTTCCAGGTTCAAGGCGCGGGCGCTGGGGCCAAAGGCCGCGTAAGATACGCCCTCCTCGGTCAGCCAGCCGTTCGGATAGTCTATGGCAAAGCCCAGCGCCGGGCTGCGATATGAAGCCAGAGGCACCGACGTGGCGGTTGGGACTGGGGTGTCGGTCGGGACAGGGGTGGGGCCGGGGGTGGGCGTGCTGGGGGGAGGGCCGGCGTCGAGGGTGGGCGTATCCTGGACCGCCACCACCCCCGGCAATTGTTCTTGATTATCCAGGGCAACGCGGGCGCCGACAATGACGATAAAGGCCAGGGCCAACAAAGCCAGGCCGCCCAGGGCCGTCCACAGCAACACGGAAAACGAGCGCGGCGAGCTTTCCGCCCTGGCCTGGGCTTGAGGCGCTCCCCTGGCCGCCGCTGGCAACACTCGCGGTTGGGGCTCGGTTGCCGGCTCATCCGGTTGAATGCGCTGCACCGGCACCCCCTGGGTCTCGCCGGTTCGGGCCCCGGCCCGGATCGGCTGGATGGCTCTGGTGGGGGCCAGTTCTTCGTCGATCTCCGGCGTCTCTTCGCCGGGCTTGATCACCTCGATCTCAAAATCGGCCTCGACCACCTCTTCTTCGAGGTCGATGATGTCTTCCTCGGAGACTTCAACGACCTCCAGCTCCTGGTCGGCGGCCAATTCCTCGTCGAGGTCCAGGTCAATATCGACCTCGGCTGCTTTTGCTCCCGGCAGCTCCGCTGCCGTCTCATCGAGCATCTCCGAGGATTCGTTGGCGAACGCTGCGTCCGGCGCTTCCTCTTCCTCTGCATAGCGCAGCCAGCGCTCGCCGTCGAAGTAATACCAGGTTCCCGGCTGCGGCGGCTCCGAAGCGGCTTCCCCCTGCCCGGCGGGCGGGGACGGTTCCCCGGCCTGGCGCTCGGTCGCGGCGTCGATGGGAACCTCCGGGGCGGCCTCAGTTGGCTGCGGGCCCGGCGGGTAAGGTTGCGGGGGAGCATAAGCCTGTCCGGGCGTCGTCCCGGCCGGGTATGGCCCTGCCTGGGGTTGGTAGGCCGGGGCGGGTTGGTAGACTTGTTGGGCCGGGTAGGGTTGCTCTCCCGGCCGGCCGGCCGGCTGGTAGGCCGGTTCCGCCGCCGGAACTTGAACCCCTCCAGGTTGGGGCTGGGGAGACGGTGGGGGGGAGGCCGGGGCCTGGCCCGGCAGGTCTTCAGACCGGTGCCAGCCCGTTTCATCATAGAAATACCACTCCCCGCTTTTGGCCCCAAGGGCCCAATAGCGCCCCTCGTCGTCCTGATAGTATTGGGTGTTGTCTCCGGCGGGGGGGGGCGATTGAGGCCCTGCGGCGGTGTGGGGCTCCGCCCCCGGCGAGTCGGGCAGCACCCACGCCTCGCCGTCGTAGTAGTACCATTCGCCGCTCTGGGCGCCGATCATCCAGTAGCGGCCCTCTTCATCGATGTACGGCAGTTTGTAGGTTTCGGCGGGATCGGCCTGGGCCCATTCCTGGCCGTTGTAATAGTACCACTCGCCGCTCTGGGCGCCGATCATCCAGTAGCGGCCCCATTCATCTTGCGTTTGTAAACCATCGACCGCTTTTTGGAAAGCGGCCTCATCCAGCTTTTCGGACTCAAACTCGGCTTTTAGCTCCAAATAACGCTGGCGTAGTACATCAAAATCCATAACCCAATCATTACCACTGGGCCAGCTTCCCCGGCGACGCGTGTTCCCGGCGCGTCGCTTCTATGGCCTCGCGCGGTCTTTACCTCCTTCTAAATACGGACAATATATACTACTGGGAATTTTGAGATTTGCAAAAAACGGATTCGGTTTGAATCGGGGGTGTGATCGAGAAATGAAGGCGGGACGGGGCCACAATGGGGCAGAGTAGAGCAATCGTAGGCCAGTAGGCGGTTGCGCAGGACGTTTTTTGCCCAAGAAGGGACTTCTGGGATAAAATGGCCTGATTAAGAACCTGGCCGGAAGGAGAAGGAAAATGGCACAGAACCTGCGCAGTCAACTCATCACCCAGGGGGTGCAACGCTCGCCGAACCGGGCGATGTTACGGGCGGTTGGCTTTGGCGACGACGACTTTCAAAAACCGATTGTCGGCCTGGCCAACGGCTACAGCACCATCACCCCCTGCAACGTCGGGCTGGACATCCTGGCCAAACGAGGGGAAGCCGCGCTCAAAGCGGCGGGGGCTATGCCCCAGACGTTTGGCACGATCACCGTCAGCGACGGCATCTCGATGGGCACCGAGGGCATGAAATATTCGCTGGTTTCGCGGGAGGTGATCGCCGACTCGATTGAAACCGCCTGCAACGCCCAAAGTATGGACGGGCTGCTGGCCGTCGGCGGTTGCGATAAGAATATGCCGGGGGCTATGATCGCCATCGCCCGTATGAACATCCCGGCCGTCTTTGTTTACGGCGGCACGATCAAACCAGGCCACTATCAGGACCGTGACCTGACCATCGTCAGCGCCTTTGAAGCCGTCGGCGAACACAGCGCGGGCAAGATCGACGAGGCGGAACTGCTGGAGGTGGAGCGGCGGGCGTGCCCCGGCGCTGGGGCCTGCGGGGGTATGTACACGGCCAACACTATGTCCTCAGCTTTCGAGGCGCTGGGGATGAGCCTGATGTACTCATCGACGATGGCCGCCGAGGATGAGGAGAAAGCCGACAGCACGGCCAAATCGGCGGAGGTGCTGGTCGATGCCATCCGGCAGCAGCGTCTCCCCCGCCAGATTCTGACCCGCCAGGCATTTGAAAACGCCATCGCCGTGGTTATGGCCGTGGGCGGTTCGACCAACGCCGTTTTGCACCTGCTGGCGATTGCCCACGCGGCGGGCGTGCCCCTGGCGATGGATGATTTTGAGGCGATCCGGGCCCGGGTGCCGGTCTTGTGCGATTTGAAACCGTCCGGGCGGTACGTGGCCGTCGATTTGCACCGGGCGGGCGGCATCCCCCAGGTGATGAAAATCTTGCTGGCCAACGGCGTACTGCACGGCGAGGCGCTGACCATCACCGGCCAGACCGTGGCCGAGGTGCTGGCCGACGTGCCGGAAGACCCCAGCCCCGATCAGGATGTCATCCGGCCCTGGGGTAACCCCCTCTACCCGCAGGGACATTTGACCGTCCTCAAGGGCAACCTGGCCGAGGAAGGGGCGGTGGCCAAGGTCACCGGCATCAAACAGCGCCACATCACCGGCCCGGCGCGGGTGTTCGACTCCGAGGAAGCCTGCCTGGAGGCGATCCTGGCCGGGGAGATCGGGCGAGGCGATGTGATCGTCATCCGCCACGAGGGGCCGAAGGGCGGCCCGGGGATGCGGGAGATGCTGGCCCCAACCTCGGCTATCATCGGCGCCGGCCTGGGCGATGCGGTCGGCCTGATCACGGACGGGCGCTTCTCCGGCGGTACTTACGGCCTGGTGGTGGGCCACGTGGCCCCCGAAGCTGCGGCCGGTGGCGCGATCGCCCTGGTGCAGGAGGGCGATTCCATCACGATTGACGCCGATGCCCGCCTGCTCCAGCTCAACATCTCCGACCAGGAACTGGCCCGCCGTCGCGCTGCCTGGCAGCCGCCCCAACCGCGTTACACCAGCGGCGTCCTGGCCAAGTACGCCCGGCTGGTCTCCAGCAGTAGCTTGGGCGCGGTGACCGATCTAGATTTGAATGGGGAACACCGTTAGCGACAGGCCGCCAGCAGTTAGCTCAAGTACTCCGGGTTGTTGATAGCCGCCTTTAGAAGGGCTTGCTTCTCTCCCTGGTTCGTGTTAGGATTTGGTTGAGGAGTTCGCAGAATTCCAAATAACCAAGCCCTGGCGATCATAGGATATGGTGCTATGAACATCACCCAGCTTTTGAAAGAAAAGCGCGAGGAGGTATTGCAGATAGTTGCCAGTCATGGCGCGCGCAGTGTCTGGATATTCGGCTCGTTGGCGCGCGGCGAGGCGGATTCAGAAAGTGACCTTGATCTACTGGTAAAGCTTGATCCCGGTCGAAGCCTTCTGGATATTATTGCCATCAAGCAAGACTTGGAAGATTTACTTGGTTGCGATGTAGATGTTGTCACCGAAGCAGCTATCAGCCCTTATATCCGAGAGCAAGTGCTACGGGAAGCGGTCAGTTTATGAAAGGGGACCAGGTATACCTCAGCCATATCCTGGATGCCATTGGGAAGATCGAGACTTACATCACCGTGGGCCGTGATGTCTTTATGACCACCTCTCACTGGCAAGATGCCGTGATCCGGCAACTGGAGATTGTCGGAGAGGCAACCAAGCGGCTGACGCCAGACCTGCGCACCCAATATGATGAAGTCCCCTGGCGGCGCATTGCCGGGTTGCGCGATGTACTGATTCATAACTACATGGGCGTTGATCTGGCAGCGGTATGGGAAATTACGCAAAGAGAATTGCCTGTGTTGAAGTCACAGGTTCAGCTTATTCTAACAGAGCTTGATGACAAGGCGTAGGCCATCGTTGCGCTGCAATCGTCCTTTGGAGCGTACCGTTGTCCATCACCGAGGCATTGCGCAGCAAGAACGGGCAACGGGCCATCCATCACATCTGGGCCTTTTTCGAGCGCACTTTGAGGCCGCCTGCCATCACTTGTTCGCGGCGTTTGCGCCGCAGGCGATGGTGGAGATTGCCGAACGTTCTCCGCACCGCCGGAGCGCGGGCCAACAGTAACAGCACCAGGACTGCGCCGAAGGCCGCCGGCTCGCGGATGTCTGATTTGACCAGCCACAGAAAGTGGACCACGGCCAGCACCCCGGCCAGGTAGGCCAGCCGGTGCAGGCGCTTCCAGTTCCTGCCCAGGCGGGTGATCCAGCCCTGGGTGGAGGTGATGGCCAGGGGGATCAGGAGTAAAAACGCCGCAAACCCGACCAGGGCGAAGCGCTTCTCGAAAATCGCCTCGCGCAGCAGCTCCAGGTCGAAGCCGTAATCCAACCCGACGAAGACCAAAAAGTGCAGAGCCACGTACATAAAGGCGTAAAGCCCCAGCGGACGCCGCAGCCGCATCACCTGTTTGTAACCGAACAGGATGTGGACGGGCGTTACGGCCAGGGACAGGACCAGCAACACCAGAGCCGGTTTGCCGGTGCGGGAGGTAATGTCCTGGATCGGGTTGACGCTCAGGTTGCCGGCAAAATAATCCCAAATCAGGATGGCCAGCGGCAACAGCGCCCCGATGTGGGTCGCGATTTGCAGCCAGGTCATCCTGATTTTGGGGAGCCGTCGGGTCATCAATAATTTACCCTCAAATCCAAACCGTCATATAGATGCGCCACCTGCTCGGCGTAGCCGTTGAAGGGCAGGGTCTTGCGCCGGCCCACCTCACCGATGCGCCGCTCGCTGGCCTGAGACCAGCGCGGGTGGGGCACGTCGGGGTTGACGTTGGCAAAGAAGCCGTACTCGTGAGGGGCGGCGGCCATCCACAGCGACGTGGGCTGCTCTTCCACCAGATCAATCTTGACAATGGCCTTGATGCTTTTGAAGCCGTATTTCCAGGGCACAACCACCCGAATCGGCGCGCCGTTTTGGGGCAACAACGGCTTGCCGTAAAGGCCCGTGCTCAGGATGACCAGGTCGTTCATAGCTTCATCGACGCGCAAGCCCTCGATATACGGCCAGTTATACCAGCCGTTGCTCTGGCCGGGCATCTTCTCCAGATCGTAGATCGCCTCAAAGCGCACGTATTGGGCTTGCGACATCGGCTCCACTTCCTTCAACAGCGACGCCAGGGGAAAACCCAGCCAGGGAATGACCATAGACCAGCCTTCAACGCAGCGCAGGCGATAGATGCGCTCCTCCTGGGTGAATTTCAGCAGGTCCTCGATATCGTAGGTCTTTGGGTTGTGGACCAACCCCCCCACCTCAACCGTCCAGGGCCGGGTCGGATAATCCCTGGCCAGGCGGGCCACGGCCTGTTTGTTCGTCGAGAATTCGTAGTAGTTGTTGAAGTTGGTGACGGCGGCATAATCGGTGAGCTTGTCACCCAGCTCATCCCCGGTGGCGCTGACCTGCAGATCGGCCAGATGGGTGGGCGCCTCCTGGCTCGCTGCTGAAGGGGCGGCGGCAGAACTGGGGCCGCAGGCGCTCAAGGCCGCAGCGCCAGTGGCAACCGCGCCGATGCCCACCATAAATTTGCGCCGGGAAAGGTAAATGTGCTCCGGCGTGATTTCCGAGGATTTGATGTCAGTCATTGCTCCAATACCCCCTTGATGACAATCGTAACAAGCCACGAGCAGGTTGATCGGCGGTACCCCGCAAATTCGAGACGCCAACTATTTTGACGCCGCAACCCGACGCTTGCTTACAGGTTTCGCGCGAATCTTAAGCAAATTTTGAGTATTTCCCACATAGCGTGGATTAGGTCGCAGGAGTGCAGAATTTACGCTTCGCGTGCCGAACGGCTCGAAGCGGAATAAATTCCGCACTCCTCCACGTCAGGCGAGAAACACCCCAAATTTTTCTATCGTCTATATTATCGCAATTAGATTAACAATTTATTACCAATACCTTCGCCACTTAAGAGGTATTAATACGGCCGA
>JBHHXL010000158.1:0-10100 GCA_046757065.1 Anaerolineae bacterium
GGTTACCTGGCGCCCTTCGACAGGCTCAGGGCAAGCCTTTCGACAGGCTCAGGGCGCAATTCAGCCCCGAGAAGCGGCTCAAACCGCATCCTGAGCCTGCCGAAGGATGCAACTAAACCGTGGAGTTACTCACACCCAAATGTATTGAGGGAGTTTTTATGGAATTGGTCAAGGAATTGACCCGGGAGTTGCCGCAAACCGCGCCGGATGGGAGGCCGCAGATCAGCGTGGTCATCCCTGTTTACAATGAAGTCGAGAACGTTCCCCTTCTGCTGGAGGAGTTGATCCCGACCCTGGAGGCGTTGGGGCGCAGCTTTGAAATCATCTGCGTCGATGATGGCAGCCTCGACGGCAGCTACGCCGCGCTGGCCCGGCTGCACGAGACCGATCCCCGGCTGCGCGTGCGGCGCTTCCGGCGCAATTTCGGCCAGACGGCGGCCTTCGCCGCCGGCTTCGATTGGGCGCGCGGCCAGGTGGTGATCACGATGGACGCCGACCTGCAAAACGACCCGGCGGACATCCCCCGGCTGCTGGACAAAATCGAGGAGGGCTACGATGTGGTCAGCGGCTGGCGGCAAAACCGTTGGACCGAGGGCCTGCGGGCCCTGCTGACGCGTCGCATCCCCTCGGCTACGGCCAACCGGCTGATCTCGGCCAGCACCGGCGTGCATCTGCACGATTACGGCTGCGCCTTGAAAGCCTATCGCCTCGAGGTGATCAAGGGCATCAAGCTATACGGCGATCTGCACCGCTTCATTCCGGCCATCGCCAGTTGGATCGGCGTGCGCGTGGCCGAGGTGCCGGTCAACTATCGCCCCCGCCAGTTTGGCCGCAGCAAGTACGGTATGGGGCGTATCGTCCGCGTCATCCTGGACCTGCTGACCGTGCGCTTTCTGCTCAGCTACTCCACCCGGCCCATCCATATTTTCGGGCTGCTGGGCCTGATCGCCTGCGCCCTGGGCACCGGCATCGGCCTGTATCTGACGGTCATGAAGTGGCTGTACCAGATCGATCTGGCGGACCGCCCGGCTCTGTTGCTGGTGATGCTGCTGATCATGGTCGGCGTGCAATTGATCACGATGGGGCTCCTGGGCGAGTTAGTCGTGCGCACCTATCACGAAAGCCAGGACAAGCCCATTTACGCCATTCGCTCTGAGTTGGGCGCGATTGAAGATGAGGCGTAGCCTGAGGCTGGGGGTTCTCCTGCTGGCCTTCGGCCTGCGGCTCTACCGCCTGGGGAGCCAGAGCATCTGGTGGGACGAGGGGCACAGCATCCAGATGGCCTCGGCCCCTATCTCCCACATCCCCACCCTACCCGGTATGGACGTTCATCCGCCGGGCTATTTCGTCTTACTCCACCAGTGGATGGCCCTGACCGGCCTGAGTGAATTTGCCCTGCGCTACCTGTCGGTCCTCTTTAGCCTGGCCACGGTGGCCCTGGCTATGCGTTTTGGCCGGGTCTTGCAGCCGGGGCGCGCCCGGCTCGATCTGGCGCTGCTGGCCGGTTTGCTGACCGCGCTCTCGCCCCTGTACGTGGCCTACGCCCAAGAGGTTCGTATGTACGCCATGGTCACCTTTTGGGCGTTGGCCAGCGTCTACCTGCAATGGCGTCTGCTGGCCGGATCGCGGGGGAGGTGGCTGTGGCCGGGCTACGTTGTGGCGACGGCCCTCAGCCTCTACACCCATTACTTCACCGGCTTTTTGCTGTTGTTTGAGAACCTGGCCTGGCTGATCTGGGTCTGGCGGGCGGGGCCGGGCGGCGCGCGCCGGGCGCGGGTAACGGGCTGGTTCGGCGCGCAGCTTGGGGTGCTGGTTTTGTTTGGGCCGCAGCTTTCGATTGCGCTGCGACAGGTGACGGCCTATACCAACCCCAACCTCGTCCCGCCGGCGCTGGGCACATTCCTGGGCCGGTCCTGGCAGGCATATACGGTCGGGCTGACGGTCCGCCCCGGTCTGGCCGGGTGGGGGATGGGCGTGGCTTTGGTGGTCCTGGCCGTGGGCGCAGGATGGGCGCTGGCAGGACCGAGGCCGGGGGGGGGCGGCGCGTCCGGTTATCCGGCGCTCTTCTTCGCCGGCTGGCTGGTATTGCCGCTAGGTGCTTACTACCTGGTTTTGCAGCGCCAGCCGTCCTTTGAACCGCGTTATATGATGCTGATCACGCCCGCCTTGTTCTTGCTGCTGGCCTACGGCTTGCTCCGGCTGGCAGCGGCAGGCGCGGGCGGCCCGGCCCTGGCCTGGCTGGGCAGCCTGGCCCTGTTGGCGGTCTTCGGGCTGGGCCTGCACAGCTACTTCACCGATGTTGACTTCTTCAAGGATGACTCGGCGGCGGTGGCGGCCTGGCTGGCCGCGGAGACAACGGCCAACGACGTGGTCCTGGTCGATGTGCCGCATCCGTTTCACTATTACGCCGCCCGCGGCGACATCCCCGCGCCGGTGGAGTACCTGTTCGTCGATGTGCACACCGCCGCCCAAACGCTGACCGAGAAAACGCGGGGGCGGGAGCGGCTGTTCTGGGTGACCTGGCCCCGGGGCGATACGGACCCGCGCGGGGTCATCCCCTTTCTGGCCGGGAAGCAGGGGCAACATTTGGGGCGCGTCGCCTTTCGCGGCTACAACGTGGACGGGTATCGCCTGGGCGGGCAACCCTTCTCGCTGCCGGATGAGCTGGCCCCGGCGTCGCTGGTTTTTGGGGACGGCGGCGCGGGCCTGTTTCGGCTGGACGGGCTGGCTTACGGGGGGCGCTCCGCCGAAAGCCAGCAAGTCTGGACTACCTTGCATTTCAGCCTGCTGCGCGAGACGGAGGTCGATTACCGGGTCTCGGTGCGCCTGCGCGGGTCAGATGGGCGGGTCGTGGCCCAGGTGGACAAGGACCTGCTCAACGACCGCCACTTTCGCACCTCGGCCTGGCCGCTCGACGACGCCCGCCTGAACCAGGCCGTCAACGTCTACACCCTGCCCGTCGCCCCGGATGCCCCGCCCGGCGACTACACCCTGGAGGTCGTTGTCTACGACGCGGCCACGCTGGCCCCGCTGCCGGTGCAGGGCGCTTCCGCTGGCGCGGCTGATCCCGGCCTGGCCCGGGTCGGGCAGTTGACGGTTGTGCCCTGAATGATTCCGGGGTCCGAGGGATGCAGGACTGTAACTACTCAGCCGCTTGGCAAAAACAGGTGACCGGCACTTTCATTAGGCGCTTCAAGGGTAAGATTCGCCCATAATCTTGATAGCTTTGCCGGTAACTATTCACCCTATTAGGTGACTGGCACTTAATTGAGGTAAAACAACCCCGATTCCCGTCAAATCCACGCTTTTTAAGCCCAAAGTGCCAGTCACCTGAATAGTTACCTTTGCCGCTAAAAGTAACCTTTATAAGTGCCGGTCACCTATAGCCTGAGTAATTATGCAGGACTTTGACTTTTCCCCGCATCAAGGCTATGATCCGCTCTTCGTAACCGGCAAAGACGGTTCTCTTAGGAACTGTGTGGTTAATGTAGGTCAACCTGTCAGGTTGACCCGCCCAAGCTAACAGCTTGGGCTACAAAACCACACCAAACCTCAAAGAACCGCGAAGATAATGGTCCGCAGCTATGATTCCTGTTGCTGAACCCCTGCTGGGCGAGAAGGAGCTGGCTTACGTCATCGACTGCGTCAAAAGCGGTTGGCTCTCGTCGCTGGGGGAGTACGTCAAAAAATTTGAAACGGGCTTCGCCCACTTTTGCGGGGTGGAGTACGGCGTGGCTACCGCCAATGGAACGGTGGCCCTGCATCTGGTGCTGGCCGCGCTGGGCCTGGGGCCGGGTGATGAAGTGATCCTGCCCAGCCTGACCTTCGTGGCCACGGCCAACGCCGTCCGTTACACCGGCGCGACGCCGGTCCTGGTCGATTCGGAGGCGGAAACCTGGAACATCGATCCGGCGGCGGTGGCAGCGGCCATCACCCCGCGCACGCGGGCGCTGATCCCGGTCCATCTGTACGGCCATCCGGCCGATATGGACCCCTTACGGGCCCTGGCTGACGAACACGGCCTGTATTTGATCGAAGACGCCGCCGAAGCCCACGGCGCTCGTTACAAGGGACAGCGGGCCGGGGGTCTGGGCCACGCCGCCATCTTCAGCTTTTACGGCAACAAAATCATCACCACCGGCGAGGGCGGGATCGTGGTCACGGACGATCAAGACCTGGCCGAACGCTGCTTCTTCCTGGAGAACCAGGCTCGCAGCCCGGAGAACCCGTACTGGCACCCGGCGGTCGGCTTTAACTACCGCATGACCAATTTGCAGGGCGCGCTGGGCCTGGCCCAACTGGAGCGCATCGAGGAGTTCATCGCCATCCGCAAGCGCAACGCGGCCCTGTACCTGCAATGTCTGGCCGGCGTGCCGGGCCTGACCCTGCCCCCGCACGCGGATTGGGCCGAGAACGTTTACTGGATGTTCACCGTGTTGGTCGAGGACGGGTACGGCCCGGACCGCGACACCCTACGCCGCCTGCTGCACGAGCGGGGCATCGAAACGCGCCCGGTCTTTCATCCTATCCACACCCTGCCACCTTACGCCAACGGCCTGTCGCTGCCTGTGGCCGAGGCCATCGGCGCGCGCGGGATCAACCTGCCCTCCGGCGCAACCCTGACCCCGGCCCAGATCGAGATTGTGTGTGATGCCTTGCGGACCATTCCCGGAAGGTAGAAAAAGAAGGGGAAGGGTATTTTCAGAGGGCGAGTCCAATGCAGCCGTATTAAGGGCTTTAGCCCTGTGAGGCTGAAAGGGCTGAAGCCCTCAATACCCATCAGCGATATGAACTACATCGGCAGCAAGCACTCCCTGCTTCCATTTTTGGAGCAGCACATTTTAGACTTCGTCGATTTGGAGGATGCCACCTTCTTCGATATATTTGCGGGCACCGGGGCCGTGGGGCGGCATTTCAAGAGGTTCGGGGGGCGCATCGTCGCCAATGACATCCAACACTACAGCTATTGCCTCAACCGGGCCTATGTCGGCCTCAACGAAGAGCCGGGGTTTGCGGCGCTTGTCGATGGCCTGCCGGGCGCGGCCCGCCGCGAGCCGGTCGAGGCCGTCCTGGCCTATCTGAACGATCTGCCGGGGGTCGAGGGCTTCGTCTATCGCCACTACTGCCCCGGCGGCAGCGCCGGCTCGCCCTATCCGCGCCGGTATTACACCGACGCTAACGGCCGGCGGTGCGATGCGATCCGGCTCCAGATTCAGGCCTGGTTCGAGGCCGGGCGGATCACCGAGGACGAGTACTTCTACCTGCTGGCCTGCCTGATCGAGGCCATCGACAAGGTGGCCAACACCGCTTCGGTCTACGGGGCGTTTCTGAAGCGCATCAAAAAGAGCGCCCGGAAACCGCTGGCCCTGCAGCCGCTCGACCTGGTTTCCAGCCCGAGGCGACACGTTGTCTACAACCGCGACGGCGAGGAACTGGTCGGCCAGGTCGATTGCGACGTGCTCTACATCGACCCGCCCTACAACCAGCGCCAGTATTGCACCAACTATCACGTCCTGGAAACAATCTCGCGCTACGACCGGCCGCAGTTGTCCGGGGTGACGGGCCTGCGCGACTATTCGGCCCAAAAATCGAACTTTTGCCGCCGGGATAAGGCCCTCGAGGCCCTGGACCGCCTGCTCAGGCTGACCCCGGCGCGTCACGTATTTTTGAGTTACAACAACGAGGGCCTGATGCCCCAAGAGGACATCTGCGCCGTGATGCGCCGCTACGGCCAGGTCACCTTGAGAAGGCGGGAGTACGGCCGCTTTCGGGCCGACATCGACCGCGAGAACCGCCGCTACAAGGCCGACCGCGTGGTGGAATATCTGTTTTGCCTGTCGAAAACTTCAGGGCCATAGGCGGGAAAGATGCGGATTGTGATTCTGACCTACGAAAGCATTTACTCCAACCGCATGACCGAGCGCCTGTTGCAGCAGTTTCCGGGGCAGGTGGCCGGCATTCTGCGCTCGGATGCCTTGATTTACGGCAAGAGCTACACCCAGGGCCTGTGGTATCTGTTGCGCCGGACGGGCCTGCGCTTTGTGGGCCGCAAAGCCCTGGAGCTGTTCCAGAGCCGGGCTACGGCCATCATTTTCCGCCTCATCGGGCGCGCGCCAAAGGTGCGCTCCCTGCGCCAGATGCAGGTCTATTACGGCGTGCCGGTGGTTGGCAGCCGCGATGTCAACGACCCGGCCTCGCTGGCCCGGCTCCGCGAGTGGGGGCCGGATTTGATCATCTCCATTTATCTCAACCAGCTGATCAAGCGCGAGGTCATCAATTTGCCGGGCCGGGGCACGATCAATATCCACCCGGCGCTGCTGCCCCGCAACCGGGGCCTGTTTCCCTATTTCTGGGCCATCGCCAACGGGGATGAAGAGACGGGCGTGACGATCCATTGGGTCGATGAGAAATTCGACACGGGCGAGATTTTGTTGCAAGAGAAATTCCCCCTCAGGCCGGAGGATACGATCACCTCATTGGCTTTCAAGAGCGCCCTGGTCGGGGCCGAGATGCTGGTCGAGGCGGTGCGCCTGATCGAGGCCGGCCAGGCCCCGCGCACCCCACAGGACCACAGCCAGGCCAGCTATTATTCCTGGCCCCGCCCGGAAGACCAACGGCGCTTCCGGCGGCGCGGCGGGCGCTACGGCACGATCTTTGAGCTGTGGAAGCAAATGTGAAGAAGGCATCCATCATCCTGCCAACCTACAACGAACGCGATAACATCGTTGAACTGATTCGGGCTATTCACGGCGTCCTGGAGCCGCTGGCCTTCCCGTACGAGGTGCTGGTGGTCGATGACGACAGTCCCGACGGCACCGCTGAGGTGGTCCGGGAGCAATTTGGCCGCGATCCCCGGGTCCAGTTGTGCGTGCGCCGTGGAGAGCGCGGGCTGGCCACGGCCATCCGGCACGGGGTGGAGCGCGCCTCGGGCGAGATCGTGGTGGTGATGGACACCGACTTCAACCACGACCCGGCCATCATCCCCCAGATGATCAAGTTTCTGGAGTACTACGACATCATCATCGGCTCGCGGTTTGTGATGCGCGGTGGGATGGAGGACCGTTTTCGCTATTTTTCCAGCCTCATCTACAATATGGGCATTCGCTTCCTGTTTCGCACCCAGATTCAGGACAATCTCAGCGGCTTTTTTGCCATTTATCGGAACCGGTTGATGAGCCTGGACCTGGGCCAGATTTTCTACGGCTACGGCGATTATTTCATCCGCCTGCTGATCGTGGCCTGGCGACGCCAATTCGCGATGCTGGAGATCCCGGTCTTTTATCGTTTGCGCCTGCACGGGCACAGCAAGACCCAATTTCTGACCATTTTCAGCCAGTACACCCTGGCCATCCTGCGCCTGCGGCTGCTGGTCTGGCTGGGGCGGATGCGGTGAGTGAAGTGAGATAGTCGCTATTGTAGGACAAGCTGTCAGCTTGTCCCTGCCGAACAAACTAACAGTTTCAGTAGATCCAACTTGTAGCGCAAACAAAAGCCTGCGTACTTTGCAGGCTGTTACGCTTTGCGTGCGCGGGTCAAACTAACAGTTTGACCTACATTATGGACCAAGATTGGAACTACTACTTCATCAAGAAGGTTTTGATAAACGTAGGTCACGCTTGCAGCGTGACAGTCACGTTAAAAACGTGACCTACGTTCAAATAAGACCGTAGTATAGGGCCTTGTGCCCGCCCGCAAGGGGCTAAACTACGTTACTTGAAAAGTATTGGACCTACGGTTTATCATAATTACCTTGATGGAGTACTATTGAGTTTGCCCTACATTTCCCACTGAAAATGAATGCACCCTTTTCAGATGAGTCATTCAGGCGATCACAAGCGAATGGCCGAAATCGACCCGTCAAAGCCCTCTGAGCTCAATACCGCGCCGCAGAGCCAAAACCACGACGACGATGCCTCCCTGGCCGCCGATTTCTGGCTGCTGCTGGCCTTGTTTCTCTCCTTCCGCTTGTTGACGCTATTTTTACTGCGGCCCGGCGGCTTCATCCGCGATTGGTCGGATTTTGACACCTACCTGGGCATCGCCGCCCTGTCCGATTACGGCCTGTTCCCCTACCTCGATTTCTGGCTGGAGTGGCCGCCCCTGGCGCCCTGGCTGATGGTGGGGGCCTACAAACTCTCCCTGCTCTTCCCGCCCTGGACGGAGGCGCGCCTGGGGTTCGTCTCTATCCTGGGCCTGGTCTTCGTCCTTTTTGAGGCGGGCAATTTCTGGCTGATCTATCGCCTGGCCCGGCGTCTGGCGGCTGGACAAACCGTCCGCCGGGTGTTGTGGCTCTACCTGGGCCTGTTCCCGCCCGTGTACGCTATGCTCGGTTTTTTCGACGGCGCGGCCCTCTTCTTTCTGCTGCTGGCCCTCGATTTTCTCCTGGACCGTCGCCCGCTGGCCTCGGCTCTGGCCGCCGGGGTGGGGTTTATGGTCAAGCTGATCCCCCTCCTGGCGGTGCCGGTGGCCTTGCGCTATCTGTGGGACCGGCATGGGGCGAACCGGCGCAGTCTGGCCGTCGAGTGGGGGCTTTACCTGGTGACCTTCGCCCTGTCGATCCTGGCCCTGGCCGCGCCGTTTTTGTGGTTGGGGCCGCAGTGGGTGCTGGCCGGGGCGCGGGCCGTGCTCGGTCGCTCCTCGTGGGAGACGGTCTGGGCGGTCCTGGAGGGTTATTACGGCTTCGGCCAGGTGGCGGGCGACCGCCTCAATCCGGCGGAGACGGCCTTTGCCGTTTACCCCAGCACCCTGCCCTGGCCGTTGATCGGCCTGGCCTTTGGCCTGCTGTTCGCCGTCCTGTTTCTGCGCCGGGCCGATTACCGGCCGCCCCGGAACGTGGTCGCCTTCGCCGGGCTGACGGTCGCCCTTTTCCTGCTCTATTCAAAGGGATACAGCCCCCAGTTTTTGGTATACGTCTTGCCCTTTACCATCCTCCTGCTGCCGAACGCCCGCGGCCTGACCTATGCCCTGCTGCTGACCGCACTCAACGTCGTCGAGCAGCCGCTCTACTTCGTGCTGCTGCCCTCGGAGACCTGGCTGCTGGCCGGGGTGGTTGTGGCCCGTTCCCTGCTCTTTCTGCTGCTGGCGGTTGAATTCGGCCTGATCCTGTGGCCGGGGGCGCTGCCGGAGTTGGACCGGGCGCAGCGATGGGCCGGTCCGGTCCTGGCCGGCCTTTTCATTCTGGCCGCGCTGCTGGCCGTTCCCCCGGCCTGGCGGGCCTACGCCGCCGGTCGCCTGGCCGACGAGCCGGCCCAGACCTTCGTCGGGTTTATGCGGACCCAGGCCGGCCGCCCGCCGGCCCGTCTGCTGCTGACCGATCAGGACACCTACCGCCGCCTGTATCCCTTCCTGCGCGGCGGGTACGAGGTGCGCCTGGCCGGGGGGCAAAACCGCTACCCAGCGGCCCCTTCGACGGCGGACCTGATCGCCGATCAGCCGGCCGTTTGGCTGCTGCCGACCGGCGAGGGAGGGCGGGTGGTGCAAAATGTGATCGGCGGGCGCGGCGGTGAGCCGTTGGCCGCGTATGACTTTGCCGGGCTGGGCACGGTCTACCGATATGCCCTCAGCGGAGGCGGACCCCGGCCGGTCGCCCCGGCCCGCCTGGCCCCCGGCCTGGAGCTGCTGGCCTACGATGTCGAGCAAGCGCGGGCCGGTCTGACCGTTACCCTCTACTGGCGGGCCGTCTCCGGGCAAACGCAGAGCTACACGGTCTTTACCCAACTGCTCGACGAGGCGGGCGTCCTGGCCGCCGGCCACGATGGCCTGCCCGCTGACGGTACGGCTCCAACCCAAACCTGGCCCGTGGGCCAGGTCGTGATGGACCGCCACCACATCGCCTATCCCGACGCCTTCACGCCGGGCGACTACCAACTGCTGGTTGGGATGTACGACGCCGGTCTCAACCGGCTGACCGCCCTGGCCCCCAGCGGCCAGGTTTTCGAGAACAACGCGGTCCCGTTGGGAATCTTATCGTTGCCCTGAGCGCAATACTTTTCAAATACGCGAAGGATTCTCAGCGGACCGCCTCCGGCGGAGCGGAGTAACGGATAAGGCTCATGTACAGAACTAGTGCAGACGCTTGCCTCGCCGCCCGGCGATCAACA
>JBHHXL010000159.1:0-10029 GCA_046757065.1 Anaerolineae bacterium
GGACGCACCCTCCATATTACGGTATTACGGTGAGATAATAATGGTCGCGCGATAACCAGGTTTTAAGGTAAGGAATTGTGCCGCCAGACCGTCAGAAATGAAAGTGTAGTATTGGCGACCGTTCGAAGGTAACTGCCGCTTAATCTCGCGGATTGGTCTGCAATAGCTGTATGGCCCCGCGAAAAACGCCTTCGACGCCGACGCCGCGCGAGGGCCATATGCTGAGGGGGAGGCAGGCATGCGGGGGATCTCCATTCCACGTCCGAACGACCTGTCCTGGAAATACATCTGGATATTTGTTCTGCCGGCGCTGCTATTCCTGAGCCTGGCCCGGCCGGCACAGGCTCACGGCGGCGGGTTGCATTACGTGACCCCCGACGGGGTTGATGCCGGGCCGTGCGACAATCCCCACGCCCCTTGCCAAACGATCCGCTATGCCATCGATCGGGCCAGCCTGGGGGACGAGGTGCGGGTTGCCGCCGGGTATTATTATTCCAGCGGCGTCGAGGTTTCGGTTTTGCTGAGCGAGGTGGTTCGGGTGCAGGGCGGCTACAGCCAGGCTGACGGTTTCGCCGTGCAGGACGCGCGCGCCAATCGCACGTTCTTGCTCGGCCTCGACCCGGAATATGCCGGCCCCCTTGGGGCCAGGGGATTTACCCTCATTCGAGACGGGAAGCAGGTGGATTTCCTCTTGTCGCCCGGCAAACCCTCCCAGCAGAGCGAACGGGTCGCCATCGAGGCGCAGGCCCCGACCACCTTCACCCCCTGCGCCGGCGGTATAGCCGGCGTTTACCCGTGTAGATTCGTCGATCTGTTAGGGCGCATCCCCCTGTCGGCCTTCAGCACGAATCCCATCGCCGCCAACGACATCTGGGGCTACGTGGACCCGGACGACAACCGGGAATATGCCCTGGTCGGGTTGCGCAACGGTACTGCCGTGGTTGACGTGACCGATCCCCTCAACCCGCGTGAGGTCGGCACCGTTCAAGGGGCGGAGGCCATCTGGCGCGACATCAAGGTTTACGGATTTTACAACGAAGCGCAGGGCCGTTGGGACGCCTACGCCTACGTCACCGCCGACGGCATCAACGATGGCCTGCAAATCATCGACCTCAGCCAGTTGCCGGAGCGCGTTTCGCTGGCGGCCATCTACACCGGCTTCTCGCGGGCGCACAACATCTTCATCGGCAACGTCGATCTTGCCACGGGGGTCGCCCTGCCCGGGACAACGGCTTACGCCTATATCACCGGGGCGGACCTGGAGGAGGGCGCTTTCCACGTCCTCGATCTACACGATCCGGTAGCGCCGGCGTTCGAGGGAATGCCTTCGCCTGGGGCGGAATATACGCATGATGCCGCCACATTCGCCATCGACGACGAGCGCACCCGCGACTGCGCGCCGGGCCACAACCCCTGCGAGCTGCTGCTTGATTTCAATATGGAAACGCTCGATATTTGGGACGTGACCGACAAAAGCTCGCCGTTCAAAATCAGCTCGACCACGTATCCCGACGTCGGGCTGATCCATTCCGGCTGGTGGTCCCCCGACCGGCGGCACCTCTTCATCCAGGATGAATTCGATGAGCGCAGGTTGCACCACAACACCCGCTTGCGGACGCTGGATATTTCCGACCTGACCGCGCCCTTCGTCAGCAACATCTGGACCGGCAACACGCGGGCCATCGACCACAACGGGTTCGTTAAAGGCACTCATTACTATATGTCGAACTACCGGCGGGGCCTGACCATTTTGGATGTTTCCAACCCCAACGCGCCGCGCGAACTTGGCTTCTTCGATACTTACCCAACCAGCAACAGCGCAGACTATTCGGGGGCCTGGGGCGTTTATCCCTACCTGCCCAGCGGCACGATTCTGATCAGCGACATCGAGGGGGGCCTGTTTCTGCTCAAAGAGCAGGAGTTGACGAAGGTCTATCTGCCGATGCTGCTCAAATCGGGTTAGCGGGCCCGGTTTTCCCCCAACAACCAGGATGCGCTCCGGCGCTGCCGCTTTTGATGAACGACAGCAGCCATTGGGCGCTATCCCGGTCTCGAGGCCGGGCCAGTCGTTGCCGCATCTCGGCCACAACCGCCTCGGGGATGGATTGGGACGCGGCCAACCCGGCCCCGCCTGGATGAATCAGGTGAGGACTATTCACGATCACTCCCCCCAATATTCGACTTTCTAATCCCCGATCTCTACGACTTCAGCCGGGGCGGGCTCTTCGTAGAGCCTGGCTACCACATCGGCCCGGTGGGTCAGCACCGCGCTCTGGTTGATGTAGCCCTTGTCGGTCGTCTCGTTCTGGTCGATGCGCGGCGGGGTGGTCAGCAGGATGAAACGCTCGAAGCGTTCGCTGCTGCCTTTGTGTCTGGCGTTGTGCTGCCGGAAAACGTCGATGAAGAAGTCGCGCACGGCCTGGCTTTGCAGGAAGGCGGCCTCGTCCGGGGCGTCCTGGCTGGCCTGGCTGAAGCGCGAGCGCAGCGCCGGCACGTTGGGGAAGATGAGCGCCGTCAGATAATCGCGGTTGGGGGCGGCGACGACCACTTCCAGCAGGAAGGGCTGCCCCAATTGATTGATGCTATTGCGCAGGCGGACGTTGTGCACCCAGGTGCCGGTCGTCAATTTGAAATCCTCGCCGGTTCTGCCGTCGAAGATGAGGCCCGCCGCCGGATTGTCCGGGTCCAGGAACCTGCCCGCATCGCCCGTGCGATAGTAGCCCTCCTGGTCGAAGGCGGCCCGCGTGGCCTGCGGGTTGTTGTAATAGCCCGGCGTGACGTTGGGGCCTTTGACCCGCATCTCGCGCTTGCCCGACGGGTCGAGGGCCATTTTGACGCTGACCCCCGGGATGGGCAGGCCGATGACCCGCGCGTCGTCCACCTCCCAGTAAACCAGGGTGGCGTCGGGCGAGGTTTCGGTGCAGCCCCAGGCGGAAAAGAACGGAAGCGGCTGGCCGCGCACCTGGGCGCTCATAGCTTTCAGGCCCTCGTACGTGGCCTGATCCAGGGCCGCCGCGGCGGTGAAGATGAACTTGAGATTCTTGAAGAAGGCTTGTCGCAAAACCTCGTCCGTCTTCATGCGGGCGAAGAGAGCCGTGTAGCTGCGCGGCACCCCGAAGTAAACGGTCGGCGAGACGTCGATGATGTTTTGCAGGGTCCTTTCCAGGCCCTGGGGGGTGGGGTTGCCGTTGTCGATGTAAAACGTGCCGCCGTGCATCAGCATCATATTGAAGACGAAGTTGCCGCCGAAGGTGTGGTTCCAGGGCAGCCAGTCCACCACCGTCTCCTGGCTATCGAGGAAGGGCCACATCTGGGCGATGCCGACCTGGTTGGAGATCATCATGCCGTGGGTCACCTTGACCCCTTTGGGCAGGTTGGTCGAGCCGGAGGTGAATTGGATCTTGGCCAGCGTGTCGAGGGTTACCGCGCCAAAACGGGCCTCGCCCGCCGCCGACAGGCTTTCATTCCTGGCCTCCAGCGCACTGAAGGGCTGCACATTCTCGTAGGCCTCGCTGTTGGAGAAGGCAAAGAGGCGTAGCTCCCCGGTATCCCACTGGTTGAGTTTGGGCATATGCACCTTCGCGTCCGACATAACCAGCAGGGGCGCGCCGGTGACATCCAGAATATGCTTGATGTGCGAGCCGGTTTGCGAGCGGACCGAATAGGCGTAACTGATGGGCGCTACGGGAATGCCGATTTGCATCGCCGCCAGCTGGATCAGGGCCATATTGATGCAGTTCTCGGAGAGGATGGCCAGGGGCAGATCGCCGTCCAGCCCCAGGGCCAGCAGGCCATTGCTCAGACGGTTGACGCAGGCCAGCGTTTGGGCGTAGGTCAGCCCGGTCCACCTGCCGGCGGGGTCGCGTTCCCGGAGAAAATATTTATCCGGGAACTTTTCGGCGTTCCGGCGCAACCACTGGCCCAGATTGGCCGGATACGGGTCCAGGGGAGTTTTATTTTGCAGAATCAGGCCACCGTCTGCCGTCTCGGTGATGGCGACATCGGGGGGTACCCACAGTAATTCGGCTGGCATCGTTTCACCTCCTTCGAGACTGCATTTTACCCCAACGTAATAACCTGACAAAATTCGGGGCGGGATGTTCCCGGACAAAACCATTTGACAGGCCATATCTTATCAGATAAACTACTCCCCACCAGGCAGCAGTGACGAGGACTTAATGCCCAGACTTGATAAAACTTACCTGGCGTATTACCTGTATCGCCTGGGGGGCGGGGTTGTACCCCGTTTGCCGGCGCGCCTGGGCTATGCCCTGTGCGGTCTGGCCGCCGCTCTGGCCTGGCAGTTTGGCCGCGAGGCGCGGAACCAGGTCCAGCAGAATTTGCGGCACGTTCTCGGCAACGGCTGCGACGCGGCGGACCTGGCCCGGCTGTCGAAGGCCACGTTTCGCTACTTGACCTACAATTACTTCGATTTGTTTCGCCTGCCCCACCTCAGCGATGAAGAGGTGCAGCGGATGGTGCGCGTCGAAGGCTGGGAACACATCGAAGCGGCCCTGGCCGAGGGGCGCGGCCTGGTGATGACCTCCGCGCACTTCGGCAACATCGAGATCGTTTTGTACGCGCTGCTCCTGCGCGGCCTGTCGATCACCATCCCCGTTGAGCGCGTCGAGCCGCCGGAACTTTTCGATTATATCTCAGGTTTGCGAATGAGCAAGGGCCTGCGCTTAATCCCCATCGACGGGCCGTTGCTGGAAATGTATCGGGTCTTGAAGCGGGGCCAAATCGTGGGTGTGGCCGGGGACCGGGATATTACGAACAGCGGAGCAACGGCCAGGTTTTTTGGCGCACCGGCCCGCCTGCCGGACGGCCATCTGCGGCTGGCCCTGCGGACCGGCGCGCCCCTGGTTCTGGGCTTTAGCCAGCGCCTGCCCGATTTTACCTACCAGGCCCGGTTCTGGCCGCCATACCATCTGCCCACCGCAGGGGATCAGGACGAACGCCTGGCCGCCGGGATGCGCTACATTGTCCAGGCCCTGGAAACGGCGATCCGCGCCGCGCCGGAGCAATGGGTTATGACCGCGCCCATCTGGGTGGAAGATTGACGTGAGTGCTTCGTGACCAGACCGCTGAAAATCGCCCTGATCCCCGCGTACGATTACCCCTATCCCGGAGGGGTGACCCGGCACATCACCGCCCTGGCCGCCGGGTTGCGACAGCGGGGCCACCAGGTGCGGATCATCGCCGCCCATTCCGGCAAGGTTGGCCCGCTGCCCGACGGGGTGATCAAGGTGAGCGACACCATCGCGCCGGTTCCGGTGGCCGGTTCTGTGGCCCGGGTGGCGCTGTCGCCCCGGCTGTACCGCCGGGTCAAGGCGGTGCTGCGCCGCGAACGATTCGATGTGTTGCACCTGCACGAACCGATGACTCCGGCCCTGCCCTGGGTGGTTTTGCGCCACCAGGGCGAATGGCCGCGCTCCGCTGTGGTCGGCACGTTTCACGGCTACCGCGAGCAACTGGTTCGTAGCTGGCAGTACATCAGGCCCCTGGTGCAAACGCTGTTCGACCGGCTCGACAACTACATCGCCGTTTCTCCCGCCGCCCGGGACTATATTCACTCGTACTTTCCGGCTT
Organism: Anaerolineae bacterium; assembly: GCA_046757065.1. Taxonomy (GTDB): domain Bacteria; phylum Chloroflexota; class Anaerolineae; order 4572-78; family JBHHXL01; genus JBHHXL01. Next base: position 5,593 of record JBHHXL010000159.1, read on the forward strand.
CCTACCAGGTCATTCCCAACGGGGTGGACCTGTCCCGGTTTTATCGTCCGCCGGGCCTGGGTTACAACGGCCACCGGCCGAACCTGAACATCCTGTTTGTGGGGCGGCTGGAAAAGCGAAAGGGTTTTCCCTACTTGCTGCGCGCGTTTCGCCGGGTGCGCGCCCAGTTACCGCAGGCCACGCTGACGGTCGTGGGCGCTTGTGACCCGTCAGACATCGCGCCCTACCGGGCCGAGCCGGGCCTGACCTTCGTCGGCTACTGCCCCGACGAGGAGCTGCCGGAGTATTACCGGGCGGCCGATGTCTTTTGCGCGCCCTCCACCGGCTTCGAGAGCTTTGGCCTGGTTCTGTTGGAGGCGATGGCTACGGGCCTGCCCGTGGTCGCCTCGGATATTGCCGGCTACCGCACGGTGCTGACCCACGGCCGGGAGGGGTTGCTCGTTCCTCCCCGCAATGCGCCGGCGCTGGCCGAGGCGTTGCTCGCCCTGTTAAACAACGCCTGCCTGCGGGCGATGATGGGCAGGCAGGGGCAACAAAAGGCCCGGTGTTATTCCTGGGAGTTGGTCGTTGAGCAGGTGTTAGACGTTTATCACAGCACGATCCGGCGAAAACTCGGCGGCCGGGCTTTTCAATCAGGCCAGGTATCATCCACGGAGGCAATGACTCGATGCTAACCCAGTGGGCGCGGCGTTGGTCGCGCGTGATTCTAGAGCCGATGGCGCGCTTTGTCAGCCGGACCGGCATTTCCCCTAATTTCATCACGGTCATTGGCTTTTTACTGATGGTTGTTGTGGCCTACGTCCTGTCCATCGGCTATTTGCAGTGGGGAGGCATCCTCATTCTGGCCGCCGCCGTTTTCGACGGCCTGGACGGCGCCCTGGCCCGCATGGTCGAGCGCACCAGCCGCTACGGGGCGTTTCTGGACTCGACCCTGGATCGATTTTCGGAAGCGATCATTTTCCTGGGCCTGTTTGTCCACCTCATCGGGCAGGGGGCGCAACTGGAGCTGGTGCTCATCTACGCCACCATTGTCGGCTCGCTGATGGTCAGCTACGCCCGGGCCCGGGCCGAGGGGATCGGCGTCCCGCTAAAAGATGGATTGCTGACCCGCTTTGAGCGCGTCGGGTTGCTGGTCCTGGGCCTGGTCTTCAACCAGTTGACCCTGGCCCTGTGGGTGCTGGCCATCCTGGCCAATTTCACCGCCATCCAGCGTATGTGGCTGGTGTGGCGCATCACCGGCGGCGAACGAGGGGGATAATTGCTACCTGATTTTCGTTTGCAACAGCGGGAATACCTGCTTGAAATCAGCCGGGCAATGACGGCCCGCCTGGACCTGGCCTCCTTGCTCAAGCTCATTCTGGAAAACGCGGTCAGAATGGTCAACGGCCAGGCCGGGTTGATCGTCCTGCGGAAAGGGGGCAGCCTGGTGCCCCGGGCCAGCATCGGCCTGCCGGTGAAAGCTGTGCCCCTGTTTGAACCGCTGTGGCGGGACCTGCCGGCGGATGTCCCGGACCTGGCCGTGCGCCTGGCCCTGGCCTCTCGCGCCGCCCGGGTGCGGTTGCGCCAGGTTGTGTCTCTGCCGCTCAACATCGGCGAGGAGACCATCGGCTTTATTTTCATCTTCCGGGCGCACGGGGTCGCCTTCAGCAGCAACGACCGGCACGTGCTGTCCGCCTTCGCCGATCAGGCCGCGGTGGCCGTCCAAAACGCCCGCCTGTACGAGCAGGTCAACGCCGAGCGCGAGCGCCTGAACGCGATCATCGAGAACAGCGGCGACGGGGTGATGATCATCAACCGCCATCGCATCATCCAGACCTGGAATCGCGCCCTGGCCAACCTGACCGGCATCAGCTCCGAGCAGGCGGTGGGCCGGCCCTGCTACCAGATTCTCAACCTGCAAACGCCGCAGGGAACCAGCGTCTGCCACACGCGCTGCCCCCTGATCCAGCGCCCCGCCGATGGCCGGCTCTACGTCGAGGGCGATCACCATCGCGCGGATGGCCTGACCATCACCTTCGCCGATCACTACGCGCCGCAGGTCGATGACGAGAACAACGCCACCCAATACGTGGCTAACGTGCGGGACGTCAGCCGCCTGCGCGAGGCGGAGGAATTGAAGCAAACCCTGCTCTCGATTATCTCGCACGAACTGAAGACGCCGGTCAGCATCATCAAGGGCTACGCCGGCACCCTGGCCCGCGAGGACGCCGACTGGGACCGCGAAACGTTGGCCGACGGCCTGGCCGTCATCGAGGAAGAGGCCGACAAGTTAAACACGCTCATCACCAACCTGCTCGATGCCAGCCGCTTCCAGGCCGGCGGGCTGGAGCTGCGCCTTAGCGACCTCGACCTGCCGGATATAGCCGCCCACGCCGTGGCGACGATGCGGTCCACCACCGGCCACCACACCTTTGAACTGGATTTCCCCCCGGATTTCCCCCACGTTCGCGGCGATTTCGAGCGCATCCACCAGGTTTTGACCAACCTGATCGGCAACGCCATCAAGTACAGCCCGGAGGGGGGGGTGATTCGGGTGGGGGGGCAGGTGGCCGGGGATCGCGTGCGGCTGTTCGTCAGCGACCAGGGCATCGGCATTCCCATCTCCGAGCAGGAACGCATCTTTGATCGCTTTCACCGGGTGGATAATCGCCTCACGCGCCAGGCTCCGGGCACGGGGTTGGGGCTGTACCTGGTGCAGGCCGTGGTTGAAGCCCACAACGGCCGGGTGTGGGTCGAAAGCGAACCGGGCCAGGGCAGCACCTTTTGGCTGGAACTGCCCCTGGAATGAACTGAGCGCCTTCAAAACAAGTTGGTATTGGGCACTTTAGTGCCTTTTTTGAGGGCTAAAGCCCTCACTACCAACTGAATTTGCACATACCCGAATGAGCTTCAGTTTACCTCGAACGTGCCCGAAGCCAGCATCTCGTTGTTGAGCCACAGCTCCAGGGTGTAGACTCCCTGCCCGATCAGGCGGGCGAATACATAGGAGCGATCCGTGCTGCCCCACTGCCATTCCCCCTCGTCGCGGAGAAATTCCCGATCGTTGTGATACCAGACGGCAGCGAAGGCCAGCCCGTTGCGCAGGCCGCGGTAGGGGAACGTGGCGTAAATGGTTTCAACCGGGGCGGTGAACACTTCGGAGGGGTCGATGGCTTCGCGCCGGTCGGTAATATCCAGGGCGAAGGCGATAGGGCCGATTTCCGCCTCCGGGGGCGGCGGTTCGAGGATAACTTCCGCCTCCGTGGCCGCCGGCTCAGGCGTAACCAGGGAGGTGGTTCCGGTGACCGGCGCGGCGGTGACGGTCACCGAAATCCCACCCGTGCCGGTGAAGACGACCGTTTCGGTGACAAGCTGGACGGACGTGGGCGCGGGCGAGAGGGTGGGCGAGGAGGCCAGGGCGGTAGCGGTGGCGGCAGGCCGGGGGGTGAAGGTTCTCGCTGGCCGGGCCGTGGCCCTTTCAGTTGGAGAGGCGGCGGCGGTGTCCGTTGCCGGGGGAGAGACCGCCTGGGCCAGGGCTTCGGTGGCGGTGGCGGCGGGCGGCGGCCCGGCGGTGGTGGGCAGGGGCAGGCCCCGTTCGGTTGCCAGCCAGCCGCCGAAGGCCAGGGCGGTTACGGCCACGAAAAAGAGGCTGGCAACACGGGCCCGGATGGCTCGCTGGCCCTCTTCCTCGCGCACGATGGGGAAGAAGGTGGCCCGCGCCTCGCGCGAGGCCCGGATCGAAATGATCAGCGACAGGGTGGTAGCCCCTGCGCCCAGGGCGACCAAAATCAGCAAAAACAAAGGCAAATACGCCATCGGCGCACAAATCTCCAGCGGTTCGAGTCTGAGGTAACGCCAGCCGGCCAATGACCCCAAACTGAATGCTGACGCGGGACCCTTAGCCGGAGCGTAGTATACAGGCATTAACCGGGCGTGTCAATCCAACTCCGAGTTGGGGTGTGTCCCAAAAATTAGGCGAGTTTCACATGTCATTCTGAACGCAGCGTAGCGGAGTGAAGAATCCCCAGAAACATTGCCTCCAAGCCATCTGCGTGGAGACTCTTCGCTCCCGTTGGTCGCTCAGAGTGACATGTTTCCTAAAATTTGGGACTCCCCCACACACCCCCCGGTCCTCCTAAAATGTCGGACACACCCGCCATTTCTCCCCCCTTGCCACACTCCAAGACCCCGGTTATAATGGAACGTAGCCGGCCCGACCGGGTTGGCGCCGGCTGCGGGTCGTTTGTTCTCGTTCCAGGGAGTCTTTATGAGCCTGACGGCTCACCACCGACGATGAAAATTCCTGGTTCTAACATTTTCTGTGGTTGCTGCTTCATAGCCCGGATCGGCAGAATTTACGGATTAATAGCCCGGATTCCCACGCAGAGCGTGAGCGGATAATCTCGCCCTATAAATCCGAAATTTCTGCTATTTCCACGGGAGTTCGACAGTCCCTGG
>JBHHXL010000160.1:0-10023 GCA_046757065.1 Anaerolineae bacterium
TTCTCTTCCGGCGCACCAAGTAGCCCTATTAGCGATCCCCAGAATCCCCCGGCCTTTTTGCAGGCTGTTTCTTGGGAAAACTTATTTGTGGACAGTTACTTAAGAGGAGGCTCTGATGACCAAATCCGATCCGAATGCACCTAAGCGTCTGGCTTTAATCGCCAGCAAGGGGACGCTCGATTTTGCCTACCCGCCCTTGATCCTGGCCAGCGCCGCCGGGGCAATGGGCTGGGAAGTGAGCATCTTTTTCACCTTCTACGGTCTCACCTTACTGCGGCACGATTTGACCGCTGCCGTTTCTCCGCTGGGCAATCCTGCTATGCCGATGAAGCTGCCCTTTGGCCCGGAGGGCTTGCAGAACGTCGAGTTGCCCATTCCCACCGCTGCGATGTCCATCCCCGGCTTTAACTCGGTAGCCACCAATCTGATGAAGCAGACCTTCAAGAAGAAAGGCGTGGCGACCGTCGAGGAACTGCGAGATATATGCCTTGACCTCGATGTGGAGATGATCGGCTGCCAGATGACGATGGATGTTTTCGGTTTCAAGAGAGAGGACTTCATCGACGGCTGCCAGATTGGCGGCGCCGCCACTTTCCTCGAATTCGCCGCCGACGCCGACGTTTCTCTCTTTGTTTAGGACAACATTGCTGTTGTCTGGCTCAACTGAAAAATACCCGACTCTTCGTTGCGCCTGATCCGGTGGATGAAATCTTCCCTGCAACGACCAGGAAGGCCATAACTTATGGGGCCGGGATTCACCGTCATACCCAAAGCCAGCAAAATACTGGACTGTTCCGGCTTGCTTGGCCCTTTGCCGGTGATCAAAGCCTGTCAGGCGATCAACGATGTTGAAGTCGGCCAGGTGCTGAAGATCATTACCACCGATGCCGGCGCCCCGCTCGACATGGTCGCCTGGTCCCGGCTAACCGGCCACGAGTTGCTGGACTCGCGCCAGGAGGGCGGGAAGTTCATCTTTTATTGCCAGCGCCTGAAGTGAAGTTGATTTGGAGCTTATGCTGAGAGGAGTATCGCTATGGACGATGATGTCAACAAAATCTTGTACGTTCAAACGCACGGGCGCGATACCCCCGAACGCAGCGCCACGCCCTTCTACCTGGCTACCGCCGCAGCCGCGATGGACAATGAGGTTGCCATTTATTTCACTATGAATGGGCCGCAACTGCTGGCCAAAGGCGCGCCGGAGTCGATTATCGTGCCCAAGGCGGGAGGGGGGGGCAAGGAACTGCGTCATTTTATCAACCTGGCCCTGGATATGGAGGTCAGGCTCCTCGTTTGCCAGCCCTCGCTCGACCTGCACGGCTACACCATGGACGATATGATCGAGGGCGTAGAGATGATCGGCGGCGCGGCCTTTAACGACCTGGCCGTCGAAGCCGACGCGGTCATTTCGTTCTAGGAAGGGGACGTTTTATGGGGTTATTTGCCGACAAGTATCCGGAGGTTCCTTACGAAGACAAGCTGCGGCTTTGGGAAGAGGTCAAGGCCGACGACCGTTTTCCCGATTACCTTTACGGCTGCTACGAGTGCGGCATCTGCGTCGCTGCCTGCCCCTCGGCCCGCTTCTACGATTTTTCGCCGCGCAAGATCGCTCAGGCCGCCGCCCGCGAGGACATCGAGCTTATCTACGAGCAGATGAACGACGATGTCTGGAACTGCTCGCAATGCTTCTCCTGCAATCGTTGCCCGCGCCAAAACTCGCCGGGCGGGCTGATCACCATCCTGCGCGAGGTGTCCGTCAACAATGGCCTGAAGTCGGCCCAGCAGGCCCTGGAGGGCTACAGCCGCATCGTCTACAAAATCATGGGTACCGGCACCCAGGTTTCCCCCGATATGCTCCAACCCGACGCCTTCCCCGATTGGGGCCCGCAGGTCAAACAGGTGTCCGATGAACTCGACCTCTGGCGGCGGGCGCTGCCGCCCGAAACGTTGCACACCACCAAGACCGGCTGGCAGGTCGATGACCAGACGCTGATCGAGCTGTACCTGATCTGGTACAACACCGGCGTCATGGACATGATCGCTAACGTGGACGAGGGCCTGAACCTGATCCTGAGCGACGTCATGGAAGAGATGCTGGAAGAGGCCGGGTATGAGATTTAGGCAATGAGATAATGAGACAATGGGCAACGCTAACTGTTTGGAGGAGTCGTCACGAGCCTGGCGGCACACCACCGGCGCGAAGCGTGAAAATCGCGATCTGACACTTGACGCTTGACACCTGACACGTATTTTCAGAGGAGCCGGACCGTCCCTGGGGGACGACACCAACGATGAAAATGGGGCGAGTTTGTAGGACAAGCTGTTAGCTTGTCGCTGCCCCGGACAAACTAACACGCTCCGCGTGTCCTACAATTCTATTTTCAAGGGAGGATTTTGGATGGCTATTCCGACCGAAGCGATGTTGACCACCGACCGGAAATTCGACCGGCACGCTGAGGAAGCGCCGGAGGATTTCCACGAACTGCTGGACGATCTCGAACGCCGGGGGGAGTTGATCGTGCAGCGCGTGCCGGAGCCTTACGTCGAGGTCATGACCAAGTACGGGCGCACGAAAAAAATCCCGCTGAACAACACCTGGCACCACAAATCTTGCGGGCAGTGCGGGCACATCCCCGGCTACTCCACCTCCATCTTCTGGCTGGTGCGCAAACTGGGCTTCGACTACATCGACCCGACCGACCAGACCTCGTGTACGGCCTGGAATTACTACGCCTCGGCCACCTCCAATGCGCCCGCCCAGGCCGCCGTCGCCCATCGCAATTTCGCCGCCGCTTACGAGACCGGCTACTATCCCCTCATCCACTGCGGCACCTCGTTCGGCCACTACAAAGAAACCCGCGAAGAGATTATGCACCACGCCGATCTGCGCCATCAGGTGCGCGATGTGTTGGACAAGCTGGGCAAACCGCTGGTGATGCCGGAGGAGATCGTGCACTACTCGGAATGGATCCACGCCGTGCGGCACAAGATCGCCGAGAAGCAGGTGTATGATTTCTCGAACATCGCCGTCACGGTCCATCCCGCCTGTCACTATTACAAGCTCGTCACCGAAGACGCCATCTACGACGAGGAGATTTACGGCGGGCAGCGCACGGCCACTGTGACCGGCCTGATCGACGCCCTGGGGGCCGAGGCGCGTGATTACTCCACCTGGTACGATTGCTGCGGCTTCGGTTTCCGCCACATCCTGGTTTCGCGCGATTTCACCCGTTCCTTTGCTACCCAGCGCAAAATCGAGATTATGAAGGAAGAGGCCGACCCGGACGTGGTCATCACCCACGACACGGGCTGCGTGACCACCCTGGACAAAAGCCAGTTTGCCACTGGCGCGGCCCACGGCGCGAACGTCGGCGTGCCGGTTATGTCCGACGCCCAGTTTGCGGCCCTGGCGATGGGCGCTCACCCATACCGGGTGTGCCAGCTCCATTGGCATTCAACCGACTACCGGCCCTTGCTGGAAAAGATGGGCATCGACCACGAGCGGGCCTGGGCCGAATTCGAAGAGGACCTGGTAGCTCTAAAGTCGGGGGAAAAAGAATATCTGTCCTGGGACGACGTTGGGTGAGACAACTTAGGTCAGGGGAGGATTCTCAGCGGATAGGGAGCGGATTAACGGATAGGCTAATGTCCAGAACAAGTGCAGAAGTGACCGGCACTTCTGGATAGAAGAATAAAGTGCCGGTCACTTGTACTGAACAAGAGCCAGCGGAGAATCTCCGCGCAACAGGCATCCGCTAATCCGCTAGGCCCTAGGCCATCTGCTGATAATCTTCCGCCGTCCTTCGTCTCGCTTGGGGGTCCTCTGGTCCTAGCGGATTCTGTGGTTGGTGTGTTTTTTGTTGCCTCGCCCGGCGATAAATCACCGGGCTACATAACAACGCCCAATAAATTGGGCTAAATCAAGCATTTTTAAGCCGGATTCATCCGGCGCAGTTTGGTAGGGCGGCGACACCTGCACTTGCGCGCAGGTGCAAGTGTTTATCGCCGTCCGAACCTGCCAAACGCAGGCAACCACAGAATCCGCTAGAACCAGGCGGTCCTTTGTCTGAACGGAGACCTGTTAGCCAGTCTATGAACATCCCAACAAGGAGATGGAAATGGATATTGACCAAAAGAAAACTGCCCTCAGAATGATTCCCTATGGTCTATACATTCTTACCGCAGAGTCTGAAGACGGTCGAGTGGCGGCCTCGACGGTAAATTGGGTCACCCAAACCTCTTTTGACCCCCCTCTGGTTGTCGTCGGGGTCAAAGTAGACTCGTTGGCGCACAGCATCATCAAGGAGACCAAAGCCTTTGCCCTGAACGTCCTCGGCAAAGACCAGCAAGGTCTGGCCTTCACCTTTTTTAAATCTCTGGAGCGGGAAGGGCAGACGATCGGCGGAGAAACGTTTCAGGCCGGGCAAACCGGTTCACCGATTTTCGAAAGCACGCCGGCCTTCGTCGAGTGCAATCTGGTTGAAACGGTAGACAGGGGCGACCATTCGATCTTCGTCGGCCGAGTCGTGAACGCCGGGGTCAACAAAGCGCCGGAGGGGAGGCCTGATGCGGCCACCCTCTGGCTGAAAGACCTGGGGGAAAAAGTCTTTTACGGCGGGTAAACCGGAATTTAATCGTGTTAAGGGCTTATTGAGATTAAAAATTAGTTCGGTAATAAGGCGTTGTTCTCGCCAGCCCCCCCGCCGGGCGCTAAAGTCGCCCGGCTATCGAACAGCGCCCCTCAATCGGGGCTAAACTGAGACGAGGGGTGCAATTTTAAGCCCGATTTATCGGGCGTTGCTTCCTAGCCCGGCGACACCTGCACTTGGGCGCAGGTGCACGTGTTGATCGCCGGGCGGTGGCCGCGCTACGCCCAGGTCGGATTACCGAAATAGTTATTTAACTTTTATTAGCCCTTTGTGACTGGTAAGGGCTGAAGCCCTCAATACAAAACCTTACACGAGGAGGGACGCATGCCATCAGAAAATATACTCGTCATCGGCGGTGGCCCGGCGGGGTTAGAGGCCAGCCGCCTCCTGGCCGACATCGGGGCCAGGGTCACCCTGGTTGAGCAACGCGATTTTCTGGGCGGCACGCCCATCGCCGAAAACTATGCTGCTTTGACCCACGGTTTCCACGACGCCGAAGCGATGATGAACCGCATGATCGGCCAGGTGACGGATAATCCCCTGGTCGATCTGCACCTGGGTTCGACCGTTGTCGCCGCCGAGGGCGAGGCCGGCAACTTCAAAGTGACCCTGGCCAAAGGGGGCAACGGCGCCGGCGAGCAGGTGGTCGAGGCCGGGGCGGTCATCATCGCCACCGGCTTCCAGCACTTCGATCCGGGCCGCGAAACCCAGATGTACGGCTACTACGAGTACCCGGACGTCGTCACCCTGGCCGACGCCGAAGGCATGCTCAAATCGGGCCAGTTTCTCAAGCCGTCCAACGGCCAGGTGCCGGAGCGGGTCTGCTTTATCCAATGCGTCGGCTCCCGCGACCGCCAGATCGGCAACGAGTATTGTTCCAAGGTCTGCTGCGGCATTTCCTCCAAGCAGGCTATTGAAGTCCGCCAGATGTCGCCCACTACCCAGGTCTTTATTTTCTACATCGATATGCGGATGTACGGCTATTGGGAAAATGAGATCTACTGGCCGGCCCAGGAAGAGTATCGCGTTCAATACATCAAGGGCATCGTGACCGAGATCATCAAGAAGGGCGACCGCCTGCTGATCCGGGGCGAAGACACGACGATGGGCCGCCCGATGGAAGTGCCGATGGACATCGTTGTCCTGGCGGTGGGGATGGAAGCCAGCCGTGGCACGCGCCAGATGGCCCAAGTCTTCGATCTCAAGCAGAACAAGTACAAGTTCATCGATGTGCCGCACGACGACCTCAATCCGGTAGCCACCTCGCTGCCGGGCGTCTTCGTCGCCGGGGCCGCCGCCGGGCCGAAAGACCTGGATGACTCGATTGCAATGGCCGGCACCGCCGCGATCAAGGCCGCCGGCCTGGTCCGCCAGGTAGCCACTGCGGCCTAGTTGAGATGGATTCGTTTGCCGGCCAGACCCAGCCAGACATCAGCCTGATCACCAGCGGCGGCCAGCCGGTGGATACCGAGGCCGCGCGGGAGTTTATGGCGGCCATCCTGGACAAAATCGCCTACGAGGAACTTCGCGCGGTCGAGGCCGAGCTGCGGGAAAAAGGTCGCCGGTTGCAGGCCCTGGTCCAGCCGGACGTGTTGCCGGCGCTGACCGAGGACCAGCTCTTGTGCCTGCTGCGAACCGTTTTCGCCACCCGCCGCCGGGCCGGGGCCATCCTGGCCGAGGTTGGGCCCGGGGAGATGAAAGCGGCCATCAGCCAGCTCCTGCACGGTTCTGGCGCAACTGAGGACCGCTTCCAGAAATTTGTGGATGCTATGACCGGCTTCTTCGGCGATATCCGCGTCCTCCGCCCCAGGAAATCGACCGACAGCCGGGCCAGGGAGAGCGCCGAGGAAGCGGCCTTGAAGGAGAACGTCTTTTGCGACCTGGGCAGCGAGCTGTTGCACTTCACCAACCCCGACGACTACTGGCTCTGGACGCGCTGGATTTGGGACCCTCGGGCCGGAACCGGGGCCATGCCGCTGGTAACGATGGAAGAAACGAACCTGCACGGGCGCACGGTGGGCGAAACCTATCTAAAAATCGGCCTGGCTACAGCCTTTGTCAAGGCCACCGGCGAGGCGGCGGACTTCGCCACAATCCGCAGCGGGCCGTTCGGCATCGACGTTTTCCTGGCCTGCGTCTACGTCGTCTATATGTACACCACCCTGCGCCTGCGTATGACCCAGGAATTTAACAAAGTCGTGCCCCAAATGCCGGAACTCATTCGTCGCATTCTGGGCGTCTGGAAGCTGGAAATTTGAGGGAGGTATTATGCCCCGACCATTAGCAGAGCAAAAGGTTATTCAAGAAGCGGTCAAAGAGCACGAACACCTGGTGGTTGACGGGATGGACATCTCCGGCCACTGGAACCGGATGTTCGGCCAGCGGGTCATCTTCGATTACAGCTATGAGAACCTGGCTAAGGTGACCGACCTGCCCGGAGGCGAGTCGCTCGGCTGGTGCTACGGCTGCGCCAAGTGCACCGCCGTCTGCCCGGTGGACATCGTCGGCGATTACTCGCCGCGCAAAATCCATCGCAAAACGCAGATAGGAATCGACCTTTTGGCCTCCGACGACCTGTGGCTGTGCACGACCTGTATGAACTGCCTGCGGGTTTGCCCCAAAGAGGTCAATATGATCCAGATCATGCCCGCCGTGCGGGAGCAGGCGGTGCTCAACGGCAATGTCCCCGCCGAGCTGCAAAAGGCGTTCGAGGACACGGCCAAGTACGGCAACCCCCTCGGCCAGCCGCAGCGCAAGCGCGCCGCCTGGACCAAAAAGGCCGATGTGCCCGTGCCCCTCCTGAAGGATGCGGGTCGCCCGGTGGAGGTGTTGTGGTACGTCGGCTCCTACCCCTCCTACCACCCGCGCGGGATCGACGCCGCCCTGGCTGCGGCCCGCATCTTCCACGCCCTGGGGGTCGATTTCGGCATCCTTGGCCGGGAGGAGAAGGATGACGGCGACTCGCAACGGCTGGCGGGTGAGGTCGGTCTGTTCGAGATGCTGGCCGAGGACAATATCCAGGCCTTCGAGAAGTACGAGTGGGGGACGATGGTCGTCACCGGTCCGCACGAGTACAACGCCTTCAAGAACGAGTACCCCAAATTCGGCTTCGAGCGCCCGGTCCAGCACTACACCCAATTCCTGGCCGAGCGCCTGGACCAGCTCAAGCCGCTGCTCCAACACGAGGTCAAGGTTCGGGTGACCTTCCACGATCCGTGCTACCTGGGCCGCCACAACGGCGAGTACGACGCCCCCCGCGAGCTGCTGCGGGCCATCCCCGGCCTGGAGCTGGTCGAGATGGGGCGCTGCCGCGAGAACGGCTATTGCTGCGGCGGCGGGGGCGGCGGGATGTGGCTCGACTCCTTCAGCCAGAACCACACCGCGATGCGCCTTTCGGAGCGGCGGGTGCTGGAGGCGGTCGAATACCAGGCCGACATCCTGGCCGTCTGCTGCCCCTTCGAGGTTTCGCGCTTTGAGGATGCGGCCAAATCGACCGGCAACGACCGCTTGCAGGTGCGCGACATCCTGGAGCTCCTGGACCAATCCATCAACGGCACGAACGGAGAGGTGTAACGATGAACATTGTGGTGGCGATCAAGCACATCCCCAGCATCCTGGATGAGCTGGAGGTGAACGACGAGGGCACCGACCTGGACTTCGACGCGGTTGATTTCGTCCTGAACGAATTCGACGAGCACGCCATCGAGCAGGCGGTCCTGCTCAAAGAGGCCGGCGGCGGGACGGTGACGGTGGTCGGCGTCGATCTGATCGAGGAATTGGACGGCGTGCTGCACACCGCCCTGGCCAAGGGCGCGGACCGGGCGGCCAAAATCGTGGGCGACTTCGAGCCGGGAATGGACTCCCACACCCAGGCCCGCCTGCTGGCCGGGGCCATCCAGGCGCTCCGCGTGTCGCCCGACATCGTCCTGGCCGGGGTGCAGGCTGCCGACGACCGCGACGGCCAGCTCGGGCCGATGCTGGCCGCCCTGCTGGATATGCCTTACGTCGGGGTGGTGACCGGGGTGACGGCGGAGGACGGCGCGGCCACCGTCCACAAGGAGTACGCGGGCGGCCTGATGGCCGAGTTCGAAGTGGACCTGCCGCTGGTGGTCGGGGTGCAGGCCGCCAGCCAGCCGCCGCGTTACGCCCCGGTCAGCAAAATCCGGCAGATGGCCAAGACGGTCACGCTGGACGAAATCGAAGCCGAGGCTGACGGCCCCGGGGCCGGTTCGACCGTGCGCAAGATGGCCCCGCCCGTCTCGACCGGCCACGCCGAGATGATCGAGGGCGACCCGGAGGAGGTGGCCGAAAAGATCATCGAGATTATCAAGGGGAGAGGGTTATTATGAGCAACGATGTTTTCGTGGTTGTCGAGCATCTGGATGGGAAAGTGGCCGACATCTCCTATGAGATGGTCGGCCAGGGGAAAGAGCTGGCCTCGGCGCTGGGCGGCCAGGTGGTGGCCGTGATGCTGGGCAGCGGCGCGGCGGACCTGGCCGGGACCTTCGCCTCGGATGCCACGCTCTACGTGGACGACCCGGCCCTGGCCCAATTCAACCCCGAAGCCTACGGTCGCGTCATCGCCGCCCTGGTCGCCGACAGACAGCCCAGGGTGACGATGATCGGCTACACCTCGATGGGCATGGACCTGGCCGCCTGGCTGTCGGTCAAGGTCGACCAGCCCTGCATTGCTTACGTCAACGGCCTGGCCGTTGACGGCGGGTCGCTGGTGGCGGCCAGCCAGATTTATGGCGGCAAGATGACCGCCGAGGCCGTTCCCGACGGGGAGCAGGTCATCGTCTCCGTCCTGGCTGGAGCGTTCCCCGCCGACCCCGGCCGGGGCTCCACGGCTGCGGAGCAAATCGCCGCGCCCGTTTCGCTGGACGATCTCAAAACCCGGTTCGTCAGGCTCATCGCCCCGGAGGGCGGCGACATCGACATTACCGCCCAGGACAAGCTGGTGGCCGTGGGCCGGGGCATCGGCGGCGAGGACAACATCGAGCTGGCCGAGGAGCTGGCCGAGGCCCTGGAGGCGGCGGTCGCCGCTTCGCGGCCCGTGACCGATGCCGGCTGGTTGCCCAAGACGCGCCAGGTGGGCAAATCGGGCGTGGCCGTCAAGCCCAAGCTCTACCTGATGCTGGGCATCTCCGGCGCGCCGGAGCACCTGGAGGGGATGAAGGACGCCGAACTGATCATCGCCGTCAACACCGACGCCAACGCGCCCATCTTCGACGTGGCCCACTACGGCACTACCTGCGATCTGTTCGACGTGGCCGAGGCGATGTTGGAGTTGCTGGAGTAGAGCGGAAACCGTATTGCGTGTCAAGTGTCAAGTGTCAAGTGTCAAGTGCTACGCGACACGTGACACGTGATA
>JBHHXL010000161.1:0-9987 GCA_046757065.1 Anaerolineae bacterium
AAGGGACCCCCCAACAGGGCGTTCCGCCGTGATGTCCGCCCGCCTGCACTAACGTTGAAGCGCGTGCTGGCGGCGCAGCGGTCGATATTCGCTCAGGCGCTCAAGCAATTCGCCCAATTGCTCCAGGCTGGCCAGGTTGTGCACCGGCATAAAGTCATCGATGTGGGGCAGGGCCGCCTGGATGCCGCGCGTCAGGGGTTCGTAGTTCTCCGAACCGAGCAAAGGGTTGAGCCAGATCAGGCGGTGGGTGCTCAGTTGCAGGCGCTTTATCTCCCGCTCCAGAAGATCGATGTCGCCCCGGTCCCAGCCATCGCTGATGATCAAGGCGATGGCCCCCTGGCCCAGCACCCGGCGCGCCCATTCATAATTGAAGGTTTTCAGCGCCTCCCCGATCCGGGTTCCCCCGGCCCAGTCGTGGACAACCGCCGTCACCTGGTCCAGGGCAGCGTCAACATCGCGCTCTTTGAGCTGGCGGGTGATGCGGGTCAGGCGGGTGCTGAAGACAAACGCCTCGACGTTTTTCAGCCCGTTGCTGATGACATAGACAAACTTGAGCAGGATGCGGGAGTAGCGCGCCATCGAGCCGCTGATGTCGCAGATCACCACCAGGGGGCGGCGCTTTTGCTTGCGATGCTGCCGGCTCAGCTCGAGGGGTTCCCCGCCGTAACGTAGATTTTTGCGCAGGGTCCGCCGCAGGTCCAGGTAATTGCCACGTAGGGCGCGGATTTTACGCCGCGTGCGCCGTTGTTCCAACTCCCAGGTCATGGCCCGCATGAGGCGCTTGACTTCATCCAGTTCCTCCGGGGTCAAATCGACGAAGTCCTTGTGGCGTAGAACCTCGCGGGCGCTGTAGGTGTAAACCGTTTCCAGCTCCGGCTCGGAAGGCTCATCCTCGGAGCCGTTGCCCCCGCCGCCTTCCTCCTTGGGCACCAGTTCGTGTCGCTCGGGCTGTTGATGATTCTTGCGCAACAGCGTGCCCAGGTCCATCATCGACAGCTCCCCCGTCTCCCTGGCCCGCCAGAAGAGATCGAAGGCGCGGTCGAACAGGGGCAGATGCTCCGGGCGCTTGACCAGGATCGTGCGGGCCGTGTTTTTGACGTCCCCCCGCCGGCGCAGATCGACGTACTTCAGGCCCTCAACCAGGTCGAGAATCTGGGTCGGGGTGACGTCCATCTCCAGGGCGCGCAGCAACCGTCCGAACAAAACGATGTTGCGCAGCAGGTGGCCTTCATCCTTCATCCTTCATCCTTCTCAACATCCGCTCCACGCCCGGGCCTTGCAGATGCAAAATGTCATCCTGGTACTTCAGCAGCACCCCCAGCGTGTCGTTGACCAATTCTTCGCTCAAATCCTCCCGATCCAGGGCCACCAGGGCGGCCATCCAATCCAGGGTTTCGGCCACGCCGGGCAGTTTGTAGAGGTCCTCCTGCCGCAGAGCCTGAACAAAGGCCACCACCTCTTGCGCCAGGCGCGCCGGCGCTTCCGGAACCTTGGCCAGCACGATGTTGTACTCCTTTTCAAAGGAGGGGTAGTCGATCCAGTGATACAGGCAACGACGCTTCAAAGCGTCGTGAATCTCGCGGGTGCGGTTAGAAGTTATGATCACTACCGGCGGCTTTTCGGCTTTGATCGTGCCGATCTCTGGGACCGTAATCTGGAAATCGGACAGGACCTCCAGCAGGAACGCCTCGAACTCCTCGTCGGCCCGATCGAGTTCATCGATCAACAGCACCGGCTCGACGCCGTCGGTGCGGTCGATGGCCTGTAACAGGGGCCGCTTCAGCAAAAACTCGGAGCTGAAGATCTTCTTCAGGGCCGCCCGCTCATCGACGTGGCCGGTCGCCTCCAGCAGCCGGATCTCCAGCATCTGGCGGGTGTAGTTCCACTCATAAACCGCCGTGTTGACGTCCAGCCCCTCGTAGCATTGCAGCCGGATCAACGTCCGGCCCAACATCGCGGCCAGGACTTTGGCTACCTCGGTTTTGCCCACGCCCGCCTCGCCCTCCAGAAACAGGGGCTTGCCCAGCTTCAGGGAGAGGTAAATCGAGGTGGCCAGGCTGCGGTCGGCCATATAAAGTTGCTGGCGCAGGACATCCCGCACCTGATCGATCGATTCGATCTGTTCAATGCCAATCAAAATGATGCCTCCAATGCAAAATCCGCGAGGGATAAATCGAGCTAAAGTCCGCTCGCAAGGAGATTGTACTTTTCGATTGCGCTTCCGGCAAGTACATCGTGGGGAGTAGGTTATGTTCGAATCAGGTTTCAAACGGTTGGGGATAAGGCAGTAACTGCAAACCCGAAATGAAACGATAATCACGCTGATTCTTGGTAACAAAGGGTTTGTCCAGGGAAATGGCAGTAGCGGCGATGAGAGCATCAGCGATCAACAAGCCGTGACTCAAACGGTACCGATGCAACAAATCGACGGCCGTGTCAGAGATCTGCTCAGTTAATTTGATGATTTGGAATCGTAACAGAAAATCGCCTACGGCGCTCAATTCGGATTTGCTGCGGCAACCAATGATAAGCTCCATTTCCGTGATAGCACTCACCGACAATGACGATTGCCCCTCAATCTGTTGCAAGCAGCGGATGGCGTCGTCCACACCACGACCAACATCAATTAAGACATCGGTGTCAACGACTACTACCTCAGTCACGGGGCTTTACCCACTCCTGCTCTCGAACGCCGCGCACCCAACTCCGGCTATCCTCCAAGTCCTGCCGATTCCGCCACATTCCGACAAACGCTTCGTCGGCCAGGTCTGGTCGCTCTAGGTCATCAACCATCGTTAACGGTGCGTAGCGGGCCCGCAAAAAAGCGATAAAGTCGATGACCTGCTGCCGCGCTTCAGGAGGCAAGGCCACAAGCTCGCTCCACAATTCTTCCCGATTCATAATCTCATGTCTCACTGGCAATCGCCTTTGGACTGGGGGTGCGTCCAACATTATAACGATTCGGTTTTCTTACGCTACAACGTAGCACAACTGACTCCCGGAGTCAAACTTTGTCGCAAGCGAAGGGGGTGAGTCTTCCCGTCCTTCCCTACAGGATCGCCATCTTACGCGCAAAGCCACGCAGCATTTCGGCGGCGTTTTGTGCCAGCGGATTGCCGTGCCCAAAACACACAATCGACGGGTCCAACTCAACCACCCGCCGGATCGAGCGCTTGTTCTCGTCCATATAGACCGTTTATCTCCTACCGGCAAATCAACATCGGTTTCCGAGACTGGCGCAGAACCTGATCCACGGTGCTGCCCAGCACGACCTCAACGACGGGACTGGCCCCGTAGCCCCCCATAATAACGACGTCGCTTCCGAATGCTTCAGCAGTTTTCAAGATCGCTTCGGCTGCGTTGCCACTCTCCTCAACGAAGGCCGCCTCGATTCCCTGCGGCTCCAGGTACGCTCGCGCCTGCTGCAAGACCTCGGCGGCCGTTATTCCATCTTCGGCCACCGCCACCACAGCCAGCGACACCTGCCAGCGGCCCGCCAGGTACGCAGCCACATAGAGCGCCTCGTCCGCCTTGGGGCTGCCATCGTACGCCAGCAACGCCCCGTCCAGGGAAGACACCGCCTCGGGCACGGCCAGGATGGGCCGGGCGCAACGCCGGATCAGGGTGCGCAGGCCCGAGCCCAGGCGGGCCAGCGGCTGCGGGCCCGGCGGGTGGGCCAGGTGCAAAACCACCAGGTCTGTCCAACGGGCCCGGTCCGTGATGGTGCGGGCCACGCCCCCAACATCGACCACCGCCTCGCCCGGCACGCCCGCCGCCCGGCAGCGTTGCTCGAACTCCTGCCGGATGGCCAGGGCCGGTTCGGCCTGTTGCTGCTCCTCGGCGGGAACCACGTGCAGGCCACGCAAGCGCCCCCCCTCCCGGCGGGCCACCTCCAACGCCAGCTCGAGCGCCGGCCAGCCTTCCTCCTGGCCGCCAATCGCAACCAGGATGTCGCCAAAGAGCCGGTTCTGCCGCCCCCGTTGCCGCCGCCACTCGCCCGGCGCGGGGCCCGACTCCAGCTCGTCGGGGGTGACCGCATCCAGGATGCGCTCGCCCAGGCGGGCGGCCACCCGGGCCGGCCTGGGGCTAAATCGCGCGGCCAGATCGGCCGCCGCCGTTTCCGCTTCGACCTCCCAGCCCAACGACTCCCGGAGCGCGGCGTGGTGCTCGGACAGCCAGAGATAGAGGTCGGTTTCGGTCCGGCCCGGAAAATCCCACAAGATGCCCCGCCCGCGAATGATTTGGACCACCGGCAGGTAAACCTCATCGTACCAATGGACCACCGCCTCCTCGTAAGGGATGTCCCGCTGCTGGTCGAGGCCCATAAAATAACGGTGAACCTCGATGTGCTCCTCAAGCACCCGGTACTGGCCCGGAGCGGTCACGCGCAGGTCGGCCCCCGGTCGCAGTTCATCCAGCCGGGTTCGCTCCAGAAAGTCGGCGTAGCGGGCTTTGCAGATGACGTCGTCGGGCCGGTCATCGGGCGAGAGGGGCACTTTGGTGCGCACTTTGGTCACATAGGCCTGGATGTGGGTTGCACCCAGGTCCCGGGCCACCGACACGCGATGGTTGCCGTCCAAAACGAAGTAGGCATCCCCGATTTGATAGACTTCAATGGGCGGCACGCCAACCAGGTCGGTCACAGCGGCCTTAACCCTGGCCCAGCGATGCTCGTCGCTATCCTGCCGGGGCAGGAAACTGCGGGTGAAATCGGCGTAGCGGCCCACGCTACCAACAATCGCATCCAGAGGGATGTCCTCCAGCATTCGCCCGGCGCTGCCTTTGACTTTCAGCTTCCGGCGCACGTCCTCATAAGAGAGAAGTTCAGCCGATTTACCGGTCAGGCGGGCCACAAGTTCCTCCAGAGCCGCTCGACGGCGGGCCCGGCGAAAATCTTGCACCGCCGGCCAGATATTTCCGGTCATAGATTGGTTCCTTTCAGGCCGGCGTCGCCTGGGATTGAAATCCCAGGCTAAGACAGATGAAAGCCGGTTAAAACCGACTCGAAAGCCCAGATTTAAGCGAACTCAGGGCGCTTTAGCGTCCTTTCACCTGTTTAGCCCGGCGACACCTGCACTTGCACGCAGGTGCAAGTGTTGATCGCCGGGCGGACCGGCCCGGACACGGCGTACGGGTGAAAAACCACAGAATCCGCCAGGAGTAGCAAAACAGAGGCCGGCGGATGAAAACATCCGCCGGCCTGAGTCTATCTTATTTGCCCTAACGGTCAAATTGGGTATTGAAAATGGGCGTTGGCCTTACGCTCGCTCTGCGGCAGCCGTGACCGCCCGCTTGACGAAAACGGCGGCCATCTCCCGGCGGTAATCCGCGCTGGCGTGGATGTCGCCCACGCCAAGCGTATCGCCGCCGAGATCGTTCTGGACAGCCCCAGCCGCGGCAGCGATGGTCGCTTCGTCCAGGACCTGGCCGACCAGAGCTGCCTCGACGGATGGCGCTTTCGTCGCCGAGGGAGTCAACCCGCCGACGGCCACACTGGCCGCCGAGCAGGTTCCGCCGGCAACCGTGATCACCGCCGCCGCGCCGACCATCGCGTAGCGCGAGGCCGGGTTGAACAGCTTGGCGTAGGCCGAGCCGCTGCCCGAACCCTGAACCGGAACCTCGACGGCCGTCACCAGCTCGCCGTCGGCCAGGGCGGTTTCAAACAGGCCCGTGAAGAAATCGGCGGCGGCCACGCTGCGCTCACCGCCGGGCCCGGCGATGTGGATCGTCGCTCCCAGCGCGGTCAGAACCGTCGGCAGGTCGGAGGCGGGGTCGGCGTGAGCGATGTTGCCGCCGATCGTGCCCCGGTTCCGGACCTGCGGGTCGCCGATCATCCCCGCCGCCTCGGATAGAGCCTGCGGCACGTCGCCTGAGCTGGCGATGGCTGCGTGCGGCGTCAGCGCGCCGATGCGCACCGATCCGCCGCCGGCGCTGATGCCTTTCAGGCCATCGATGCGGCCAATGTCAATCAGAACGCCAGGGTCGGTCAGCCGCAGGTTCATGAGCGGGATCAGGCTGTGCCCGCCCGCCAGGACTTTGGCCCCGCTATGCTGGCCCAGCAGCGATACAGCTTCGGAGACCGAAGCGGCCCGGTAGTAGTCGAATTTTGGTGGATACATCGCTTAAGCTCCCTTCTGGCTCGATTGAATTGCCTGCCAGATCTTCTCCGCCGTGAGCGGCATATCGATGTGCTTGACTCCCAGGGGGGCCAGCGCATCCATAACTGCGTTGGCCACGGTCACCGTGCCGGCAATCGTGCCCATTTCGCCCGCGCCCTTGACGCCCAACGGGTTGTGCGGCGAGGGGGTTTCGACCCGGTCCGTTTCAATGCTCGGGAAGGCATCGGCCCGGGGCATCGCGTAGTCGAGCAGCGACCCGGTCAACAGCTGGCCATTGTCATCGTAAGCACCGTGCTCCCACAGAGCCTGGCCCACGCCCTGGATGACGCCGCCAACCACCTGGCCGTTAACGACCATCGGGTTGATGACCTTGCCCACGTCATCGACGGCCACGTACCGCTGGATGGTGACCTCGCCGGTGTCGCGGTCAATCTCGACCTGGGCCACGTGAGCGCTGTTAGGGAAGGTGAAGTTGGCCGGATCGTAAAAGGCCGATTCCTCCAGGCCGGGTTCCAATCCTTCCGGCAAGTTGTGGGCCGTGTAGGCGGCAAAGGCTATTTCGCCAAAGGCTTTGGCCTGATCCGGCGCGCCCTTGACGTAAATCTTGCCGTTCTCCTGGTCGTAGACCATATCCTCTTCGGCGGCCTCCAGTTGGTGGGCGGCGATCTTGATCATCTTCTGGCGGACCTTCTCCGCACCCCGGACCAGGGCGCTGCCTCCGACGGCGGCGCTGCGGCTGCCGTAAGTGCCCATGCCGAAGGGGACGCTGGCCGTATCGCCGTGCACGATTTCGACGTCGTCGATGCTAATCCCCAGTTCGTCGGCCACCACCTGGGCAAAGGTGGTCTCGTGCCCCTGACCGTGGGCGTGCGAGCCGGTGAAGACGCTCACTTTGCCCGACGGGTGGACGCGAATGACGCCGCTCTCCCAGAAACCGACCGCCGACCCCAACGAGCCGGCTACCGCCGAGGGAGCCGGGCCGCTGGCCTCGATGCAGCCGCTGATGCCAACGCCAACCAGCCGGCCTTCGTTGCGCGCCTCGGCCTGGGCCTGGCGCATGCCCTCGTAGTCGGCCAGTTCGGTGGCCTTGTCGAAGAGCTTGTGGTAGTCGCCGCTGTCATACAGGAAGGCCACCGGGGTCTGGTAGGGGAATTCCTCGGCGGGGATGAAGTTCTTGCGCCGGATTTCGAGCGGGTCCAGGCCCACCTCCTGGGCGGCCAGGTCCACCAGGCGCTCAATCAGGTAGCTGGCTTCGGGCCGGCCCGCGCCGCGATAGGCATCGACCGGCACGGTGTTGGTCAGCGTGCCCCACATCTCGCCGAAGACGCCCGGCACTTTGTACAGGCCGGACAGGAGGGTGATGTAAAGCGCGGTCGGGATCAGGGGAGCGAAGGTGGAGATGTACGCGCCCTGGTTGGACCAGGTCTGGACGTGGATGCCGGTGATCGTGCCGTCGCTCTTGAGGGCCATTTTGCACTTCGTGACGTGGTCCCGGCCCTGCGAGTCGGTCATCATCGATTCGGAGCGGGTGGCTACCCACTTGACCGGCCGGTTGATCTTCCGCGCCACCCAGGGGGTGATGACCTCCTCGGGGTAATGGAAGATTTTGCTGCCGAAGCCGCCGCCGACATCTGGGGAGATGACGCGCAGCTTTTGCTCCGGGATGCCCAGGGTGAAGGCGCTCAGCAACAAACGGATAGGGTGCGGGTTCTGGCTGGTGGTCCAGAGGGTCATCTCTTCGGTGGGGGCATCCCAGCGGGCGACGGTCGCTCTCGGTTCCATCGCGTTGGGAATCAGGCGCTGGTTGACCAGATCGAGCTCAACCACGTGGTCCGCTTCGGCCAGGGCTTTGTCGGTGGCCTCTTTATCGCCCAGGGCCCAGGCATAGCTGAGGTTGTTGGGCACGTCGTCGTGAACCAGCGGCGCGCCCTCATCCATAGTGGCTTTGGCATCAATCACGGCCGGCAGGGGTTCGTAATCGACTTCGATCAGGTCCAGGGCGTCATGGGCGATGTAGGGGCTTTCGGCCACCACAGCGGCCACCCCGTCGCCGACGTGCCGGACCTTATCGACGGTCAACGGCCAGCGGGTCGGCACTTTGATGTCGGGCACGTTCCAGCCGCAGGGCAGCGGCCCCACCCCGCCGTCGATCAGGTCCTGGCCGGTAAAAACCGCAATGACGCCTTCGAGCGCCTCAGCCGCGGAGGTATCGATCTTCTTGATCCTGGCGTGACCGTGGGGGCTGCGCTTGATGGCCAGGTGGGCCATGCCAGGCAATTCGAGATTCGCTACGTATTTGCCCTGGCCCTGAATGAAGCGAGGGTCTTCCTTGCGCTTAACGCTTTCGCCAACATATCTAGCCATTATGCACCTCCGCCCATCACTTCTGCCGCCGCCTTAACCGACTTCACGATATTCTCGTAGCCGGTGCAGCGGCAAATATTACCCTCCAAGCCGTGCCGGATGTCGGTCTCGCTCAGATTTGGGTTATTCTCAACCAGCTTGACAGCGGCCATAATCATCCCTGGGGTGCAGTAGCCGCATTGCAGGCCGTGGTTATCCCAGAACGCTTGCTGCATTGGATGCAGTTCGCCGTTACTGGCCAGGCCCTCAATGGTGGTGATCTCGGCCCCATCAGCTTGAACCGCCAACGTCGTGCAAGACTTGACAGCTACGCCATCCATATGAACGGTACAGGCCCCGCACTGGCTGGTGTCGCAGCCGATGTTGGTGCCCGTCAGGCTCAACACATCTCGCAGGAAGTGTACCAGCAACATTCTTGGCTCGACAGCTTTTTCATATGTCGTGCCATTAACGGTAACGGTTATTTGTTCTGTCATAGAAACAATCTCCTTCGCTGGATTTGAGCTATTGAGTCTTGGAACTCAGGTTTCGCCGAAGTTTACCTCCTTTCTAAGATGATGTCGGCCACCCGGCGGGCCAGTCTATCGATCCACCAGGCGCTCAAAAATCGCAACATTAAGACCATCCCCAGCACGGCCAGACCCACCGCCAGCATCCTGGGGCGCTCTTCCGACGGGACCAAATCGGCCAGCACTTCCCTGGCGACGCCCACGGCAAATTGGCTCTGCGACGGCGCTTCAACCGCCGGAGGCGGCTCGCTGCCCTCTCTGCCCTGCGCACGCGCCTTCACCTGCTGGTGCAACGCGTCTAAAGCCTGGTTCGTTAACGCTCTGGCCGAGCTGTCCATCAGGCGCTGGCCCACGCTGGCGATCCGCCCGCCGACCTGGGCATCGCCCTCGTAATGCATGACCGTCTTTGAGTCCTGCTCTTCCAACCGAACCTTACCCTGGCCCTTGACAAACCCGGCCGGCCCTTTGCCGTCCACCTCCATCCGGTAGCCCTCCGGCGGATTCAGATCGGACAGGGTGATCCGCCCCTGAAACTGGCCCTGCACCGGGCCGACGCGAATTTTCAAAGCCCCCTTGTACTGGTTATCGCCGGTCTTGTCCAGCCGCTCGCAACCCGGCATCGTTTTGGCCAGCACATCCGGGTCCAGGAGCGCCTGCCAGACCTCCTCACGCGGAGCGTCAAAGGTATAGGACCCTGAGAGTTTCACGATTTGTTCCTCCTTTAGCCTGACGACCTTGAATGATGGCCGGAATTCGACAAACGTTCTGCCGCTTGCAAAGGGATGCGTGACTCTGGCTGCACCCTCAGGTTGCATAGAGATCAGGTAAGAGGTTTCTGTTTTGAATTATCAAACCTATCGGAGTTGATGAAGATCGATACCCAAAATGCACGTCAACTGTAGGTTCGTGCCAAGCAACAGGTGTTGGATGACTTTCCGGGGCTAGAGATTCCAAATAGTAACATAGGCTTATCGCGGTGTCAAATTTGGCGGTTT
>JBHHXL010000162.1:0-9941 GCA_046757065.1 Anaerolineae bacterium
AAGGCGTGATCACGAGGGCTTTTCATACAGGGTTTTTCCTTCACGCAAGGCGGTGTTGATAAAGTGTGCTTTGACCCCCCCCCATTCGGCGACCTCTTCAGGCGTCCACCACACTATATCCTTTGGAACGCCGAAACCGGCTAACAGGCGATAGACGGGCACAGTGCGGCGCCAACGCGGTTCATCCGATGGGGCTATAATCAGCAGGTCTAAATCACTTCCTGCCTGCGCTTCACCCCGGGCATATGACCCAAAAAGGACAATGCGCCACGGTCGGAAACGTTTGACGATTTGTTCGACCATTTTGTCGAGCGTCTCTGCTGGTGTCATCCTAACCTCAAACTCCTTTTTCCTGGCGCGCCCTTATTGTATCACAGTTGTAGAGGTTGCCAAGCATGAGCGCCCCAAGAGGCCGTCTGAAAAGTATTTGACGGGGCAAGGTGACCGGCACTTTTGCGGTTAACTTCGTGAAATTCGGCCCTATTCTGCCCTGGGTTTGAACGTTTTTAAGTGCCGGTCACCTGAAACCCGACTTTTCAGGCCGTCTCTAATATCTGAGGACGAGCGGCAGATACGCGCGCTGGGGATCGGTGATGAAGGCGAAGTCGTAGGCCACGATCTCTGCGTTGTTGGCGTTCAGACCTCGCCATTGAACCCAAATGACCGAGTCGCCGTTGTCGATGACCGTCATCAATCCGAACTGGCCCCGGCCCGGGAAAGCGCCCTGGCTGTAAGGGCCGCCCTTAACCGAGCCAGGTCTGTCCAGGGCGGCGGCGTGCATCACCGGAAAGCCGGCCCCACCGCCGGTGGCGTAGTCGCTGTGCCTGCCGTCGTCGATGGCCAGCATATGAGCATCCCCGCTGAGCATCACCAGGCCCTGAATGTCATTGTCTTTAATGAAGTCGGCCAGCTCTTGCCGTTCGGTCGTGTATAAATGCCATCCATCGCTGCCGGTCTGGCCGATCCAGGGCATAGTGCTGGCCCAGACGATGAGCGAGTAGACTCCGTTGGCGTCGAGGAGTTCTTGCTTGAACCAGGCCTTCTGGGCGGCGCCCATCATCGTCTTGTTGGCATCATCCGGGGCGGAAGGGGGGCTGCGTTCGGAGCGCAGGTCGGTCAGGATGAAGCGCACCCGGCCCACGGTGAAGGCCTGGTAGACAGGCACATCACCGGCTCCGGCGGCCAGAGGGTAGTGCGGCACGTACTCCTGATACGTCAGCCGGGCGGCCTCGCGTCCGGGGGCGGTGGCGTCGCTGTTGTTGGGACCGTAGTCGTGGTCGTCCCACATATAAACCAGGGGAACCTCGCGGTAGAGGGCCGCCTGGACGGGCGAAGCCAGCACGCGGTTGAAGGCGTTGCGGAAAAGGTCCCTATCGTTGGCCGCGATGTTCTCGTAATGCATATCGCCCAGGTGCAAGAAGAAGAGCGGGTTCAAATTGCGGATTGTGTCAAACACCGCGTGCGTCGAGCCGGTCTGGGCGCACGAACCGAAAGCAAAGGTAAAGGAGGCGGGGCCGAGGGGAAAGGTTCGGAACGTGCCCTGATGGATCGTGTCAAGCTGGCCGCCCGACTCGATGGCGTAGTGGTAGCGGGTGTCGGGAGCCAGGCCGCTGATGGGGATGGACACGACGCGATTGTTCAGGGCCAGGGTGGCCGTGTAATACTCCGAAAATATGGGCGAGCTTAAATCCTGGTTGGGGCTGACCCGCAGGCGGACCGTGCTGCTATCATCGAGCAGGCGGGCGTTGACCGTGGCCGATGCCGGCGTAACCGCGCCCGACCAGACAAATTCGACCAGGGGGGTGGCTGCTTCGGCAGCCGAGACCGGGACAAACAACAGGGCCAGAATAACCCCCATCCAGAGGGCTATGCTGGGGGATGAATAACGGGTCCTCTCCGCTTCCTCGAACACTGGTCTGCTCCCCCCAATTTGCTGCCGCCGGCTCGATCACGAACCTGGGGCGGCGGCTTCCCCGGCGGCAGCCAGCGGTAAACGAGCCGCCGGGTCGCCGACGACAACGTAGTTGCGGGCGTCGTGGTTGCCGGTCCACAAGGCGACCAGCTCCTGGTCGCTGATCTTCTTGTTGCCCTTTCGGCGCTTGTCAATTCTATCGGTCAGGGCCGTGGAGAACTCGGCGTAACGCTGGTTGAAATACTCCGTCGCCGCGCCGATAGGCCGGCCGGCCATCATCAGCTTCAGGGCGGATTTGAAAGCGCCCAAATGCCGCTTGCTTCTGGCATCCGAGTAGGAGATGGAGTAGCTCCAGGCCCGGTCGATGTGGCCCAGCACGGCCAGCGCCCCACTCCGCAGCAGGCGTTGCGGCAGGCGGGCGACGAAGGGCCGGCCAGGACGCCGGTTCTGCGGGGAGGCGCGGAAGGCAAAATCGTCCACGTCCGGCGTGCCGGCGCTGTAACAGGCGAAGTGAACGACCATCAGCCCCGGCAATTGGGCCCCATCCTCAATGTCGTCGGCGGAGAAGTAAAAGTCTTCGAGGTTGGCCCCTCGAGCCTTTTGCGGGCCGGGCCAGTCCTGGCAGACCAGCGCCCCTTGATGTCGCAGGCGGCGCGGATCGTCCGGGTTGAAGCTGATGCCGTGGCTGGCGGTGAAGAGCAGCGCCGGGGCCCGGTCGCCGTTCAACAGGGCGGCCAGGTTGGCTTTCGTCGCCTGCTCCTTGAGCAGGGTTGTCAGTTCCCAGGCGGGCTGGCCGGCGGCGACCCCTTCGGCCAGGGGTTGCACCAGGTAATTGCTGCTCAGTTCGGTGGCCCGGTCGTGGTCAACGGCGAAAAAGGTTGCCCGGCGGGGCAGGCGCGCGCCCGTCGTTTCGGCGGCGACGACGTTCTTCGCGTAGCGACCGTAATCCTCTACCTCCTCAAAGTAAATCCGGCCCACGGCGTATTGCACGTCGAGCTGGTACTGGAAGGCGTAGGGGACCGCCTCCGGGCTGCCGGCGATGAGCAGGTAGTAGGGCACGTACTCCGGGTCGGCGGGGCCGAAGCTGTCGGCGTCGTTGCGCTCCAGGAACTCCTCTTTCGTCTCGCCGGGGAGGTAGGCGTATTCCTTATAAAGTTCACCGGCCTGCTCGCGCCGCAGATCGAGCAGGGGTTGCAGCGCTTCTTTGGCCGCCGGATCGAGGTCCTGGGCGAAGATGACCCCCCAGCCGGCTTCATCCAACCGCGAGGGGTCCAGCCCGGCGACCAGCCCGCGATGATCGTATTGGAGGTAGTTCCGGTACCACGCTTTCAATTCCCCGGCGTTGTCCGGGGGCGCTTCGCCCAGGATGAGGCCGGCCAGTTCGGCGCGGGTCATCGGCGGCAGGTCGTAATCCCCCGTTGAGCCGTTGATGCCGTTGAAATAAAGCCGCTCGTCTTGCCTTGCGTTATCGGCCACACCCGGTCTCCTGATATTACATCTGGTTTTGCTAACGGACACCCTCTAGACTTGGCAGACATTTTGCAGCGAAGTGACAGGTGGCACGTCGCAAGTAGCAGGTTTTTTGCGTACGCTTTGCTACGTGCGACCTGCTACTCTCCGGCCTAAAATTTCCTTGGTTAGCGGAGACCCTCCGGCAAATCTGAGAGGTGCCCATTAGCAAGATATCTGGTCAGGCCTTGAATCTGACATAAGTTCCATCGTCGGTAAAGAGGAAATAAACGAAATTATTGCTGTCGACCAGTACAACGCCCGCCTCAAACTCCTGGAGGAAGTCGCCATTCACCCCGAATTCCTTGAGCGTGCCAAAGCCAATGGCCTCCCGAATGTCGGCGCGGGCGCACCAGATCCCGCCGAAGCCCCGGATCGGCTGGACCAGGCCGGGCGGGACCTTGGCCGAGCAACTGGGGCCGCCGGGGTTCCAGGACCAGGTCACATCCTTGGGTCCGAACGCCTGCCACCTGCCCGTCTCGTCGCCGACGAGCACGATGAACGTTTCAATCTCCTCGGACCAAAACATATAGCCATTTTCGAATGGCTGCTCGGCAAAGAGGCCGCCGATAGGTTCGATTTGTTTGGGACAGCCCAGGCGCACTTTTATCTCTTCCACCTGCCACAGCCTGCTGAGCGCGCCCTGGGGGGGCTGGCAGCGGGCCACCGCCGTTTGGGTGGCCTGGATGGCCGTCTCGGTCGAGCGGGCGATCACGGTCTGGCTGGCCTGGGCCTGGACCACCTGGGCCTGGATGGCCTCTACGGTCGCGTTGGGGGTGGGGGTGGGCGGCGGCGGGGTGGGCACCGGCGGCGGCGTGTCGGTTGGGGCGGGGGTCACGCCGGGCGGCGGTGGCGGCGTGGGTGTCCCGGTCGGGGTAGCTTCGACCGAGGCGGCCTGAACGGTCAACAGCGCCTCCAGGTTGGCGGCCAGGGTGGCCGCCCGGTTTTGCTCGGCCTCGGCGGTGGCCTGGGCGGCCACGGCCGTTTCCTGGTGGTTGGCAGACATCTGGAACTGGCGGTTGGCGTCTTCGAGCTGGTTGAGGGCCTCGGCGGCGGCGGTGGCGGCGGCGTTGGCCTGCGCGACGGCCTCGGCCTGGGCGGTGGCGGCCACGTCTGCCTGCTGGAGCGCCTCGTTCTCCGAGGTGGCGGCAATAACGGCTTGCTCGCGCGCCTCAGCTTCGGCTTCAGCCGCCGCGATGGCTTTCTCGACCGCTTCGGCTCTGGCTGTGGCAGCCCGGTTGGCCTGGATGATGGCTTCGCCTGCCGCGACGCGAGCCTTTCGCTCATTCCATAGCGCCCATCCGGTCAGACTGGCGAAAAGGACCAGCAGCAGGACCGTTCCCCAGAGGATCAGTTGCCGCCGTCTGGCGGCTCTGGCCTGCTCCGTTTCTGTGCTGAGCGCCAGGAATTCCTTCTCCTGTTCGGTCAGTTCATTGGGATGTTCCTGGGCGTAGGCCCCCGCCTCTTCGAGTTCGGGGCCGCTGCTCAGTTTCCGGGGGTCTTTCCCGGAATCGAGCCAGCGCTGCGTGGCCAGGGCCAGAGGGTTTTGATGCGTGCTCTGCCAGGCCCGGTTCGTGGCTGCTATAGGCTCCACCAGGCGGTCGTGGGCCAACTCGTACCAGGTGTCGTTGCCCCGTTTCTCGGCCCGGATGATGTAGACATCGTTGAGGATGTCGATAGCAGTGTTGGGCAGCCCCTCGGTTTCGGTTGTGCCCCGGTAGACCAATCCCCGCGTGCCGGCCGAGGTGATGAGGTGGTCGCTGACCCAGGTCCGCAGGCGGCGCTGGCTGAGTCCGGTCTGGGCGACAACCGTTTCCAGGGCGGTTTCATAGAATTCGGCCAGGGCCTGATCGACATCGCCGAACTCCTCCACATCCTGGGCCAGGATGGTCGTTTGCTCCGGGGGGAGGTTGTCCCACAACTGGTGGCAGACGATCTGCAGGTGAACCGGTTCAATGTATTCGCCCAGGCGAGCCCTGGTTGTGGCTGGCGCATCGATGGCTTGTTGGGCGCTGGCCGGCGCCTGGCGGCCCACCTGGCTGCGGCGCAGGTTATCGACCAGGGCCTCGGCCACGCCGGCGGCGAAGCCCCGCCCGGCCCGAGCGGCCGGTTCTTTGATGGCCTGCAAGGCGGCTTCGCGCTTCAGGCGCTCCATGCGAAAGCGGGGCCGCAGACCCTCCGGTAGGAGGCTGGCGTAGGGGGTCAATTCGGCGATGTAGTCTTCGCGCATGGTGAACAGGACGTGCAGACCCGGATAAGCCTCAAGGGCCTGGCCGACCTGGTGAAAGAAGTCCTCGCGTTCGGGCCAGCGGGTTGGATGGTGGGTGAACAGTTCCTCGAACTGGTCGAAGATGAGCAGCGTTGACAGGTCGAGGGGGTGAACGGCGAAGGGGGCCGGTTCGGTTTCGGGCGCGGTGAAGAAGGGGGCCAGACCGCCGGCCAGAGACCGACCGGCCAGTTCGTCCGGGGCCGCTTCGGGCAGAAGGGCCAGCAGGGCGCTGAAAACGTAGATGTTGGCGATGGGCTGGCGCATTTCGGCGGGAGTGCCGCCGCCCACGGTCAAAATGGGCAGAACCTGCATCTTCTGCACGGTGCGGGCCCGACGGCCCCGGCCTATGGTTTCCTGGCGGGTCAACTCTGGCAGCAGCCCGGCGCGCAGCAGGGAGGATTTGCCCGCGCCCGATTGGGCGAAGAACAAGGCTGCCCGGCGGGCCATCACCAGGCCGGCCAGGATTTGGATCTCTTCGTCGCGGCCAAAGAAGAATGGGCTTTCCTCCTCTTCAAAGGCGCGCGGGCCCACGTAAGGGTTTTGGGTCATTGGGCTATATCCTCAATCACCTACCAGTCATCCCCCGCTTCCAAATATTCCTGCCAGCGGGCGTGCAGCTCGGTCACGAATTGTTGGGGGGTGCCCCAGTAGATGTCGATGTTGAACTCGTCCAGATAATCCCGGAGGTAATCCATCGCCCGGTCCACGTCCGGCGCTTGATCGATCTCCAATTGGACGCCGACGTGCAATTTTTTCGAGGGGCCGGTCTGGGCAATCGAGGCCAGGAGGCCCTGTAAAATAACCCGGAACTCCCAATCCCCCAGGTTGTAGCCCAGGAAGATGAAGCTGGATTGGGAGAGGGCCTCCAGGACGTTCATGGGCAAGATGGTTTCCTGATCGCGCGAGATGCGGACGAAGTGGGCCAGGTAGTCGTCTTCGGATAAGACCAGTTTTTGCCGCTGCTCAGGATCGCCGTCGTGGCCGTTGAGGTGAAAGACGACGGGCTGCTCCCGGCTGGGCCTGGGCGTTAAAACATACTGCGGCGAACCCGCCTCATCTTGCTCCCAGCGAGGCCCTTCCCGGCGAGGGGTGAGGCCCTTGTGTTTCAGGGCTTCGGTCATAAAGTTGTCGAAGTTGGTGGTCAGGTAGAGGGGGAAGTCCAGGTCGGCCAGCAGGTGATGGATCTCGTTCTCCTGCACGGCCAGGACCGCCTCGGCCCAATTGAGGGCCTCGGCCGTTTCCGAGAAGCCCATCCGCCGGAAGCGACGCTTATCCTCTTCCGTGGGTTTGAGGCCCAGATGCATGAAAAGGCTGCGCTGCATCAGGCGCAGGTAATCGTCGCGCAGCAGGCCGGGATCGTTGATGGCCATATATTGGGCGACTCTGACCAGGTTGTGGCGGTCGGGCAGCGGATAGCCGAACTTGTCGGCCAGGGTCGCGGCCACCGTTTCCCGGTCGGGCAGGAGGCCGGCGTTCACCCGAGGGCCCAGAAACGGCAGGCATTGGCCGCGGTCGATGTTTTCCAGCAGGAAGGGCCAGAACGTGCTGGCCCGGTCGCTGGAGATGCGCCCGCGCTGCCCCAACAGCGCCCCGGAGCGCAGGCGCATAAACAGAACCGGGATGGACGCCCCCGGTAAATCCGCCGTCAAGACTGCCGCCCGCGCCTCGTTGCCGGCCAGGTCTACCTGGCCGTGGTCCAGCAACTGGCGGTAGAACGTCGCGGCGAATTTCTGCGCCGTGGGCACCGAAACGAAGTCTTGCATGCCCACCACGGCCGGCACCCCGGCCTTGATCAAGGCCGGGGCGAAGCCGCGCAGCGCGTCGGCCAGGCTGCGGGTGGCTGTCTGGCAACTGGCCAGGAAAACCAGGCGCAATTTGTCGTCCCGCTGGACGCCGACGTCGGCCAACTGCCTGGCCAGCATTTGCGCAAAATCCTGATCGTAGACAAAGGCGATTTCGTCCTCTTGCGCCGGGTCGGCCAGGTAGAGGTAAGCCCCCTGTCTGTCTTTGTCGTACTGCCCGTGCCCGATGAAGTGCAGGATGTGGTAGCCTTTCTTCAGCTCGGCTTCGAGAGCGGGCAGGGTGCAGGGTCCGTCCAGCCGGATCAACTCGACCGGCAGCCCGGCGGTCGCCTCCTGGAGCAAGGCCCACTCCCGGTCCTCATCGATGGCCGCCAGGTCGTAATCCGCCAGCCCTTTGGGGTTGGCCATGGCCACCAGGGTTTTGATGGGGCGCTTGAGGATAG
This sequence comes from Anaerolineae bacterium, assembly GCA_046757065.1. GTDB lineage: Bacteria > Chloroflexota > Anaerolineae > 4572-78 > JBHHXL01 > JBHHXL01. The sequence continues at coordinate 7,936 of JBHHXL010000162.1, forward strand.
GGCTACCGGGCTGCCATTTCCCGGCCAGGTAGCGGGAGAAGGGGGTGGCCTCGGCGGCGGCCAGGTTGAGCGGCACGCCGCCCGCCTCCTCTTCGCGTAGCAATTCCCAGGGGATGGCGTGCAGCTCCGGATCGGAGGCATCGATCCGGAGGCGGATGCGCCGCCGGCTGTGTTGGCCCCGGACCTCGGCCCAGGCCCGTTTCAGGTTGTCGTCGGCGAAGAGCCAGTCGAAGAGCTTCCGCCCGTCCTGTTCGGGATTGGGGCCGCGCCGCCAGGGCAGGCCCTGGGCCGACAGGTAGCCACGCGGGTACTCCTGCTCGCTGTTGACGGTGATTTCGACCGGATAGCCGGCTTCTTCCTGGCCAAGAATCCGGATCTCCAGATCGGCGTAGGCGGATATTGGGGTCATCAACCGTTGTCCTTGGGGTCCGGCCTGCTGGTTAATGGACGAAAGACCATCGACGAATTCGGTTTCATATCGAAACCGTACTATACGCCACATTTCCTGTCAAATTGGATGATGGTTTTGGAAGCCGGAACGGGTTTCTATGCGTCGCAAGCATTTCCACAGCCCCAAACGTCGTGTTATAATCGGGGCATCTAATTTCAGGCCGAACGCAAAGGAGGATTTTCCGTATGGATTTTGAGCTGTCCTCGGAACACAAGATGATTCAAGACATGGTGCGCGATTTCGCCAAAAACGAGATCGCGCCCATTATCAAGGAATGTGACCGCGAGCATCGCTTTCCCAGGGAACTGCTGCCCAAAATGGCCGGACTGGGCCTGCTGGGAGTCTGTATTCCGGTGCGCTATGGCGGGGCCGGGATGGATTACATCTCGCTCGGCATCGTCTCCGAGGCGCTGGAGTGGGCGGACTCGTCGGCCAGGGAGACCATCGCCGTTCATATCGGTCTGAATTCCATCCCCGTCTTCCAGTGGGGCACGGAGGCCCAAAAGCAGAAATATCTGGTGCCCCAGGCCCGGGGCGAGAAAATCGCTTGCTTTGGCCTGACCGAGCCGGGCGCTGGCTCGGACGTGGCCGCGATGGCCAGCCGGGCCCGCCGCGAGGGGGACGTTTACATCCTCAACGGCGAGAAGATGTGGATCACCCTGGCCGACATCGCCGATCACTTCCTGGTCTTCGCCAAAACCGACCCGGAAAAGGGCGCGCGTGGCATCTCCGCCTTCATCGTCGAGCGGGACTTCGAGGGAGTCACCACCGGCACCATCGAGGGCAAGATGGGGGTCTGGGCCAGCAACACCGGCTGGATCAATATGAACGACGCCGTCGTGCCCGCCGAGAACCTGCTCGGCCAGGAGGGTGAGGGCTTCAAGGTGGCGATGAGCGCCCTGGATAACGCTCGCTACACCGTGGCCGCCGGCGCAGCCGGGTTGATGCGGGCCTGTCTGGAGGAGTCGGTTGCCTACGCCCACAACCGTAAGACGTTTGGCCGCGAAATCGGCCAGCACCAACTGGTGCAACAGATGATCGCCAGAATGGTCCAGCGCATCGAGTTGGGCACCCTGATGTGGCACAAGGTCGGCTGGTTGAAGAACAAGGGCGCGCGCAACACCCGCGAAACCTCGCTGGCCAAGTGGTACTGCACCGAATCGGCCTGGGCCACCGCCGCCGACGCGGTCCAAATCCACGGCGCCTACGGCTACTCCGACGAGTTCAACGTCGAGCGGCATCTGCGCAACAGCAAGAGCGCGGTCATTTACGAGGGTACCAGCCAGATCCACGAGTTGATGCAGGGGGCTTACGCCCTCGGTTACCGCCAGGACAAGCCGCTGCGCTGCCCGCTGCCGGCCTACGACCCGGATTACTGGCAGGCGGAGGCATAGTGTCCACGGCCGTATTGAGGGCTTCAGCCCTTTGCCGCAGGCAAGGGTTGTAGACGCTAGTGTACTCCATCAACGTGACTGTCACGCTGCAAGCGCGGCTTACGTTTATCTGCGGGCGAAAATAGCACCCTGAGCCTGTCGAAGGGTGCGAGTCCAGCGGG
>JBHHXL010000163.1:0-9933 GCA_046757065.1 Anaerolineae bacterium
TTGTAGTTGTTCAATTTCGTCCACCCATTCGATTTTGGATTTTAGATTTTGGATTTTAGATTTTGGATTGTTCTTTGTCTCCCCCTCACTCCATCCCCTATCCATCTTCCGCCTTCCGCCTTCATCCTTCATCCTTCATCCTTTCCTCAACCCAGTAGCGCAGGCCGCCCAGGTTGATGATGTCCTGCAAGAACTCCGGGAAGGGTTCAAGCTGGTAGGTTGCGTTCTTGGTATGATTGGTCAGCACGCCCGAAACCGGATCGATGCTGAGCTCGTCACCCTCGTCGATGTCGTCTACCGCGGCCTCGCTTTCGAAGATGGGCAGGCCGATGTTGATGCTGTTGCGGAAAAAGATGCGGGCAAACGATTTAGCCACCACCGCCGACACCCCGGCAGCTTTGATGGTGATGGGCGCCACCTCGCGCGAGCTGCCGCAGCCAAAATTCTCGTCGGCCACGATGATGTCGCCGGGTGACATCTTGCCCACAAATTCGGGATCGGCGTCCTCCATGCAATGGGGGGCCAGTTTGTTCGGGTCGGCGGTGTTACAGTAGCGGGCCGGGATGATGGCATCGGTGTCGATGTTTTTGCCGAATCTCCAGGCGTTGCCTCGTATTTGCATCAGATCACCTCCTCCGGGCTGACGATGTGCCCGGCGATAGCCGTAGCGGCGGCCACAGCCGGGTTGGCCAGGTAAATCTCGCTGTCGCGGTGGCCCATGCGCCCCACGAAGTTGCGGTTGCTGGTCGACAGACAACGCTCCCCGGCGGCCAGGACGCCCATATGCCCGCCGATGCAGGGGCCGCAGGTCGGGGTGCTGACGGCGCAATCGGCCTCGATGAAGGTTTCGATCAAGCCCTCCTTGAGGGCCTGTTTGTAGACATTCTGCGAGCCGGGAATGACCACGGCCCGGGTCTTGGGGTGGATTTTGCGCCCCTTCAGCACTCCGGCCGCCTGGCGCAGATCGTGCAGCGAGCCGTTGGTGCAGAAGCCGATGACCACCTGATCGATGGGCACGTCGCCCGCCTCCGAGACCGGGCGGCTGTTCTCCGGCAGGTAGGGGAAGGCCACCTGCGGCTCCAGGTCGCCCACGTCGAACTCGACCACGTCGCTGAACTCCGCGTCAGGGTCGCTATGGTAAACAGTGCCCGCCCGCCCGCCGCGCTGGCGCAGAAAATCGAGCGTTTTCTCGTCGGCGGCGAAGATACCGGCCTTGCCGCCGCCTTCGATAGCCATATTGGCCATCGTTAGCCGGTCGAAGAGGGTCAGCGAGTCGATCGCCTCGCCGCTGAACTCCATCGTCTGGTAGAGCGCCCCGGAGACGCTGATCTGGCGCAGGGTGTGCAGGATCAGGTCTTTGCCGCCCACCCATTTCTGCGGCTGGCCGTGGTAGACCAGCTTGAGGGTGGCCGGCACCTTGAGCCAGACCTCGCCCAGGGCCATCGCGGCGGCGATGTCGCTGGAGCCGACGCCGGTGGCGAAGGCGCCAAACGCGCCGTGGGTGCAACTGTGCGAATCGCCGCCCAGCACCAGGTCGCCGGGCGCAATGAGGCCCAGCTCGGGCAGCAACACGTGCTCGATGCCGTTGCGCCCCGATTCGTAGTATTTCACCCCGTAGCCGTCCAGTTCCGCCTTCAACTCCTGGACGATCATGGCCGTGGAGATGTCCTTGTTGGGCGTGAAGTGATCGAAGACGAAAACGACCTTGTCCGTGTCGAAGACGCGCTTGAAGCCCTGCCACTCGCGCAGCACCCTGAGCGTGACAATGCCCGATAGCTCGTTGGCAAAGACCAGATCGACGCTGGCCGTGATGAACTCCCCGGCGTGAACTTCCGGGCGCCCGCAGTGGGCGGCCAGAATCTTTTCGGTGATGGTCATTCCCATCGCGGTTTCCCCCTTTTCAAGCGGCCTGAGCCTGAGCCCCCTTGATGACGGCCATTATCTCTTCATCGGACAGGACCTTGCTGGAGCGCTTGGCCGCCGTCAGGATTTCTTCCATACACTGCTCGCTGACCGACAGGCCGCGCGCTTCCAGCCAGAAGCGGACGTTGTGCAGGCCGCTCATCGGCCCGACCTCAATGCGCTGGCGGCGACCGATCATATCGGCCGGCACGCCGCTGTAGACGATGTTGCCCAGCCAATCATCTTGCCCCTTCAGGGCTTTGGCGATGGCCGCCGCGTGAACGCCGGTCGAGGTGCGGAAGGCATCGGGGCCCACCACAGGCTTGTTGTATGGCATCGGCGTCTGGGTGGATTCGGAAACCAGCTCGGTATAGTCCGTCAGCCTGGACAGGTCGTTGTCGATCAGACCCAGCAAACGCAGATTGACCAGCAGCAACTCCATCGGCGTGTTGCCGGAACGCTCGCCGACGCCCAACGCGCAGGCGTGCACCCGGTCCGCGCCGCCGCCCAGGGCGGCCAGGGAGTTGGCGATGTCCAGGCCCCGGTCCCGGTGGCCGTGCCAGTCAATGCCGACTTCGACGTCCATTTCGGCCAGCATTTCCTTGATGAATTTCGTCAGGGCGTGCACGCCGTGCGGAATGGCGTGACCGACCGTATCGGCCAGGCAGATGCGGTGGGCGCCGGCTTCGATGGCCGTTTTGTACAACACCTTCAAGTCTTCGGGCTTGGCGCGGGTGGTGTCTTCGGTAACGAACATCACCGGCAGGCCGTTCTTCACCGCAAAGCCCACCGACTTCTCCACCAGGTGGCAAAGCTGATCGACCGTCCAGCCCTCGACGTACTGCCGCACCGGGCTGGAGCCGATGAACAGCGCGGCCTCGATGGGGATGCCGGCCTCCAGCGAGGCATCGACGATCGGCTCGATGTCGGCCACCAGGGTGCGTCCCGCCGCCTGCGGCTGGATGTTCAGGTTGTTGTTGGCGATCTCTTTGGCCATAATGGCCACCTCGTCCCGGAAGCGGGGTCCGGCCCCGGGCAGGCCCAGGTCGGCGCAGGCCACACCCAAATCATTCATCAGGTAGACCAGGCTGACTTTATCTTCGATGTCCGGTTGGGTGATCGAGGGGGATTGCAAGCCGTCGCGCAGGGTTTCATCGGTAATCATAATTCTTTCGGGGTAACAAACCCGCTGCGAGGCCATATTATTCCAATCGTAGATCAATTCTTCTAACCGTAATTCAGACATGACACACCTCCGGATTATACAACCAATAAAAACTTCGCTCCAATTGCTTTGGGTGTGCTCGACTTCAGTCAGTAGTGGTCGCCCAGGGCAGGCACAAGACCTGCCCCTACACCACGGAAATTACCAAAGAACCAGGCACGAAAGCGCCCACTACCAACACATTTTGAATGTACCCAAATGCTCTATATGTAGATCAAACAACCTCCTTTGCGGTTTGATGTTCACTCGCCAGTTGCTGGCCCAGGGCAAATGCTCGCCGGTTGATGGCCAAAAACCGTTCGGGGATGCGCCGGTTCAACACGTCGTTCCAGATGGATTCGGGCAGCGCCAGGAATTTGCTGAGCGCGCCGAGCAGGATGATATTGGCCACCCGGACGTTGCCCAGGTCGGCAGCCAGCCCGGTGGCCGGGATGGCGATGAGACGCAAACCTTTGCTCTTAAGGTAATCAATCGATTGATGGGGGTAGCTTTCAGCCGCCGCCCCGGCCGAGCGTGGAATCACCTCGTGGTCGTTGACGATAAGCAGGCCGGCGGGTTTGATGTAACCGGCAAAACGCAGCGCCTCCAGCTTTTCCAATCCCAGGATGAAATCGGCCTGGCCGGGGATGATCAGGGGGGAATAGACCTGCGGCCCAAAGCGAACGTGGCTGTAAACGCTGCCGCCCCGTTGCGACACGCCGTGGATTTCGGTTTGCTTGGCGTCGAAGCCGGCGGCAATGGCCGTCCGGGCCAGCAGGCCGCTGATGAGCAACACCCCCTGCCCGCCCACGCCGGCCAGGATGACGTTGGTAATAGCCCTGTTTGACTCCATCGTCGTAACTCCTTTCAGGTCAGGAAAGGATAAAGTTAAGGATGAAGGATGAAATGGATTTTTTAATGAGGACCGTTCTCCACGACAACTTCATCCTTCATCCTTCAGCCTTCACGCGTAGCGTTCCGCCTTCACCCTTCCATTCCCATCCTTCATTTGCAGAATAGCGTCCTCCGGACAGTACTCCACGCAAACGGTGCAAGCCACGCAATCGGCGGCGATGATGGCCGGCAACCCCTTTTCGCCCTCGACGATGGCCGGGCAGTGGGTGCGGTAACAGGCGGCGCAATTAGTGCAAAGGTTGTAATCGATGGAAAAGGGGACCAGCTCCCGGCTCCGCATCTGGGGCAGCAACTGGCACGGGCCACGAGCGATGATCACCGCCGGCCCCTCGAAGTTCATTGCCTGGCGCACGGTTTTGGCCAGCGTTTTGCGGTCCCAGGCATCGACCACCTCCACGAACTCCACGCCAATGGCCCGGACCAGCTTCTCGAAATCCAGCTTGCGCGTGGGCTGGCCCTGCAAGGTGTAATCGACGCCGGGGTGCGTCTGGCCGCCGGTCATGCCGGTAGTGCTGTTGTCCAGGAGGATGACGGTTGTGTCGCCCCGGTTGTAGACGGTGTCGATCAGGCTGGGGATACCGCCGTGAATGAAGGTGCTATCACCGATGATGGCCACCGTTTTATCCTGCCCGGCCCGGCGAAAGCCAAAGGCGTTGCCGATGCTGGAGCCCATGCTGAAGGTGGTGTGCGATGCCTCGTAGGGAGGCAGAGCGCCCATCGTGTAGCAGCCGATGTCGCCGGCCACGTGCACCTTGAGCTGGCGCAGCACGTCGAAGACGGTGCGGTGGCCGCAACCGACGCAGAACATCGGCGGGCGGACGACCATCGTCAACTCGTCGCCAGGTGCGACGGCCGGAGCCGGTTGCTCAAGGTCCAGGCCATCAGCGATCAGCCCCTCGGCCACGCGCTGCGGGCTGTACTCGCCGATCACCCCAAACAGGGCCTTGCCGGCCACGTTGTCCAGACCGAGGCCGGTCAACTGGTCCTCGATGAAGGCTTCGCCCTCCTCGATGACGTAGACCCGCTCGTGCCGGCGGCAAAACTCGATCAATGCCTGCCGGGGCAGGGGGTTGATCAGGCCCAGTTTAAAGATGGAGACATCGGGCAGAAGCTCTTTGGCGTACTGGTAGCAAATGCCGCTGGTGATGACGCCAATCGAGCGGTCATCGGCCAGTTCAATCTTGTTGAGGGCATAGGTTTCGGCAAAGGCTCTGAGATCGGCCAGCTTTTGCTCCAGTTCGGGCCGGCGGCGGTGACGGTAGATGGGGACCGAGTATTGGAAGGCGTTGCGTTTGTACTTGCGCCGGGGAACCTCTTGCCGCTGGCCGAGTTCAACCTGGCCCTTGGTGTGAGCCGAGCGGGTGGTGGTGCGGATCATGACCGGGGTGTTGAACTGCTCGCTGAGGGCGTAAGCCTCGTGGACAAAGTCGCGGCACTCCTGGGGATCGCTGGGCTCCAGCAGCGGCACCTTGGCCATCCGGGCCAGGTAGCGGTTGTCCTGCTCATTCTGTGAGCTGTGCATGCCGGGGTCGTCGGCGGAGATCATCACAAAGCCGCCGTTGGTCCCGGCGTAAGGAAAAACCATAAAGGCATCGGCGGCCACGTTGAGGCCGACGTGCTTCATCGTCACCAGGACGCGCAGGCCACCGATAGCCGCGCCCATACCTTCGTCAAAGGCTACTTTCTCATTGGCCGACCATTGGGCCTCGATGCCCTCGTAGCGGGCCAGGTTTTCCAGAATCTCGGTGCTGGGGGTGCCGGGATAGCCCGCCGCGAAGTGCACGCCCGCCTCCCACGCACCGCGCGCGATGGCCTCGTTGCCGGACATGAATTCTTTCACCATTCACAAACTCCAATTTCCACTGATGGACGGAGGACGGATGACGAAGGACAAAAGGATAGACTTTAATTCATCCTTCAGCCTTCATCGAGTTGCCGCTTATCCACCACGCGCACGGCCTTGCCCATACTGCGCTCGATGGAATGTGGTTTCATCAACTTGACCTTGCAACTGATGATGAGCGCCTCGCGCAGGCGCTGTTCAACTCGCTTCTCCAGGTCGGCGATGCGGTTCGGATCGACCGGCATAAAGAGGCTGTCGGTCCCCTCCACCCAAATCTCCAGGGTATCCAGCTCCCGCCGGCCCCGGTCAACAACGATTTGATACTGCGGCTCCAGCTCGCTAAATTCCAATAAGACGCGCTCGATCTGGGAGGGGAAGACGTTGACCCCGCGCACGATGAGCATATCGTCGGTGCGGCCCAGCACTTTCTCCATACGAACCATCGTCCTGCCGCAGGCGCATTCTTCGGCGTGCAGGGTCGTCCGGTCGCGGGTGCGGTAGCGGATGATGGGCATGGCCTCTTTGGTCAGGGTGGTAAAGACCAGCTCGCCCTCAACGCCGTAGCCGAGCGGCTCCCCGGTGGAGGGATCGATGATTTCGGGGTAAAAATGGTCTTCGAAGATGTGCAGGCCGTTGTGGTACTCGCACTCAATCGAGACGCCGGGGCCGATGATCTCCGTCAGGCCGTAAATATCGTAGGCATCCAGGCTGAGGGCCGCTTCGATCTCCTCGCGCATCTTCTCGGTCCAGGGCTCCGCCCCGAAGACGCCGACGCGCAGTTTCAAGCGCTCGTTGATGTCAATGCCGGCCGCCGCCGCCTCCTCGGCGATGACCAGGGCATAAGACGGCGTGCAGGTCAGGACGGTCGCCTCGAAATCCTCCATCAGCATCAACTGCCGCCGGGTCAACCCCGCCGAAGCCGGCACAACCAGCGCGCCAACCGTTTGCGCCCCCAGGTGAAAGCCCAACCCGCCGGTGAACAGGCCGTAGCCATAGCCGTTGTGCACGATGTCATCGGCGGTGATGCTGGCCGCGGACACGGTCCGGGCCATCACCTCGGCCCACAGATCGAGGTCGGCCCGGGTGTAACCGCCGACGATGGGCTTGCCGGTCGTACCGCTGGAGGCGTGAATGCGGACCACGTCCCGGAGGGGCACGGTGAACATACCCCACGGATAATGATGGCGCATCTCGTCTTTGGTGGTGAAGGGCAATTTGGCGATGTCTTCCAGCGAGTTGAGGTCGTCCCCGCTCACACCCGCTTCGGCCAGTTTCTTTTTGTAGAAGGGCGAGGTGTTGGCCGCGCGATCCACCAGCGCCTTCAGCCGCTCGAGCTGCAGCTCCTCCAAATCCCCTCGAGGCATCGTTTCGAATTCCGGATTCCAGATTGGCATGGTTCAACCCTCCTTCTATCTCGCCAATTCTGTTGCTATCTCAAACCCACGATGCATAGCTTGCTCGTTCAAATCGATATACTTTTGGGGCACGCGGGCCTGAATGGCCTGCCACAAAGCATCGCGGGAAACCACCCCCGTTAACTCGGCCATCACCGCCAGGGCCATAATATTGCACAAAATTTCGTTGCCCAGCTCGTTTTTCGCCACTTCCACAAAGGGGTATTGGTAGATTTTGTGTTCCCGGTCAGATACGTCGGGCACCAGGTTTTGATCGATCAGGATCACGGTCTGCGGAGTCAGATCGGCCCCAAACTTATCGAACGACATTTGGGCCAACGACAGAAAGAAATCGATGGCCGTCGTCCGGGGATAAGTAATCTCCTCGTCGCTGATGATGACATCGACCTTGGTTGGGCCGCCCCGCACACGAGAGCCATAAGTGGGGCTTTGCACAGCGAAGCGGTCTTCGTGCAGGATGGCCGCTTCGGCCAGGATCGCCCCGGCCAAAATTACCCCCTGCCCCCCCTCGCCGCTGAGTCGGGCTTCGAATTTACGCATATTTACTCTCCCCGAATCTCGGCTGCCTTCTGGTAGTAACTGGCCACATATTCCGGGCGGCCCTTGACGTGCTGCAAGACGCCCACCACCAGGCGACCGTCCAGCTCGTCCTCGGCCAAATACCGGGCAATGTCCTGCGATACGGACTGCCGGCTGATCCAGGATACCATCTCCACCGGATCGCGGCTGACGTTACGCCGCCCAAAGTTGACGTGGCAATTAGAGATGATCTCGACGACGGACATACCCTGGTGAGTCAACCCTCTTTTGATCAACTCCGAGATGTGACGCGGATTAGCCACCGTCGCCCGGGCCACGTAGGTCGCCCCCGAGGCGATGGCAACTTTGGCTACGTCAAAGGTCGGCTCCAGGGCGCCGTCGGGCGAGGTTTGGGCGTAGGACCCGACCGGCGTCGTCGGGGAGAATTGGCCGCCGGTCAGGCCGTAGATGAAGTTGTTGATGATGATCAGCGTCAGGTCGATGTTGCGCCGGCAGGCGTGCAGGAAATGGTTGCCGCCGATGGCCAGAGCATCGCCGTCTCCGGCAACCACGATCACCCGCGAGTCCGGCCTGGCCAGCTTGAGGCCGGTAGCATAGGGCAGGGTGCGCCCGTGGGGGGTGTGGAGGGTATTGAAATCGAGGTAGCTGGTCATGCGCCCGGAACAGCCGATGCCGGACACAACGGCCACGTTATTTTTCTCCCAGGCCAGCTCGTCCACGGCGCGGATGAGGGCTTTCATCACCAGGCCGTCGCCGCAACCGCTGCACCACAGGGTGGGCATCTTGCTGCTGCGCAGGTAGCTATCGTAATCAACCCCTCGATTTTGGGTTTTGGATTGCGGATTGCGGATTTTAAGTTCTGCGGCGGTTGCCATTCATTCCTCCATCAGGCGGCCCAGGGCGGTTTCAATCTCCACCGGCGAGATGGGCTGGCCGTTGGCCTTGTTCAGGCCGGCCACCGGCGTCGAGCCGGCCACCCGCTCGACCTCGCGCACGACCTGGCCCATATTCATCTCCGGCACCAGGATGCCTTTGACCCGCCCCGCCAGCGCGGCCACGTCCTCCTCAGGAAACGGCCACAAGGTCAACGGTTGGAACAGGCCGGCCTTGATCCCCGCCTGGCGGGCGTTGGCAATGGCCACCCGCGCCGAGCGGGCGATCGAGCCGTAAGCCAGGACAGCCACCTCAGCGTCCTCCAGATCGTGCTCGCGGTGTTTGAGGATGTCGTCCAGATTGTCCGTGATCTTCGCCCCCAGCCGTTGGATCAACGCCTGCGACACCTCCGGGTCTTCGGTCGGAAAGCCGGTCGGGTCGTGGGTCAGGCCGGTCACGTGGTAGCGGTGGCCGCTGAAGAAATCGGCCATCGGCGGCACGTGCCCATTCTCGACGGCATAGGGCACATATTCTTGAGGCGAGGCATCCGGCCTGGCCCGGTCCACGATCTCCAATTCGGCCGGATCGGGCAGCTCCACCCGCTCGCTCATATGGCCCATGATCTCATCGAGCAGCAGCACGACCGGGGCCCGGTATCGCTCGGCCAGGTTGAAGGCCCGGATCGTTTCCTCGTAGATTTCGGGCAGGGTCGAGGGGGTCAGGACGATGATCGGGTGATCGCCGTGGGTGCCCCAGCGGGCCTGCATCACGTCTCCCTGGGAGGGCAGGGTCGGCAGGCCGGTGCTGGGGCCGCCGCGCATGACATTGACGATCACACACGGCACCTCGGCCATGCAGGCAAAGCCGATGTTCTCCTGTTTAAGCGAGAAGCCGGGGCCGGAGGTGGCCGTCATCGCCTTCAGGCCGGCCAGCGAAGCGCCGATGACCGCGCCCATGCTGGCGATTTCGTCTTCCATCTGGATGAAGACGCCGCCAACGCGGGGCATCAAATGGGACATCTCGGCCGCAACCTCCGAGGAGGGGGTGATGGGGTAGCCGGCGTAAAAGCGGCAACCGGCATCGACGGCGGCCTCGGCGACCACCGCGTTCCCTGCAAGCGAACGAACCCTCGATGTTGGATTTTGGACTTTGGATTTTGGATTGGTCATCAGACGGCTATTTCTTTAATCTAAAATCTAAAATCGCCTGGGCCGGCGAAATCCGGGATCGCATCCCCGGCC
>JBHHXL010000164.1:0-9910 GCA_046757065.1 Anaerolineae bacterium
GCTCTTCCTTTGTTTTTGCTGAACGAGCCGGGTTATTCTGCCGACGAAGGACGAAAGACCAAGGACGAAAGGCGAAGGCGCAGGTTTGGAGCAAGCCCAGTAGGTCACGCTTGCAGCGTGACAGTCACGTTAAAAACGTGACCTACGGGATGGCCCTTGCGCCCTGCACAGACCTTCGTCGTCCGTCCTTCATCCTTCGTCCATCCGCAGGTGCCGCGCCAGGCGCCTGGCCAGGCCGATGATGGTCAGCACCGTCGGCCGGCCCAGGGCTTCGGGGAAGACGCTGGCGTCGCAGACGTACAGCCCTTCAACCTCGGTTTGCAGGTTCCCGTCGAGCATCACCCCCAGCCGGACCGTGCCGCTGGGGTGGGTGCCGCGCAGCGGGCTCAGCAGGATGTCCGCCGGGCCGGCCCCGGCTTCGACCAGGATTTTCTCGGCCACCAGCCGGGCCGAGGCCAGGCGCTCCCGGTCGCCCCCGGTCATTGGCTTGCTGACCCGGCCATCGGGGAAGACGCCGCCGGAGACCTCGTCCGTGAGCTTGATCATCACCCCCAGGATGTGGTTCCATTTCGGCCAGGAGCGGAGATGCCGCCAATCCTGGCGGACCATCGCCAGCGGGTAATTCAACCAGGGATCGACCAGGCTGCTGAGCATATAGCCCTCCGCCTCGTTGTCCCAGGCCCAGGTCATCGGCGGCTCGTTGCCGATGCCCCGGTCCCTGACGAAGCCGTAGACCATCAGCGTGGTGTCCATCGTCATGCCCTGGCCCGCCCCGTCGAGGCCGGAGGCTTGCAGCAGACGCGGCGTGCCGATGCCGCCGGCGGCCAGGACCACCGTTTCGGCCCGGGCCGCAAAGGGCCGCCCGGCCAACCGGCCCTCGACGCCGGTGACGTGCCCCTCCTCGATCAGGACCCGCTCGACGCGGGCGCGCGGGCGCAGGTCGGCTCCGGCCTCGACGGCCTGGTCCACAAACTCGGCGGCGGTCCATTTGGCCCCGCAGCGGCAACCGAGCATACATTTGGCCCCGCAATCGAAACGGGGGCTGCGGGCCGGTTTCATAAACTTGGGCAGCGGCTGCCAGTCGTAGCCGAGGGCCTGCCCGGCCCGGGCCAGCCGGGTCGAGGCCCGGCCCCGCAGTTCGGCGGGCAGGGGGGCGATCTCCAGCTCCTCGACCGTCTCGGATACCTCCTGGTCGATGTCGAGGCCGTATTTATCCTTGAGCCAGGCCGGAGGGGGGGCGGCGGAGCCGGTGAACATCGTCGTCGCCCCGCCGACCATCAGCGGGCGGATGATGTTCAGCCCCTCCTGGGTGTACAAAAAGCTGCGGCGGTCCGCGTACAGCAGCGGGCCGAGGTAGGTGCCGTAGTAGGCCCGGGGCCGGTGGTCGAAGCCGCGCTCCAGGAGCAGCACCCGGCGTTCCCCCCCGGCGCGGGCCAGTTCGCGGGCCACGGTCGCCCCACCCGGCCCGGAGCCGACGACGATCACATCGGCTTGTAACGAAAGTTGGGAGGCCACGGCCAATCTCCTTTCTCAGCCGCCGAAACGCCCCAGGGCGCGGTAGATGGCCTCGGCCCCGAAGGCCACCGCCTCAACCGGGATGCGCTCGTCGGCGGCGTGGATGGTCCGCCAGAAGGCAAAGTCGGGGGGCAGTTTCATCGGGATGAAGCCGTAGGTCTGGATGCCCAGCCGGGCGAAAAAGCGGCTGTCGGTGACGCCGTTGACCAGATAGGGCGTGGGGATGCCCCCCGGATCAACCTGGCGCAAAATCCCGGCCAGCGTCTCGAACAGGCCCATATCCGGCTCGGCGGGCGGGCCGGGGTCAAAGCGGACCACCTCGAACTCGACCTCGTCGCCGGCCAGCCGGGCCAGCTCGGCCAGCAGGTCGGCGGGCCGGTAGCCGGGCAGCAGGCGGCCGTCCAGCTCCAGGCTGATCTGGCTGGGGATGACGTTGATCTTCTGGCCGCCGTGGACCATCGTCGGGCTGACGGTGTGGTGCAGCAGCGGATCGAGCAGTTGTCCCTGCTGGCCGAGCAAGTTCAAGGTTCGATCCGTCAGGGCCGGGTTGAGCAGCCCGCGCACCATCAACTTGAACGGCAGGGGCAGGGCCGGAGCCATCGTCTCCAGCATGTGGCGGACGATGGGGGTGATGTGGACCGGCAGGCGACGCCGGTCCAGGGTTTGCAGCAATTGGGCCAGTCTGGCCATCGCCCCGCCGCGAGCGGGGAAGGCGCCGTGCCCGCCCGGCCCGCGCACCGTTGCCTTCAGCCAGCAGATTTGCTTCTCGGCCAGCATAATGGGGTAGAAGCGGCGGCCCTCGACGTGGAAGGTGAAGCTGCCGAACTCGCCCAGGGCGTAGCGAATACCCCGGAACAAAGCGGCGTGGTTTTCGACCAGGTATCTGGCCCCGAAGCCGCCGCCGGCCTCCTCATCGCTCACGACGGCCAGCACCACGTCGCCGGGCAAATCCAGACTTTCGGCTTTGGCTCGCAGCAAAGCGGCCAGCATCATAGCCACCCCGCCTTTCATATCGAGCGCCCCCCGGCCCCAGATGTAGCCATCCGCCTGCCGGCCCTCGAAAGGCGGCTGCTGCCAGGTCTGATCGGCGGTGGTGACCACGTCCACGTGGCCGTACAACAGCAAAGGCGGGGCCTGGCCTCGACCGGCCAGCCGGGTGATCAGGTTAGGCCGCGCCGGGTCGCGGGCCAGGATGGCCGTGCTGAAACCCGCCTCCGCCAGCAGGTTGTTGAGATAGGTGATGCACTCCGCCTCGTTTCCGGGCGGGTTGGTGGTGTCGAACCGGATCAGGTTTTGCAGCAAGACTTCCGGGCGCCGGTAGAGCGCGGGCGCATCGCTGGCCACTGGATGCAATTCCCCAATGTAGGACAAGCTGTTAGCTTGTCCCTCTGAAATTGAAGCCCCCTCTGAAAAGAACCATCCGCTTGTTGGCCGGTAGCCGGGCATTGTATTGAGGGCTTCAGCCCTGCCTGGCCTCAAAGGGCTAAAGCCCTCAATACGGTTAGCGCAAAAGGCAACATAGCCCTCAAACGGGCATCTCGAACTCCGGGCCGCGCGGGGGGCGGGCCAGGAATTTGTAGTAGAACCTCAGCCAGTGGTTGGACCAGCCCAAAAACCTGGTGTGGAAGACGATCCGCTTGACCTGGTCGCGGCCCATTTTGGCCTCGTGGAGCAACACGTTGGCGTTGTTGCGGCTGAGGGCCAGCGTTTTGACCGCGAAGAACAGCGGCCACATGCAGGCCAGGCGAATGCGGTGGTGGCGGCGGGGAAAGGTGCTGACATAGTTGATGCCGTGCCACAGGTGACGCTCGGCCTTGTTGGCCAGCATATCGACCACTTGCAGGGCCCTATCCAGATTTTTGGGGTCGAATAACGAATCGCGGGTCAGGCCGGCCTGTTCGTAATAGGTGCAAGGCACAAAGACCCAGCCGCGCTCGTAATCCTTGCGCATCCCCCGGATGACGTTGACCGTTTGCAGAGCCAGCCCGCACTCGCGGGCCAGGGGCATCAATTGCGCCCGGCGCTGGCGGATGGTGGGCGAGTGCCAGGCAAACAGATCGGTCACCAGGTAGCCCACCCTGCCGGCGACCTGGTGCATGTAATCGTCCAGGGCGGCTTCGTCCTCGACGAAAGGGCCGTGTTCCTGCCAGCGGGCCATACCCAACGAAGTGCGATGAACGCGCCGGATGATCATCTCCTGGACCTCGCCGGGCAGCCGGTGCAGTTGCTCGACCACTATATCCGCGTTCTGGGCCACGTGGATGTCGGGGTCGCTGCCATCCAAACCGGCGATGTGGGCGGTTAAATCCCCGACGGGTTGCGCTTTATCCAGGATACGCGCCCACTGGCGGAGCAGGTGCGCTTTCCGGTCCGCCGGCAGGGTTGGGTGATCTTCAAGGGTATCGGAGATGCGCAACAGCAGGTAGGAGACGGTGAGGGAATCCCGCAAAATTTGGGGCAATTGCTCGATGGACAGGGCAAAGGTGCGGCTGACCTTGCGCAGCATCTCATACTGAATGAGCATAGCCTTGATCCCCTGTTGCCACCCGCCCGGCGTCTGCCCGGCGGGGCTAAACAAATGGGCCAACGCAATTCGATGACGACGGTCAGCGTGGCCGGTTAGCAGTTCTCGATGGCGAAGCCGGGCGCTTCCGAAGGCAACCTCCCCCAGGTTAACGCCCCAACCGGTTCCTTTGCGGTTGTCCAGAAATAACTTGTCATTTTTGCAGGATGTTTCTTGGAAAAAGTGAATTGTTATTTACGGACAGTTACTTTGCAAGCAAAAGATTGGCGTAACATATCACCACCGATTTTGATTGTCAAGTTTCAGGCCGGGGGTGGGTCTGTTTCAGTTTTGGGGGTAGACGTAACATCGTAGGGGTTTTACCCCCCTCGCTTTGCGTCCCCCCGTTATAAAAGTTAAATAACTATTTCCGTAATCCGACCTGGCCGTAGCGCGGCCACCGCCCGGCGATAAATCAGCCGGGCTAGGAAGCAACGCCCGATAAATCGGGCTTAAAATTGCACCCCTCGTCTCAGTTTAGCCCCGATTGAGGGGCGCTGTTCGATAGCCGGGCGACTTTAGCGCCCGGCGGGGGGGCTGGCGAGAACAACGCCTTATTACCGAACTAATTTTTAATCTCAATAATGGGGGGACTTCAGAGCCTCCCCCCGTTTGCGGGGGAAACGAGGGGGGTAAAAACAAAACCCGCCCCCAAAGTGAAATGCACCCGCCGGGGGGCCAGGGACGACGGTTTGCCTGACGGCAGGCAATCCATACAATAATGAGCCTATGGGACTGAACCTGAGCGACCACGACCAGGCTCTGTTGAACGGCGAGCGCGGCCCGGCGGCCCGGCTGGCGATGTCGATCATCGTCCGCATGGCCGGGGTTTACGGGGCCGAGACCCTGCTGGACATCAGCGCAGCTCACATCGACAGCACGCTCTACATGGGCCAGGCCACGCTGGAGTTCGCCGAGCGGCTGGCCGGCCTGGGGGCAAAGGTAGCCGTGCCGACCACGCTCAACGTGGGCGGCCTGGATGAGCACGGCTGGCGCGAGTGGGCCGTCCCGCCGGACTGGGCCGAGAACGCGCGCCGCCAGATGGTCGCCTATCACCATATGGGCTGCACGCCGACCTGGACCTGCGCTCCCTACCAGACCGCCTGGCGGCCCACCTTCGGCCAGCAGATCGCCTGGGGGGAATCGAACGCGATCGTCTTCGCCAACTCGGTCATCGGCGCCCGCACCGAACGCTATCCCGACCTGCTCGACATCTGCGCGGCCATCACCGGCCGGGTGCCGGCGATGGGCTTGCACCTGGCGGAGAACCGGGCCGGTCAGCTCCTGCTGCGCCTGGTCGATGTGCCGCCCCGCCTGCAAAGAGACGACTCCTTTTACCCTGTCCTGGGCCACCTGCTGGGCCGGCTGGCCGGGGAGCGCATCCCGGTCATCGACGGCTTGCAGGTCACCCCCGACGAGGACCGGCTCAAGGCGTTGGGCGCGGCGGCGGCCTCCTCCGGGGCGGTGGCCCTGTTCCACATCGCCGGCCTGACGCCGGAAGCGCCGACGCTGGAAGCGGCCTTCCAGGGGCAAGAGCCGCAGCAGGTTATCGAGGTGACGCTGGACCGCCTGCGCGCCGCCCGCCACGAGTTGACCACGGCCGGCGGCCAGAAGCTGGATATGGTCGTGCTCGGCAGCCCCCATTTTTCGCTGGCCGAGTTCGGGCAGCTCGCGCCGCTGCTGGCGGGCCGGCAACGCCACCCCGAGGTGCAGTTCCTGGTCACCTCCAGCCGGGCGATGGCCCTCCTGGCCGACCGGGCCGGCGTTCTGGAACCTTTGCGGCAATTCGGCGGCAAGGTCACGGTCGACACCTGCATCTTGACCACGCCGATGCTGCCGCCGGAGATCAAAACCTTGATGACCAACTCGGCCAAGTACGCCTACTACGCCCCCGGCCTGCTGCGCACAGAGGTCGTCTTCGGCAGCTTGCAGGATTGCGTCCGCTCAGCGATGGCCGGGCGCGTCGTCAGGGATGAGTCGCTGTGGAACGAGTGATCCGGGGCAGGCCGGTCATTGCCGGAGAAGCGCAAGGCCAGGCCCTGGTGGGCCGCGAGCCGCTCAGTTTTTGGGGCGGCTACGACCAGCGCACGGGCGAGATCATTGACCGCCGCCATCCCCTGTCAGGCCAGATCGCCGCCGGGCGGATTCTGGCCCTGCCCTTCAGCCGGGGGTCGAGCACCACCACCGCCGTCCTGCTGGAGGCCATCCGGGCCGGCACAGCCCCGGCGGCCATCCTGACCACCGGCGTCGATCACTTCTTCGCCCTGGCCGCCATCGTCGCCGATGAGATGTACGGCCAGACGATCCCCGTCATCGCCCTGGAGTCGTCGGATTTCGCCCGGCTCGAAAGCGGGCGGTGGGTGCAGGTCCACCGGGACGGGACGATTTCTGAAGGCCAGGGAGATTAGACATGTTGGGGGGCAAGGGGTAGAATACCTGGCAGGAGGACAATGGACCGATGACCAAGAAATATGTCCGCATCACCCACCGCCCCAGCGGCACCCGGCTGGCCGAGGGGCCGCTCGGATGGGGCATCACCCCCTTTGAGGGCAACCTGTATATCAGCCGCAAATACCTGCTGACCGACAAGTTCAAACCGAACTTTGTGCCGGGGTTTTGCCCTTACAAATTTTTGTACGTCTGGCTGGACCTGAAGCCCGACGAGGGACCGCCGTCCAAATACCTGGGTTGGATGTACTGGCTGCCCAACCCGCTCTTCCCCTTCATCTGGTACCGGGTGGGCCTGCCTCGCCAGCACCCGGAGCTGCTGGTGGAGGAGTTCGAAATGCAGCCGGCGGAGGTTTAACCGCCGGTGTAGTGTGCTGTAAGTTAAATTCTGACAACATGTCATTCTGAGGCGAAGCCGAAGAATCTCCACGAAACGCAACTACGCCTCGCTTGTGGCGTCCTTGAAAGAGACGCTCTGCGTTCACTCCGCTACGCTCCGGCTCAGAATGACATGCCCAAAGGAGGGAACTCGAAAATGGAAAAGGTCGATGCTATCATCATCGGCGCTGGCGTTATCGGCTGCGCCACCGCGTTTGAGCTGGCCAAGAAGGGCTACCAGGTGTTGTCCATCGACAAGAACGGCGAGGTGGGGGCCGGATCCACCATTAACTCGTGCGCCATCGTCCGGGCCCACTACTCGACCTATGACGGCGTAGCCCTGGCCTACGAAGGTTTCTTCTACTGGAAGGACTGGGAGAACTACCTGGAAACCAAAGATGAGCGTGGCCTGGCCCGCTACGTCAACTGCGGCACGATCTTGCTCAAGACCCGGGGCCACGATTACCGCAAGGTGCTGACCCAGTACCGGAACATCGGCGTTGCCCACGAAGAGTGGGACCTGGAGACGTTGAGGCAGCGTATGCCCATCTACTCGACCAAATCTTTCTGGCCGCCCACGCGCCCCGAGGATGATAGCTTTTGGATTGAGCCAGAGGAGGAGATCGAAGGGGCAATTTACACCCCCGATTCGGGCTACGTCACCGATCCGCAACTGGCTACCCACAACCTGAAGGTTGCCGCCGAGGCTTACGGGGCCAGATTCCTGCTGGGCCAGGAGGTGGTGCAAATCCGGCGCGATGCGGAAAAGGTGTTGGGCGTAACGCTCGCTGGCGGCCAGCAGATCGACGCGCCGATGGTGGTCAACATTGCCGGTCCCCATTCGTTCATCATCAACCGTATGGCCGGCGTGGAAGAGGGGATGAACATCAAAACCCGGGCGCTGCGGCACGAGGTACATCACGTGCCCTCACCGCAGGGGTTCAACTTTGAACAGGACGGCATCCACACCTCGGACGGGGACACCGGGCTTTACTTCCGCCCCGAAACGGGCAACTCGATCCTGGTCGGCAGCGAAGACCCGGAGTGCGACCCGCAGGTCTGGATCGAAGACCCGGACCATTTCAACCGGCAAATCACGGAGGCCCAATGGAAGGCCCAGGTCTATCGCCTGGCCAAGCGGATTCCGGAGCTGGGCATCCCCAATCAGAAGCGGGGCGTGGTAGACCTGTACGACGTCTCGGATGACTGGCTGCCCATCTACGATAAATCCGATTTGCAGGGTTTTTATATGGCCATCGGCAGCAGCGGCAACCAGTTCAAGAACGCCCCGCCCGCCGGCTGGCTGATGGCTGAATTGATCGACCGCTGCCAAAAGGGCCAGGACCACGATCGGGACCCGGTGGTGGTGACCTGCCGCTACACGGGCCTGGAACTCAATCTGGGCTTCTATTCGCGGAACCGGGAGATCAATCCGGACAGCAGCTTTTCGGTCAATGGCTGATAGAGAAACCGATGAGAGTTTCCACAAATTGCTCAGGGTCTTGATCTTGACCGACAAATGACCAAGGACGAATGACCGATGTTGTTGGTATGTCTGAGCTATTCGTCATTGGTCGATGGTCTTTCGTCGGACGGTGAGGACGATGGCCTCCGGGATTGCGTATTGATTGACTGCACTATTTCGAGTTGACGCCTCGCCCTGCTTGAGGTATGTTATCTCACCACAAATTTTGCAGTTGGGAAGGGATGGATGAGCCAAGCATTTGGAGATGTTTTGCCCTGGCCGGGCAAAAGGAAAGCGCCGCCATCCGGCGCTGCTGAACAGGCCGCCGAAACAACCCCCGGCAGCCGAGAGGAAACGCCCTGGGTAACGGTCGCCGCCAACCTGGGCCCCTCGGAAGCGGCGATCATCAAGGGCCGCCTGGAAAGCGAGGAGATCCCGGCGATAGTTCAGCAGGAGAGCGCCGGTATTGTTTTCGGCCTGACCGTGGGGCCGATGGGCTTCGCCCGCGTGCTGGTTCCGGAGCCTCTGGCCGAGCAAGCCCTGGCCATCCTGGAAGAAACCTTCGAACCCGGCGAGGACCTGGAGGATGACGAGTAACCGGTAACCGGTAGCAGGTAGCAAGTAGCAGGTAGCAATAGAGAGAACGGGGCCAGAACTGCTACCTGCTACCTGCTGCTACCTGTCCCAAGGAGCAATGGACCTATGGCCGTCGAGACCACCAGTTCGAGATCACAAACCATAACGCAGTGGGCCAATCAGGCCGGGACCTGGTTTGAGAACCACTGGCTGCTGACTTTCAATCTTGGCTGGGGCATGTTTGTCATCCTGCCCTGGCTGGCCCCAATATTTATGCACCTGGGCTGGACCGGGCCCGGCAAGGCCCTGCATTTTATCTACAACTTTTTTTGCCACCAGTTGCCGGAGCGCTCCTGGTTCCTGTTCGGCCCCAAGGTCAGCTACACCCAGGCCGAAATCGGCCAGGTGTGGGACATCAGCAACGAACTGGTCCGCCGCCACTTCATCGGCACCCCGGAAATGGGCTGGAAAGTGGCCTGGTCCGACCGGATGGTGGCGATGTACACCAGCATTTTCCTGCTGGGGTTGGTCTACGCTTTCCTGCGCCAGCGCGGCCTGCGGATTCGGGGTATTCCCTGGTGGGGCTTCTTCCTCCTCATCGCCCCGCTGGCCCTTGATGGCACCACCCACCTGATCAACGACGCCTTGCGCTTGCAATTCCGCCATTATAACACCTGGGCCGTGGCTCTGACCGGCGGGGTCTTCCCCCCCGAATTCTATGTTGGCGATTTGCTGGGTTCCCTCAACTCGGTCTTGCGTCTGGTATCCGGGTTGTTGTTCGGCCTGGGGGTGGTCTGGTTCCTGTGGCCGCTTATGGACCAGGAGTTTGGGCCGCGCCAGACCGGCTAACATCCCTGCAAACCCCGGCCACCTCCCCGGCTCTCGCCGCCCGACACGTTCTACAAATGGGGCTCTTTGAGCTTTTATAGGGTTTTGTAGCACAAGCTGTTAGCTTGTGCGGGACA
>JBHHXL010000165.1:0-9817 GCA_046757065.1 Anaerolineae bacterium
CTGCGCCAAGCGGATTAGCGGATCGTCTCCACGCGAGAGGGCATCCGCTTATCCGCTTCTATCCGCTGATGATCAGCGGCTCCACCGACCAGCCCTTCAAGGCACGATCTCCGCATCAGCCGGCATACCCGGTTTGAGGATGTGCTCCGGGTTGTCGAGCGTAATTTCCACGGCGAAAACCAGATTCACCCGCTCCTCTTGGGTTTGCACATTTTTGGGCGTAAACTCGGCCTCGTTGGCGATGAAGGAAACTTCCCCCTCGAAAACCTGGCTGACCGAGTCGATGGTTACCAACGCCTGTTGGCCCAACTTCACCCGGCCGATTTGCGTTTCGGGGATGAAGACCGTTAACGTCACCCGGTCCAGATCGGCCAGATTGAGCAGCGTGGCCCCGGGCGAGGCCAGTTCGCCCGGATCGGCGATGCGGGTGGAGACCAGCCCGGCGCGGGGAGCGACCAGGAGCAGCTTGTCGAGCTGCACATCCAGCAGGGCCAGGGCGCTCTCGGCCTGGCGCAATTGCGCTCTGGCCACGGCGACCTCTTCCGCAGGCGTCTCCGCCCTGGCTGCCGCCAGCCTGGCTCTGGCTACGGTCACTGCTGCCTGGGCGATGTTATAGGCATTTTCGGCCTGGTTAGCCTGCACCTGAAGGGCGATGGGGTTGTTGTACATCTCCCACAGGTGGGCTACCTGGACCCGCGCAGCGGCAAGTTGCGCTTCGGCCAGCTTCACCCCGACGTTGGCCGCGTCTCGCTGCTTTTGCGCGATCTCATATTGCACCAGGGCCTCGTGGTCGCGCTGGTTGCGGCTGGCAGCCTCCGTCTGGATTTCGGCGGTTTTGGCTGCGGCCTGGGCCAACTCGACGTTGCGTTCCGCCTGCTTGACCACGGCCTGCCCTTCGCTGATGGGCACCAGCAGCTCCTGAGGGTCTTCAACCAGGCGCAGGGCCTGTTGCCAGGTCTGGTAGGCCCCGCCGCGTTGGGCGAGGACCTGCTTCAGGTCGGCCTCGGCCACGGCGATCTCCTCCGGGCGCGGTCCGGCCATCACCGCCGCCAGGTTGGCCTGGGCCGTGGCGATGGCGGCCTCAAGCTCGGCCCGTTGGGCCAGCAGCAGGCCCGGGTCCAGCTCGACCAGCAGTTGGCCGGCCTCGACTTCGTCCCCCTCGCCGGCGTGCACGTTGAGGATGCGCCCCCCCGTTTCGGCGGCAATACTGATCGTCTCGGCCTCGATGGTGCCCGAGGCCAGGATCGGCCCGTCTTCGGCGGCGGCGGCGTTAAGCGGCTGCTGCGTGGTATACCAGTAGGCAACACTCCCGACCAGGACTGCTATCACAATGAAAGGGATCACTCGTTTCATAATTCTAACCTCATCCGCCGCCTAATATGCGGCCAGGGCCTCAACAAAGAGCGCGTCGGCGGGCATTCCCGGTTTTAGCCTGCCATCGGTATTGGACAACGTGATTTTTATGGCGTAGACGGTGCTCACCCGCTCCTCTTTGGTTTGCACGTTTTTGGGCGTGAACTCGGCTTCGTCGTTGATGTGGGTAATCGTGCCCAGGAAGGTTTCGCCCGGATGGCTGTCCACGGACACTTCCACCATCTGGTTCTCGCGCAAGCGCCCGTAATCCGAGGTCGGGACGAAAACGGTCAGGGTCACCCGGCCCAGGTCGGCCACGGTCAGCAGCGGCGCGCCGGGCGCGGCGATCTCGCCCTCGTGGGCAGTTTGTTCGACCACGATGCCGCTGATGGGCGAAACCAGGGTGTACTTCCGGCGCTGCGCTTCCAGGGCCAGCAGGCCCGATTTCGCCTGCTCCACCTGCGCCTCCAGAACCTCGACCCGCTCAGGCGGCGGGCCGGCGCGCAGGAGGTCTAGATTGGCCCTGGCTATCTCGACCGAGGCCGCCTTGGCCTGGTAATCGGCCTCAGCCTGAGCCACCTGCAAATCGGCCAGCAATGGATTGTCTCGCAACGCCAGCAAGGTTTGTAACTGGTACTGGGCCGATTCTTGAGCGGCTTTGGCCTTCTCCAGGTTCACCCAGCCCTGCCAGAGGTCCATCGTCGCCAGGTTCCACTGGACCGAGGCCAACTGTTTTTCCCCTTCCGGAAAATCGATGTGCATCTTCTTGTAGAAGATGCCGGGAATGTTGATCTCCACGGTCGTGCCCCGGTTGGTGAAATCGACAAACTGCTCGGCCAGGTCCTCGTTCAATTCCACGGCGTCGCGCAGGAAGGCCGCCTGCTCGATCTGTAATTCTGCGATGGCCAATTGGCTGTAGGTCGCATCGATCTGGGCGTTCAGCTCCTGCGGGTTGTCGCGCAGCAGAATGGCGTCTTGCCAGGCCTGGCGGGCGGCATCGCGTTGCGCTTCGGCCAGAACGACGGCGGCCTCGGCCACGGCGATGTCTGCCTGGGGCGCGCCGGCCTTCAACTGGGCCAGTTGCGCTTCGGCCAGGGCGATCTGGGCTGCAATCTGCTCCGCCTGGGCATCGATCAGAGCGGTATCCAGTTGAACCAGCCGCTGGCCAGACGTGACGGTCTCCCCTTCGGCCACGGGCATCGCCTGGATGCGGGCGCTGATTTCGGCGGAGATGACGATCTCGTTGGCTTCGATGAAGCCCGAAGCGGAGACCTGGGCCCTGGCCTGCGAATCGGCTGTCAGGCCGAAGTCCGTCAACGCCTGCTGCCAGGCCTGGGGATTGTTGGAAAAGTACCAGTACCCGCCTGCGGCGGCCAGAATCAGGATCACCAGCAGAATGGCAAAGGGTGGGGGTCTATGTTTCATAATCTTTCTCCGGTAAACGTGTTTAACGAACGCTGGCGATAAAGACATCCTCCAGCGAAGGGGCAATCCGGGCTATGCCCCGGACCGAGACGCCGCTTTCGGCCAGGATGCGCCGGATGTCGGGCATTTGCGTCTCTGCGCGGACCCCCTCCGGCGTCACCACGTGGATGAGCGCGCCGTACAGGGCCACCTCTTCAAAGACCTCCATCCGGCGCAGCGCCGGCATCGCTTTCTCGGTCGGCCAGCAATCGATTTCCAGCACCTCGCCGGGCATCTGTTTCGACTTGATCTCCTGCGGCGAGCCGGCTGCTACCAGGCGGCCCCGCTGGATGAAGGCCAGCCGCTGGCAGTGTTCGGCCTCGTCCATATAGTGCGTGGTGACGAAAATAGTCGTGCCACCGGCGGCCAGTTCGTAGAGGAGGTCCCAGAAGGCGCGCCGCGAGATTGGGTCCACCCCGGCGGTCGGCTCGTCCAGGAAGAGCATCTCCGGCTGGTGGATGATGGCCGTACCCAGCGCCAGCCGCTGCTTCCAACCGCCCGACAGGTTCCGGGTCAATTCACGCTCGCGGCCCAGCAGACCGGCCATATCCAGGATGTACTTTTTGCGCCGGCGCAGTTGCCTGCCGCGCACGCCGTAGGTTCCCCCGTAAAAGTTGAGGTTTTCCTCGACGGTCAGGTCGTTGTAAAGGCTGAACTTCTGGCTCATATAGCCGATGCGCTGCCTGATTTCATTGATCTGGCGCGTCACATCCAGGCCCAACACCGTGGCCGTGCCGGCGGTGGGTTGGAGCAAGCCCAACAGCATGCGGATGGTCGTGGTCTTGCCCGCCCCGTTTGGCCCCAAAAAGCCAAAGATTTCGCCGCGCGGGATGGAAGCATTGATGTGGTCCACAGCCGTGAAGTCGCCAAACTTCTTGGTCAGGTCGGTGGTGACGACGGCCGGGCCGCCGGTCTCAAGTGTCATACGCGCCATCCTTCACGCGAAGCGTTCGTCCTTCATCCTTCATCATTCCTCTTTCCCCGCCTCCGTCTGTCGCCTCCGTCTGGCGGCGGATGAGCGAGATGAACGCCTCCTCCATCCGCGGGCGCGTCTGGCGCAGATTTCGAGATTCGATGTTAGCCGCGTTGAGCGCCCGGACGATGCTCGTCTGCCGCGCCCCGGCCTGGTCCACGAAGATGTGCAGCAGATCGCCGTAAGTTTGCACTTCAAAGACGCCCTCCAGGGCACCGACCGCGCTTTGCGCCTGGCGCAGCAACCCGACACCCTGGACCGTCTGGGAAACCGGCTTCAGCTCGATCAATTCCCCGGCCACCCGGCCTTTGATGTTCTCCGGCGTGTCGCACTCGATCAGGCGGCCTTCGTACATCAGGCCCACCCGCGAGCAACGCTCCGCCTCGTCCATATAGGGCGTGCTGATCAAAATCGTGACGCCCTGGATGTGCAGATCGGCCAGGATGTCCCAAAACTCGCGGCGCGAGACGGGGTCCACGCCGGTCGTCGGCTCGTCCAGGTAAAGGATGTCCGGCTCGTGGATGAGGGAGCAGGCCAGGGCCAGCTTCTTCTTCATCCCGCCCGACAGCCGCCCCGCGCGCCGCCCGGTGAACTCGGTCAGGCGGGCGAAGTGCAGCAGTTTGTCGATCCGCTCGCGGCGAGTCTTGCCCCGCACGGCGAAGATGTCGGCGAAGAAGGTCAGGTTTTCCAGGACGCTCAAGTCGCCGTACAGATTGAATTGCTGGGCCATGTAGCCGATGCGTTCCTTGATGGCCTGGCCGTCTTTCATCGTGTCGAAACCGGCCACGGAGGCTGCGCCGGCGCTGGGGGACATGATGGCGGCCAGGATGCGGATGGTGGTCGTTTTGCCTGCACCATCCGGGCCCACCAGGCCAAAAATCTCGCCCTTCCGAATGGAAAGGGTTAGACTGTCTACGGCGGTAATGTCCCCGAATTTCTTGGTCAGGTTTTCGGTTTTGATGATCAGATTGTCGTCGTTCAACGTCTTGCTCCTCGATCCGGCGCTCATTGAATGCCTCGCCGCAAACGCCAGGCCGCCAGGGCAAACAGCCCGGCCCCCAACAGACACAGGGCCAGCACCGGCGACCACAATTCGGGCAGGCCGGAGCCTTTCAGGAAGATGTTGCGGGTGATGACGATGTAGTAGCGCAACGGAACCAGCGAGGACGCCCACTGGGCCGCCCTGGGCATATTTTCCAGCGGCATCAAGTAGCCCGACAGAACCACATCGAGCGAGTCGAGGAAGAAGGCAGCCATCAACGCCTGGCCCTGGGTGCGGGCGACCGACGAGATGAGCAGGCCCCATCCCATTTCGACGATGATGTACAGGCCCGATAGACCCAGCAGCAACGCCAGCGATCCGCGCAGCGGCACCTGGAACCAGTACAGAGCCGCCGCGACCATAGCCAGCAACCCAATGAAAGTCAACCCTACCGCCGGAACCGCCTTGCCGATGATGATCTCGATCGAGCGCAGCGGGGTGACCATCAGTTGTTCCAGCGTACCTCGCTCTTTCTCCCGGACGATGCTGATGGCGGTCAGGATCAAAATCAGAAAGGCCAGGACCGCCCCAATCTCGCCGGGGACAAAGAAGTTTTCGCTGCGCAGGTCCTCGTTGAACCAGACCCGGCTCCGGGCGCTGACCGGCGCCGGTGGCCAGCGCCCGGAGCCCCCTTGGGAAACCGCTTCGAGGGCGTAATGGCCCACGATGGCCTGGCCGTAGCTGCGGGCGATGTCGGCGGTGGCGGCGTTGCTGCCATCGAGCAGGAGTTGCAGTTGGGCCGTCTGGCCGGCCCGCAGGTCCTTTTCAAAGCCGCGAGGGATGACCAGGGCGGCTTGAGCCAGACCGCTGTCGAGCAGATGGTTCACCTCGGCTCCGTCGCTGGCGTAAAGGTCGGGCGCGAACCGGCCCGAGTTGCGGGCGGCGGCCACCACCTGCCGCGCGGCCTGGCTGTGATCCCGGTCGAGGACCGCCGTTGGCAAATGTTGCACGCCAGCCGACAGGGCGTAGGCCATGCTGACCATCTCGATGACCGGCGCCAGCAAGATGACCAGAAGCAGCGGCCAGTAGCGTACCAATTCGATAGCTTCTTTGTAGATCACGTTCCAGAGGCGCATCGCTCAAATATCCAATCCCGAATCCTTCAACCCCAACCTCAGCCCAATCTTTTGCCCATCCTCAGCACCGCCAGGCCGAGCATCACCGCGCCGGCACCAGTCAGAAAGGCCCCGTTGGGCCACAAGGTCTCCAGACCCACCCCCTTCAAAAGCACCCCTCGGGCGATGATGACGAAGTGGGTGGCCGGCAGGAGATAGGTCTCGGCCTGCAACCAATCCGGCATACTGAACCGGGGGAAGTAAAAGCCGGACAGAAAAAAGGAGGGCAGGATGAAAAAGACGAAGGCAATGACCGTAGCCGCCTGCTGGGTGCGGGCCAAGCTTGAGATGAAAAGAGCAATGCCCAGGTTGGCTACCAGGAAGGTGGTTGCCAGGAGCAGCAGCGCCGGCCAGGTGCCCTGGAACGGGACGCCGAAGCCGACCTTGCCGAAAATGGCGAAGAGCCAGGTATCGATCAGACCGACGAGCAGGTAGGGCGCCAGCTTTCCGGCCACGATCTGCCATTGGTGGACCGGCGTTGCTAGCAGACCTTCCAATGTGCCCAGTTCTTTCTCTCGAGCCAGGGCCACGGCTGCGCTCAGGGCCGGCATCGCCAGGACGATGGCCATCAAACCGGGCAGGATGCCGTTGACCGTCCGCAGAGCCGGGTTGTAGCGCACCCGGACTCGCAGGTCGAGGGGTAAAGCCAGGTTCCCGGCCAGCATGCCCCGGCGCTGTAAATCTCTGGCCAGGGTCCGGGCTGAGAAATCGGCCGTCAGGGCCTCGATGTGGCCCAGGGCGCGGATGGCCTCGTTGGGCGCGGTGCCGTCAACGATAGCCTGGAGCGTCACTGGCTGCCCCGCTGCCAGCCGGCGATCAAAGTCGGGGGGCAGGATCAGGCCCACCCTGGCCTGTCCGCTGGTCACGGCGCGGGCGATCTCGGCTTCGTTGCCGGCGCCGGCATGGAGGGCGAAGAAATCGTCCCGGCGCAAGCTATCGAGGTAGGCCCTGCTGCCGGGGCCTTTGCCGGCATCCCAAACGACGGTCGGTACATCCGAGACCTCAAGGGAGAAGGTGTAGGCCAGCAGGCCCAGTAACACCACCGCGCCCAGGGTGACAATGGTTAAACTCCACGGGTCGCGCAGCAGGTGGCGCAACTCCTTGCGGGCAATTGACAGTAAGACCGGCATCGGTTACCTCACCTCCCTAGCCGGCCAGCAGGCCATTCAGCAGAGTTTTGACCAGAGTCCGGCTGGTTCGTTCCCAGTCCAGCTCCTCCGGGTCGGCCAGCCATTGCAGGATCAGTCCGTCGTAGACGGCGATGGCGATGGCAGCCAACGCCTCGGCGTCGACCGGCCGGAACTCGCCGCCGTCAATCCCGGCCTGGATGATCTGGCCCAGGAAGGTGCGCAATTCAGCAAAGAGCTGCCGGAAACGCTCGCGGATGGCCTCGTTGCGTAGCAGATGGCTCCAGAATTCCATTTGTACCGGCAGGAACTCGGCCGAGGTGGCCATCATTTGGGCGGCAGAATCGGCGAAGGCGCGCAGCCAGCCGGCAGCGGTCTCGGCGGAGAGGTCGCTCTCGGCATAGGCCTGGTAGACGCACGTCTCAATCCACGCCTCGAAGGTGGCCATAAACAGGTCGTCTTTGCTATCGAAGTAGAGATAGATCGTGCCCTGGCTGACGCCGGCGGCAGCGGCCACGTCGGAGACGTTGGTGGCGCTGAAACCTTTCTGGGAGAAGACCTGGCGGGCGGCGTCCAGGAGTTGGCGTCGCCGCGCCTGGCGAACGTGGGCCGTTTGCTCTTTGGTTCGAGGTGACATTGCCTGACCTCCGGGCGGTTTTATGACTGACTAATTAGTCAGTCATAGTATACATCTGGCCGGTTGGGGTGTCAAGGGAGTCGAATGGGTTTTTAAGGTTCAGGTCGAGCAAGCGCCGCCGATCACCCTGCCTTACGCGCATCACAAAGCCCCGCAAGCCGGGGGCAGGCTCAGTCTAACCGCTGCCGGAAGCGGCTGGCGGCCAGGGTCATAATCACCACCCCGAAGATGACGACGGCGATGACCTGTTCCAGCAATATTTGCAGCCCAACCCCCTTCAGGATGATGCCGCGCATAATCTCCAGGGCGTAGCGGGCCGGCACGGCGTAGCTGATGACCTGCAACCAGGCCGGCATCGCCTCCAGGGGGAAAAAGAAGCCGCTCAAGAAGATCGTGGGCAGCATGGTGCCCATCGTCATCAGCAGGGCCTCCTGCTGGGTGCTGGCCACGCTGGAGATGAAGATGCCGATGCCCAAGGCCGTCACCAGGAACAGGGCCGCCAGACCCAGCAACAGGGACAGGCTACCGCTGATCGGCACCCCGAACCAGAACACGCCGATGGCCAGCACCTCCAACACATCGAAGAAGGCGATGAAGATGTAGGGAAAGACCTTGGAGACGATCAGCTCGATGGACCGGATCGGAGTCACGATCAGTTGCTCGATGGTGCCCATCTCCCGCTCGCGCACGATGGAGGAGGCGGTAAACAGGGCGGTGAACAGGTAAAGAATGATGACCATCAGGCCCGGAATGATGAAATGCGAGCTTTCCATGTTGGGGTTGTACCAGACCCGGGGCCGGACGTCGATGGTGAGCAGATTGCCGGTCGAGATGCCCATGCGCTGCTCGATGATCTCCACCGCCTGGGCCTGGCCGACCGATTGCGAAGCGCCGAAGACGACGTTGGCTACCTGCGGGTCGGAGCCGTCGATGAAGAAGGCCACGTCCGCCTGCCGCCCGGCGCTGATCTCCTGGCCGTAACCGGCTGGGATGACCAGGCCGGCCCGCGCGTCGCCCCGGTCGATCAGGAAGCGGATATCCTCCTCCGCGTCCACGTACTCAACGATGTTGAAATAATTTGAAGCGGCGTAAGCGGCGATCAGCGCCCGGCTTTGCGGCGTCTTGTCCGCGTCGAAGACGGCGGTGCGCAGATGCTCGATGTCGGTGGTGGCGGCGTAGCCCAGCAGCGTAAGCTGGACCAGGGGGATGACGAACATGATGATCAGGCTGCGCGGGTCGCGGAAGATGTGGATGAACTCCTTGCGGATGAGGCTGGCGATGCGGTAGAACATACGCCGCTCCTACGCGCCCTCGCGCGGCAGCAGGCCGCGCAAGATGATGTCCAGGCTGTCGTCGATGATCGGCTCCTTGTCGCCGCCGGCCACCGGATCTTCGAGCATATCCAGCAGGGCCACACCCAAAAACATGCCGATCAACAGCCGCACCAGGATACGAGGATTCACCGGGCGAATCTGGCCCTTTTCCGCCTGAGCCTGCCAGACCCGCTCGAAGACGGCCAGGGTCGGCCGGGCCACCGTCTGCCAAAAATGGCTGCGCAGGTCAGGATCGTTGATGATTTGGGGGATGAGGGCCTGCATCCGCGTCCGGTTGCGCTCCAGCAACTCGAACCGGTTGCGGAGGATGAAGCGCAGGATCTGCTCCGGGTCGCCCCCCTCCGCCAGGTGCCCGGCCTGGCCGGCGAATTGGTTGATCTCGGCCAGGCGAGCGACCATCGCCACCAGCAGGTCGTTCTTGTTTTTGAAATAGTTGTAGATCGTGCCGTCGGCCACCCCGGCGGCATTGGCGATGTCTTTGATCGTCGCCCGGTGGAAGCCCTTTTCGGCGAAGACCCGAACGGCCGCATCCAAAATCTGCGCCCGGCGGGCCTCGGTCATGGCCTCACGGATTGGATCGGTGGCTGGTGTCATCGCGGTCTCCTGAGACTCGGTGTGAATGTTTGTTCATTTTGCAGAATGAATAACCACTCAATTGAATGAACCATCATTCAGTATCTTATCACAATCTGCCCGCCGTGTCAAGGCCAGATTTCTTGGTGATTACCCACATCTCACCGCAGAGGACGCAGAGGGCACAGAGAAGACAAAA
>JBHHXL010000166.1:0-9780 GCA_046757065.1 Anaerolineae bacterium
GCGAACAGCGGCGGGGTCTGGCCGTCAACATCTGGACCTGCGACGATCCGGACGCAATGCGCCGGATGGCAGCCTGGGGAGTCGATGGCATTATCACCAGTCGTCCTGATCTCCTGGCGGAGGTGCTGGGTGACAGCAGAGGCTAAAATCATCCTGAACCCCTACGCCGGACGCTGGCAGGCCCGGCGCTGCATTGCGGCGGTGCAGACCGCCCTCGAAGCCGTGGGGTTGGCTTACGACCTGGCTGTGACCGAAGCGCCTGGACAGAGCATCGACCTGGCCCGCCAGGCCAGCTTGGACGGCTGGCCCCTGGTCGTGGCCGCCGGGGGGGATGGCACCATCAGCGAGGTGGTCAACGGGCTGGTGCAGGCCGCCGGCGGGGGCGAGGCCGGGCCGCTGGGTATCATCGCCCTGGGCAGCGCCAACGACCTGGCGACCATTTTGGGGCTGCCGGGGGACATCGGGGCCGCCTGTCGCAGACTGGCAGCGGGCCAAACCCGCCTGATCGACGTGGGGCTGGTCAACAATCACTGCTTCGACAACAACTCCGCCGTCGGCCTGGAGCCGGTGGTCAGCATCGAAAATATGAAAATCAAACACATTAAGGGCACGCTGCGCTACGTCATCGCCGCCCTGCGCGGTATCTGGCAGGCCCGGTCGTGGCATATGCGGTTGCAGTGGGATGATGGGGAGTACGAAGGGTCGATTACGTTGGTTTCGGTGGGAAATAGCCCCCGCACCGGCGGGGCGTTCTGGATGACCCCGCAAGCGGAGCTGGATGATGGCTACCTCGATTTCGTTTTCGCCCCGGCGATGAGCCGCTGGCAGCAATTACGCCTGTTGCCGTTGACCTTCAGCGGCGCGCACGTCCACCACCCGCTGGTGACCCAGGCCCGGACGCGCCGTCTGCAAATCACCTCCTCACCGCCTACGCCGATCCAGGCGGACGGCGAGGTCATCGCCCGGGGGGCAACCGACATCGCTTACACCCTTTTGCCCAAAAAACTACGGGTCATTGTTTGAAAGCGTGTATGGCCTTACCCCGCTTTCTCCTGCGCCAGGGATTTCATTTGCTCTACAACCAGCTGGCCTGGACTTACGATGCCGTTGCCTGGAGCGTGTCGTTCGGGCAGTGGGGGGCCTGGCGTCGCTGCGCGATCCCGTTTTTGCAGCCCGGCCCGGTCCTCGAGTTGGCCTACGGGACGGGCGGGTTGTTCGTTGACCTGGTGCGGCGGGGCTGGCAGCCGGCCGGCATCGACCTGTCGCCTTATATGGCCCGGCTCGCCCGCCGCCGCTTGCGGCGCTTCGATCCCCGGCTGCCGTCGCCGCTGGTCCGGGCCCAGGCCCAGGCGCTGCCCTTCCCCAGCGGGACTTTCGCCAACGCCGTCGCCACCTTTCCGACGGAGTACATTATGGACCCGGCCTCGCTGGCAGAAGTTCGCCGGGTGCTCTGGTCTGAAAATTCATCCGGGGGGCAGGGCGCGCCGGGGCAATTGATCATTGTCGCCGAGGGGAAGTTGAAAGGACCCTGGCCGTTGCAGCCGTTGGTTGAGGGGTTGTATCGCTTCACCGGCCAGCGCCGGATTCCGCCCGCCGGGCCCCTGCCTCATTTGGCCCGGCAGGGGTTCATCGCCCGTTGGGAAACGGTGACCGTGGATGAAGCCACGGCGCACATCGTTGTCGCCAAACGACGGAATTGAGCGCATTTCGGTTTGTGGTATAATCCGCATCGTTTTCCAAGAAGTTCAGAACCTGGGAGTAGTTTTTGGCAAACCTGATCAACCCCTATCAAGCCGGCCGTCCGGTGGCTAATCTGCGAATGTTGTTTGGCCGCGAGGGCCTGGCCCTGCAATTGGAGCAACAGTTGGTCGCGGGGCAGCGGGTGCTGTTGCTTTACGGCCCCCCCCTGATCGGCAAAACGTCGCTGGCCCGGCATCTGCCCGATATGTTCACCCTGAACGCCCTGCCTCTTTACCTTAGCCTGGGCGATGCCGGGAGCTACACCCTGAAAGCCGTCCTCCATCACGCCATACGCCAGTTGCTTGACAGTTTGACGGCCAGGCAATTGCTCTCGCCGAATGAAGTTGATACCGCTGCCGACGCCGTGACGGCCCTGCGCGGTGTGCTCTCGGCGGCGCACCGGAACCGGGCCGGCGGGCCCGTGATTTTGCTCATCGACGATTTGCATTGCCTGGCGGAAGCCGGACTGGGCTTGCTGGCCGAATTCCTGGAGGCGATTGCCGTTTTGCAGGCCAGCGATCTGCCCCTGCAAGTGATGTTTACCATCGACTCGCGCTGGGAAAACCAGTTGCAACACCCCCTGCTCGATACCGCGCCGGCCTACCACCTGGGGCCGCTGGTCTTGGACGATGCCTTGAAGCTGATAACCAGACCGGTGGAGGGGGTGCTCCGCTTCGACTACGGCGTGACCCGCCGCATCGCCGAGGTAAACTCCCAACACCCCTTTTATTTGACCTTGTTCGGCTACACCCTGTTTAACCGCTACGCCCGTGAAGGCTGGGTAAACCTGCGCTACGTCGATGAAACGCTGGAACACCTGCTTGGCCTGCACGTGGACCCTTTCGAGACGTGCTGGAGCGAGGCCAGCGAAGTCGAGCGGGCTGTCCTGTCGGCCCTGGGCGCGAAGCGCGGCGCCCACGGGCCTATCACCCGCCAGGAGATCGTCAGCCTGCTGGCCACCTACGATCCCGCTGTTAAAGAGGAGGTCATTGTTCAGGCCCTGGATAATCTGGTGGCGCAACGGGTCCTGGTGCGGATGGGCGCTCTCAGCTATCGCTTTTACGTTGAGTTGTTCCGCTACTGGATCGACCGGCATCATAAACCGGCCGAGGCGGTGCAAGGTATAGACTGGCGGAGGCAGGCAGCCTCGCCCGCGTCCGCGCCAGAGCTTCCCAGGCAACGCAGTCCGGACGACGGCGGCCAGGCTCCGGCGCGCCGGCCCGCCTGGTTGACGGGGCTGGTTGGCCTGGCTTTGCTGGGCGGGCTGTTGCTGGGCGGTCTACTGCTGGGGCGATCATTGGGATGGATAAGCTTGCCGGGTGCGGTGGACTCTCCGGCAGTGGCTCAGGACCCGTCCCAGCCGGCAACGTCGGTGGCTTTCACCACACCGACGCCGGCCCCAACGCCAACCGCAACCGTTCTGCCAACGCCGACCCCGCCCGTCGTTGTCGCCCGAACCCTGCCGTCGATTGCCTATATGGCCCGCGATGCTGAGGGAAGCTGGCAAATCTACGTGATGAATACGGACGGCTCCGAGCAGCACCCGCTTTCCGAGGCAGGGCTGGAGGACACGGCCCCTATCTGGTCTAATGATGGCAATTGGCTGGCCTTTGTTTCCCAGCGTGATGGGAACCGGGAGATCTACGTGATGGATGTCACAGGGCAAAATGTGCATAACGTCACCCGGCACCCCGCCGATGACTGGACTCCGACCTGGTCGCCGGATGGCAGCCAGCTTGCCTTTTCCTCCAATCGACTTGGCGCCTGGGAGATTTTTATTCTCGATGCAACGTGTATCACCCGCGCCGAGGGCTGCGCCTCGGAGGATTTGGTCCAGTTGACCAATGACGGCGGCGGCAACATCACCCCGGTCTGGTCTCCCGACGGCCAGCGCCTGGCCTTTTCCAGCAAGCGCGATGGAAATTGGGAAGTTTATAGCATGAAGATCGACGGGACCGACCTGCGGCGGTTGACGGCCAGCGAGGCCAGCGACCTGGCCCCGGTCTGGTCCCCTTCGGGCGAGCTAATCGCCTTTGAGACGAGCCGCGACGGAAACGTGGAGGTTTACGTGATGTCGGCGGTGGGCGGCAATCCGCGCAATATCAGCAATATGCCCTACGCCGACGATCACGGCCCGGCCTGGTCGCCGGATGGTGAGCGATTGCTCTTTTACTCAAACCGGGAGGGCAATTGGGATATTTTCCTGAGTGACTTGAACGGCAGCCAGGCCCTGAACCTGACCCACACCCCGGATCGTGATGAGCAGACCCCGGCCTGGCGGCCCTAGTGCTTCGGGCGGGCGAACATCCGCCCCATCGGACGCCCCCCGGCCAGGTGCATATGCAGGTGATAGACCTCCTGGCCGCCGTCCGGCCCGCAGTTGATCAAGAGGCGATAACCGCTTTCCGCGATCCCTTCCTGGGCGGCCACCTGCCCGGCGACCACGAACAGATGCCCCAGCAGGGCTTCGTCTTCCGGCTGAACGTCGTTGACCGTGGGGATAATCTTGTTAGGGACGATCAGGATGTGAACCGGCGCCTGGGGGTTGATGTCGCGGAAAGCGGTAACCCGGTCGTCCTGGTAAACGATGTCGCCGGGAATTTCACCTTTAATGATTTTGCTGAAAATCGTTTCTTCTGGCATCTCAGTTCTCCCTCCTGGCAAAAATGGAACGCTCCACGCCATCAAAAAAGATTTCTGCGGGCGTGAAGCGTATGCGATCAGCGAAGCAATTACCCAAGCGGCCCCGGTACTCCGAGGGCTCAGTCCTCCATCGGCTCCTTTTCAACCCGGATGCGGTCGGCCGGGTCGCCGACGTTCATACAGGTTTCCTGCGAAACCCTGAAATTCTTGCCGGTGGCCCATTTGAGAGCCTCCGAGAGAACGCCCATCACCACAAAATCGCAGGGTCCGCCGCTGGTGTCCCGCTTCCGAAACTGGCAAGGGCCGGCTTTGCGGATGTAAATAAAATGATCGTCGTGCTCTTCCAACTCGGCCGGTAAATTGGTCTCCTCGGTGGACGCCTTGACAATTTGCTCGAGGATTACCTTCTGGCGGGTGCCGACCGGCAGAGCCTTGAGGGCCAGACCGGCCAGCCCCAAGATCGCCGGGCGTTCGTGCAGAGTGTAGCGAAAAGTGGCTCGACCCACGCGCTGCAAGATAGCCCGTGAGCCGCGCGGTCCGTAAAAGTCCTCGATGGCCTGTTCCACAGCGGCGTAGAGGCTGTAGGGCACGTCACGGTCCAGGTTGTTAGGCGGGCGTTTGCCAACCAGAAAATCCAGCTTGGCTGCCTTCAGCACCGCGTTGAATCCATTCTTGCCCAGAACTTCCTCAACGGCCAGGATTAGAACGTGGAAACTGGCGTTTGGCATCTTTTTGTCTTCTGGCATATGTCTGGCCTTCCCTATTACACTACATAAGGAACTTGATGAGGTGAGATTGACTTCAATATAACCCACTCTGGTAAATCTGTCAACTATGTTAACTTCAGGGCGGTTTCTTCCCGCTTGCCCCCTCTGCCGGTCAATGCTACAATGCGCTCTGGTTTGGTTTGGACAAGGAGGCTGGTGAAACGTGGATCGACAGGCAGCCTGGGACCTGGTTTGCGAGTATACCAAAAACAAGAACCTGCGCCGCCATATGCTGGCGGTGGAGGCGGCGATGCGGGCCTATGCCCGCAAATTCGGGGAGGACGAGGGCCTGTGGGGCGTGGTCGGGCTGCTCCACGATTTTGATTACGAGCGCTACCCCGATGTGGCCGAAGCGGGGCATCCCAACCGGGGAGCGGGCATCCTGCGCGCCAGGGAGGTCGATGAAACGATCGTGCGGGCCATCCTGTCGCACGCCACCGAGGTGACCGGCGTCGAGCGGCGGTCCAGGATGGAACACGCGCTCTACGCCGTCGATGAACTGACCGGACTGATCGTGGCCGTGGCCCTGGTTCGCCCCTCGAAAGACATCCGCGATGTGAAGCTCAAGTCGATTCGCAAGAAGTGGAAGGACAGGGCTTTTGCCGCCGGCGTAAATCGGGCCGATATTGAGGCCGGCGCAGCGGCGTTGGGCGTCGAGTTGAACGATCACCTGCAACTGGTGCTGGGGGCGATGCAGGAACAGGCCGCGGTGTTGGGGCTGGATGGAAATCAAGCCAGTTAATTTGCGGAAGGTGTTCGCCGTCTCAGCGGCGGACACCTTCTTTAACCGCTACTTCTTCCTGACCCTGGCCCTGACCGTGTTCGCCGTGGCCCCGCTGCTTTACCCCGGCTATTTCGAAACGCATACCGGCTTCGGGCCGGTCTGGAATGTGATGAGCCTGCGCCGCCGCCTGGCGGATTTTGGCTGGTTGCCGGCCCTGGCGGTTGACTTCGACCCCTGGCGCGGGGCGGGGCTGCTGCCGTACTATCTGGCGGCTCTGGTGCCGCTGGCTCCGGCGGCTGCCGTCAAGTTGGTGATGGGCGCCGGGCTGGTTTTGGGGGCCGGCGGGTTGTTCCTGTGGCTGCAAGGCTGGCTGGGGAGGCAGGGCGCAACGCTGGCCGCGCTGGTCTACACCTACCTGCCCTTCACCCTGGCCACCGTCTACGTCCGGGGGGCCTGGGGCGAGGCGTTGTTCTGGGGCCTGGCCCCGTGGGGGCTGCTGGCGGCCACGGCGCTGGCCGGACCGGTTCGCCGGCGGCCGGCGGTTGGCGTGGGGATGCTTTGGCTCGGATTGGGTTTAAGCCAGTTGGGGCTGAGCCTGTGGCTTTTTCTCTTCCTGGCGGCCCTACTCCTCGTCTTGCACCGGCGGGGGTTCCTGTGGCCCCTGCTGGCGGCGGTGGCGGGCCTCGCTCTGGCGGCGGCCCTGACCTTTGCCCGCGCGCCGGACGCCAGCGGCCACAACCCGCCGGCCCTGTTCGCGGAGCATCTGGTTTACCCGGCCCAACTTTTTTCGGCGTTCTGGGGGTTCGGCGTCAGCCGGCCCGGTTGGGATGATGGCCTGTCGCTGGGGTTGGGCCTGGCCGCCGTAGGCTTATCGCTGCTGGCGGTCTACGTTTGGCGGTCCCGCCGGGATGTCACTGAGCGCCGCCCTCCCTTTTTCCTGGCGGCAACCCTGGTCATCTTGATCCTGATCACGCCCCTCGCCGCCTGGTTGCGCGTGTGGAGTTTGCCCGGCCTGGCGGCTACGCTGAGCTACCCCTGGCAGTTGTTGGGGCTGGCCGGGCTGTGCCTGGCGGCCCTGTCCGGCGTTGGCCCCCGGCTGGATGACCGCTTGCGCGCCTTCCCGGCTTTTGCCGCCTTGCTCGTCTTTACCCTGCTGGCCGGCTACCCGTACCTCGAACCAAGGTTTACCCAACGCCCGCCGGGTTCGGGCCCACAGGCGATTCTGGGGCATAACCAGGTGGCTGTGCTGGACTATGACCTGAACGTCGAGATCAGCGGCGGCATCACCGGCCTGGATAAGACTAAGTCCGCCGTGGCTGTAGCCGACTACGGCCCGCCGCAGCCGGGGGATGTTCTACGATTGCAGGTCCATTGGCAAGCCCTTCAGCCCTTTTCTTCAGATATGAAAGTCTTTGTGCATCTGGTCGATGCGGGGGGCAAGGTTTTGGCGCAGGTCGACCTCCAGCCGCAGGATGGGGCCGCGCCGACCCGCGCCTGGATTCCGGGCCACACGGTTGAAGACACCTATCGCCTGACCATTCCGGGCGAGGGGCCGGACGGCCCGTATCGTCTCTACCTGGGGCTGTACCGGGTCGAGACCCTGGAACGTCTGCCGGTGGCCGGGGACGACCAGGGGCGGGTGATTATTGGAGTGCCGTAACTATTCAGGCCAGCCAATCCCTCAATGTACGGGGGATTGGAGATGAGAGATTAGGAGATTCGCCAGCTAAGAGCCAGAGGACACAATGTTTCAGTCTTTTAATCTCCCTGCAAAGCGTCTTGAATATGATCCCACTAATCCCCCCCCCTCAGTCCTCCCCGCTTTGCGGGTCGCCGCTGGAGGGGAAGTCAGCCAGCCCTCCCCCCAGCGGGGGGAATTGGAGGGGGGAGAAATCCCGGCCAACCCACCCGCCTGGCATGTAAAATCAGGCTGGCGCGATCCCTATTTCTGGCTGACCCTGCTTCTCTCCCTGCCGGTGGTCGGGCCGCTGTTGCAACCGGGCTACTTCTGGGGCGCGCACGATGCCCGGCCCAGCGTCTATTTTCTGTACGAGTTCAACAAAAGTATCCGGGATGGCCTGTGGTATCCGCGCTGGTCGCCCGATTTTGCTTTCGGCTACGGCTATCCCTTCTTCAACGTCTACGGCCCGCTCTCATCCTACGTGGGCGAGGCCTTCCACCTGGCCGGGCTGGACATCGTGACCTCGGTCAAGGTCGTTTTCGGCCTGGCGGCGGTGCTATCCGGCCTGACGATGTACCTTTTCGCCCGGCGGCTGATGGGGCCGGCGGCGGGCTTGCTGGCCGGGTTGGTCTACGTTTACCTGCCCTATCACATTTTTGATATGTACGTCCGGGCCGCCCTGGCCGAGTCGGTGGCCTTCGTCTTCGTGCCCCTGGTCCTGTGGGGATTTTACGAGACCGCGCACGCGCCGCGCCTGAGGGCTATCGTCGGGGCGGCCCTGGCCTTCGCCGGGTTGACCTTCACCAGCTTTTTGCTGTCGTTTCTCTTCACGCTGGCCGCCGGGCTGTACGTCCTGTTGGTGCTCTACCTGCGCTTTAACGATGACCATCCTCGCTGGTGGGCGCGATTGGCCTCGCTGGGCGCGGCCCCCGTCGATCTGGTCCGGCGGGGTTGGCCGTCCGCCCTGGCCCTGGCCTGGGGCGTCGGCCTGAGCGCCATCTTCCTCTTCCCGGTCCTGGTCGAAAGCCAATACGTCAACCAGGATCAGTGGGTTGGAGGGCGCTACGCCTTCGGCGATGATTTTGTCGAGGTCTTCCAGTTGTTCTCGCCGCGTTGGGGCTTTGGGGCCAGCATCCCCGGCCCGAACGACGAGGCCGGCTTCCAGATCGGGCTGGTGCCGCTAGTCTTGTTCGCCCTGTCGTTCTTGATCGTGCCCCGCCTGGCGGACCGCTCTCTGCGGCGAACGCTCTATTTCATGCAGGGGATGGCCCTGTTTGTGGCCTTTTTGACCACGCCCCTGTCCGCGCCGCTCTGGTTTGCCTTTCCAATTGTGACCATCGCCCAGTTCCCCTGGCGGCTGCTGGCCCTGATGGCCACGCCGCTGGCCGTCGTTGCCGGAATCATCGTGGCCGGGCAGAGGAGCGGGGGGGTAGAGGAGAAGTTGGACGCAGAGGCACACGAGAAAGGTGGGGAAGACACCTCTCCCCCCCGGCTCCCCGGCTCCCCGACCTCCCTGCTCACCCTCGTGGCCCTTGCCCTCCTCATCATCCTCGGCAGCTACCCCTACCTGCGGGCCGAGGTGCGCGAGCCGTTGCCCACCGAAGGCCCGGTCAGCCAGGCCGCCCTCTTCCGCTTCCAGCAGAGCGCCGACGAGATGACCGGCGTCACGGCCTGGGTGCGGCGCATCCCCGGCTGGTCCACCCTGGCCGAAACGGTGGTGCGCGGCGGGACGATCGAGACCAAGGTGGTTTACGATCAGGTTTGGGATGAAACGGTCGAGCCGCCCGTACCGCTGATGGCGGCCTTCTCGATGGAGATGGACAGCGTCCACGAGTTGTTGTGGGTTTTCGCCGCCGACGAGCGCCAGGCGGTTACCTTCCACATCCCCTACTACCCCGGCTGGACGGCCTACCTTTACCGGGACCTGGGGCCGGACGACGGCGAGTTGTACGGGCGCATCGGCCCGCTGGTGACCCAACCGGCGATCACCACCACCCCGGACGAGGGCTGGATGGTGGTCCCCCTGCCCCCCGGCCGGCATTTCCTGGAGCTGCGCTTCGAGGACACGCCGGTGCGAGTGGTCGGGACCTGGCTTTCAGTGCTGTCGCTGCTGGCGATAGCGGCGGCGTTGGGGTTGAGGCGGTTCATTGCTGGCGTAACGGCGTAACGAGGCGAAGGGCAAATCCAGTCACTTTGTAGTATAATGAAAGTTGCAGCAATTCGGC
>JBHHXL010000167.1:0-9766 GCA_046757065.1 Anaerolineae bacterium
TCTCAAAAAGTATACCACGTCCTTTGCATAATGTAAAAGCATACGGACAGCGGGGCAACGCCCGGCCGGCCGCGCCATCGTCTTTCATCGATTCCTATGAGCGGCGGTTACGGGCGCGGTTCGTTTTCGAGCCCAGATGATGTCATAAATGACCTGCCAGGGGCGCACGGCGATTTCGGCCAACGGCAATTGCGATAGAGAGGCCATAACCTCGTCTCTGGCCCAGGTCTTGCCCGGCATCAAATATGCCTCCCAACCGATTCTGTTGGTCGCCAGCAACCATCCCCGGCCTTGCAGAACCCGGATCAATTCGCGCAGGCCCCGCTGGGGATGAGCCAGAAATTCCAATGCCTCCAAACAACTGACGGCGGAGAAACATTGATCGGCGAAGGGCAACGCTTCGGCATCGGCCACCAGGAACCGGCAACGCCCGGCGTGTTCCGCCAGGTCTTGCCGGGCGATAGCCAACATTCGGGCTGACCGGTCCAGAGCAACGATCTGGCCTTCGAAGCCGGTTTGCCGCAGCAGGGTGAGCGGCAAGCGCCCGGTCCCCGTGGCCACATCAAGCACCCACGGAGCCGGATGCTCGCCGAGCGCCTGGGCCAGCGGTCTTCCCAGGAAGTAATCCTCCTCGTCGGCGTCATATTCTTTCAGGCGGTTATAGCGATGCGCCGTCAAATCGTAGAGTAGAATGACGACCCGTGGCCCGAGATAAGCGCCTTCGGTCAGGATGAGAAGCCAGTATAGCAGGGCGCTCGTGATCAGGATGCCGGTGATGAGCGCCACCCATCCGAACACGGGCTTAGCTTACTCCCCAGGCTGCGGCCATAAGACCAATGACCATATACGGTTGGATGCTGTTCAAATACCACAAGTAGGCCCCCCTCCTCAGGGCCTGGTTGCGCAGGATTAGCTGGAATAACAAAACCACGGTTAGCACCGCCGCGCTTAGTGGCGCTCTTAACCCAATAAGCAACAAGATCGCCGCCGCCTGCCCCATAACCAACAAATGATCGCCCTCGCTTTGACCCGCCGCCTGGCGCAGGCCGCCCAGGTAAACCAGGCCATAGCAGACCATCAGAAGCCCCGAGAACAACGGCAGCGAGGAGGCAAACAACAGCGACCCCATACCCCAGGGGATGACCACATTCCCCACAGCCTGCCAGAAGCGTTGCCCCCGGACCGTCGTGGAAAGGTCTTCGCGCCCGGTCAACAGGGCCAGCACCACCGACAATAAGATCAACGGGATGAGGATCGGTTTCAAGAACAACCCTAAAAAGAGGGCCAGGATTGCGCTTCCGGCAAAGGCGGTTGCGCTCTGGCCGTGGGCCGCGCCGGGAGCCATCCGCCACCAGGCCCGGAGCACGCCCCACCAGCGGGCCAGGCGATAACCCCAGGAGCCCGGCGTCGCATAAGGGACCAGGTGCAGCGAGACCCTCGTGCCTTCCGGCAAAGGCGCGCGCAAACTCTCCCGCCAGATGCCGGACTGCACGGCCAATTCCCAGACCGTGCCCAGGACCGGATCGACCAGCAGCCACAGCAAAACCAATTGCAGCGTCCGGTTCGAATCGAACGCCAGCGCTCCGCTAGCCAGCGCTCCGGCCAGCATTGTCCAGCCCGGACCAAAGCTTAGCCAGCGACGTTGCAGGTGCAAATGCAGTTTTATCAAATGCCCGAAAGGTTGTTGCATCAGGGTTTCCTTCTGATCGAGCCCGGACCATTATACCATAGGTGGGGGGGGGGGAGGCAATAGGAAGGTTGGCCGTGAACTCGCTCAATAATCATTGACAATTGCCCACGATTGATTTAGAATACGCCGGCGCATCTCTGGGCTCAACGAGGGATGATTTTTTGTTGTGGTGGAGGATTGAATGACCAAGAGCTATGCAACCGAGCAAATTCGCAACGTGGTCTTTCTAGGGCACGGTAGCTCCGGCAAAACATCGTTGGCCGAGGCGATGCTCTTCAACACCGGCGCTATCACCAGAATAGGCAAGGTGGAGGAAGGCAACACCGTCTCAGATTACAGCGATGAGGAAATCCGGCGTGGCATCTCCATACGAACCTCGTTAGTTCCCTGCGAATGGCAAGGCTATAAAATTAACGTTCTCGACGCCCCCGGTTACCCCGATTTCGCCGGCGAGATGCTCAGTGCGCTCTATGTGGCGTCTACGGCCATCCTGGTTCTCGACGCCGTGGCCGGTGTTGAAGTTGGCACGCAATTGGCCTGGCAACAGGTGGTAGACAATGGCAAGCCACGTGTTGCCTTTCTAAACAAGATGAACCGGGAGAATGCCAGTTATCGACGGGTGGTTGGAGAACTGCGCGCAGCGTTTGATGGTGTTTTCGTGCCGATGCAAATTCCTATCCGCGAGGATGGGGTCTTCCAGGGAGTCGTTGATCTGATCACCCTGAAGGCTTTTACCGGCGAGGCTGGCCAGGTCGGCGAGCCCCCGGCCGAGATGGCCGACGAGATCGAGGAATTCCGAACCGAGCTGGTAGAGGCAGCCGCGGAAGGTGAAGACGCCTTGATGGAAAAGTATTTCGAGGGTGAGGAACTCACCGCCGGGGAAATTGCGCGCGGGTTGAAAGCCCGGTTGGCCGCTGGCGAAGTAGTGCCGGTCCTGTGCGGCTCGGCGACGGCCAATGTTGGCATCCGGCCGCTGATGGAC
This sequence comes from Anaerolineae bacterium, assembly GCA_046757065.1. Lineage (GTDB taxonomy): Bacteria > Chloroflexota > Anaerolineae > 4572-78 > JBHHXL01 > JBHHXL01. Next base: position 2,673 of record JBHHXL010000167.1, read on the forward strand.
GTTATTGCCAGCACTTTACCAGAACCGAAGACCGAAGTGGTCGCCACCAACCCTACAACGGAACAAGAAGAAACCGTGGGGGGCGGCACATCAGATAGCCCGCTGGCCGCTTTCGTGTTCAAGACGGTGGTGGACCAGTACGGCAAACAAAGTTACTTCCGGGTTTTTTCGGGGACGATGACCTCCGATAGCCGCGTCTTTAACAGCCGCAGCCGGAGCGAGGAACGCATCGGGCAGATGTTTGTTCCTCGTGGCCGGGAGCAATTGAACGTGGCCCAACTCGTGGCCGGGGACATTGGCGCCGTCGTCAAATTGAGCGAGACCAGGACCGGCGACACGCTTTGCGATAAAGGGCATCCGCTGGTGTTGCCGGGGGTAGATTATCCAACCCCGGTTTACAGCGTTGCTGTGACCCCCCGCACTCAGGCCGACACCGGCAAGCTGGGGGCCGGCCTCAACCGCCTGGTGGAGGAAGACCCCACCCTCATCTGGCGCACTGAACCCAACACCAAACAAACTTTGCTGGAAGGGATGGGGGACACACACATCGATGTGGCCGTCAACCACCTCAAGGAAGCGGGGGTGAACGTCGATGTTTCCATCCCCAAAGTGCCCTACCTGGAGACCATTACCAAAACCGCCTCGGCGCAATACCGGCATAAGAAACAAACGGGCGGCGCGGGTCAATTCGCCGAAGTTCACTTGCGGGTGGAACCCCTGGATCGGGGGGCGGGGTTCGAATACGCCAGCGAGGTTTTTGGCGGCGCGATTTCCCAATCCTTCCTGCCTTCCATCGAAAAGGGCATCAAGCAGGTTATGGAGCAGGGGGTGATCGCCGGCTATAATGTGGTCGATGTCAAAGCCGTGGTCTTCGACGGCAGGGAGCACCCGGTCGACTCTAAAGACATCGCCTTCCAGATCGCCGGGCGCGAGGTCTTTAAACTGGCGGTCAAGGAAGCCAGGCCGGTTCTTCTGGAACCGATCATGGATATGACGGTTACCGTTCCAGAGGAGTACACTGGCGACATCATGAGCGATCTGACCACCAAGCGGGGGCGGGTTTCGGGGATGGAGCAGATACGCAGAAATACGGTGATCAGCGCGCAGGCCCCGCTGGCTGAAGTCCAACGCTACGCCACCGATCTACGCTCAATGACCCAGGGACGCGGGGTATACACCATGAAGCTGTCCCACTACGAGCAAGTCCCGGCTCAGCTCACCGAGCAAATTATCGCCAAATCCAGGGAAGCGGAAAACGGGTCTTAGAAGCCGTCCGAAAAGCATTTGACAGGGCAGGTGACCGGCACTTTTTTCGCGTTGGGAGTCCCGCAGGGAGGTTTCGCGCCGGGGGGCGAGGGCCATTTTCTACGGTTCATCCTCATCCGGGGGGCCGCCCAAGAAGTTGCCGGGCAGCCGCAAGAGGCGCTGCAAAAAGCCTTTCTTCAAAGAACGGTCCGGCATGTTATCGACGCCCTCTTCATAGGCGCCGATGGCTTCAACCCAGCGTCCCTGGCGCATCCGCAGGCGGCTGAGGGCCTGCCAGGTATACATCGCCAATTCGCTTTCGCCTACTTCTTCAAACAGGGCCGCAGCGGATTTGTAAGCGCCGACGGCTTCCTCAAACTGTTCCGTAGCTTCGTAGACAGCCGCCAGATTGCCCAGAGTCTGGGCCTGCCCCTTCTTGTCTCCTGTCCGGGTGTAATGCGCCAGCGCGTTGTTCAGGGCCTCAAACGCGCCGTCGTGGTCCTCCAACTGGCGGCGAACAACGCCCAAATCGTTGGAAATTTCCGCCGCTTTGGCCGGGTTGTCCCCGGCCAAAGCCATATCCAGGGCCTGGGAGAATGTTCGGGCCGCCGCTTCATAAGCCCCGTCTCGAAATTGTTGAATGCCTTGCTGGTGCAATTTGTCGATCATCATCGGTTTAGCGGTAAGTTCAGTTGAACCGTGGTTCCCCTATCCGGGAGCGTTGTTCGTGACTCAATGGACAGCGTCCCATTGATTAACTCCGATCGCTCCCGCATATTCATCAAGCCAAAACTACCCCGTTGATCGTAGTTCTTTTCCGCCGCAGCCACGTCGAAACCGCGCCCATCATCCCGCACTGTGACTTGCAAGTCGCCCCCGTTCATCGCCAGGGAGATCCACACATTTTCGGCATTGGCGTGCCGCTTGGCGTTATTGATGGCCTCCTGCACGATGGAAAAAACAATACCGGCCACCTTGGTTTCCAGTTCCGTTGGAAGCGGATCGGCTTCCAGGTGGGCGGTGAATTTTTCCGTTTCCTGCAACTGGGCAACGTAATGCTCCAGGGCGGGTAGCAACCCCTGAGTTTCGAGGATGATGGGGCGCAGTTCAAACAGGACCAAGCGCGCTTCGCGGGTGGCCTGATGAACCAACTTGCGAAGCGCCTCCATCTCCGGCAAGGCATTCTCCGGCTTGATCTGAATCAGCTTTTGCAGATGATCCAGGTTCATGCTGATGGCCGATAACAACTGGATGGTGCCATCGTGTAGATTGCGGGCCAGGGCGCGCCGGACGTCTTCCTGAGCTTTGATAATACGGTCGCGCTCTGCACGCAGGCTTTGATAGAGGCGGGCGTTCTCGATGGCAATGGCCGCCTCGGCGGCCATAGAGGTCATCAGGCGCAGGTCTTCCTCGTCGAAACCGGCCCCGGATAACTTGTTCAGCACCTCCAGGACGCCAATGGTACGCCCCTTGATTTTGAGGGGAACGGCGGCAATCGATTCGGTCAAAAAGCCGGTGCGAACATCGACCCGGGGGCTGAACCGCGCATCGGCCCGGACGTCGTTGGCGATCACCGGCCTGCCCTTGCGGGCCACCCAGCCGGCGATCCCCTCCTCTAGGGGGATGCGCTGTCTTCGCAATAGCTCGCTGCGGCTTCCGTGGCTTACCTCAAAAACCAGTTCCTGGGCTTGCTCATCGAGGAGGATAATCGAGGCCGCGCCGGCGTCAATGACGTTGGCCGCCATTTGGGTGGTATCTTCCAATAACTTGGTGATATCGAACGTGGTCACCAGGGCCTGACCAACCTGGTAGAAGACGCTCAGTTGATTTACCCGCTGGTGAGCCATCGACAAGTCGGCCATCAGCGAGGCCAATTGCCCAATGCCTCGGGCCATCCAATTCAACATCTTGCGGTGCGAGGTGTTCAAGGAGTAAGGATGCGGCAGGATCAGGGTTAAAGACCCGACGACGCGCTGGCCGCGTAGCAGGGGCACATTGAGCAGGCGCAAGCGGCCATCGACGAGGGGCGAGCTGGAAATCGGCGGCGGCTGGTCGGCAGGGATACTCCAGATGCTCTCTTTGAGACGTTTTTGGATGCTCTCTTCCCAGCGGTCGATTTGCGCGATGGCTTCTTGCCGGAAAGCGCCGATGCGCAGGCGTTGGGGCGGGCGGGCCTGGAAGACCACGGAACCCCCCTCGGCTCCAAAGCGCTTGACCAGGAAGCTCAAGGCGCTGCGGAGCAAGGAGGGCAGGTCGCGGGCTGTGGCTAACTCAAAGAATTTATCTAAAACGGCTAAATCAAGCGAAGAAGCATCACCCGCATCGGCAGAGGCGGAGGTTGATTGTTTCATTACCCAACCCAATTGGGCCAAGGCCAGACCCCTCAACGCAGCCGAAGTTGAAGCGGCTGGAAATCCGTTGGCCGGGCTCTAATAAGTAATGTCCAAAATGCCCTCGGCGAGTGCGCGTAAGGTTTCAGTGGATAGTTGGCCGAGGCGCATTGCTACCCGCAAATACAGCTCGTTGGCCGGGTTCAAGACGAACTCACGCACGTCGTCCGATAAATCCGCCAGATGCTCCAAATCCTGGCGAGCCAGCCGTCCATTTTGTTGAGATTGGGGAACTAATCCCTTATCAACAAAATAATCCAGGGAGACATCCAAAAAATCTGCCAGTTGCTCTAACTCGAAGGCTGGAATGTCGTTTTTGCCGAATTCGTAGCTTGAGACGCGACCGGGCGTACAACCCAAAAACTCTGCCACCTCTTTTTGCGAATGGCCGGCCTGCGTCCGCGCCTGCTTGAGCAATACGCCGATAATGCGGCGTCGCAAGGCCATCCCGTCTTTCAAAGAGATTTCCGGTTCCGGGGGATCGATAGGGCCGTCAGACCAGAAATAGGACAATGGGATGTGGAAGAGGTAGGCCATTGCTTCCAGTTGAGGCAATGAAACATCACGCCGGCCAAATTCGATGTCGGTTAAAAGCCCCGACGAGATTTCCAGCGCCCCGGCCAGTTCCTTCTGACTCATTCCAGCTTTGATCCGCGCGTTTCGAATAAGCACGCCCAGAATCTTGCGGCGGAGTACCAGGACTTCTTCGTTTAGCATGATCGACCCTCTCAACTCTTCAACGACTGGCCTCCATTATAACATAATGTTATGTTTTCCACAACGGGTTAATTCTTCTCGAGTTGCTTATGTAAAAACACCTGAACGTCGTTCCAATAATCACCCACTTCAAAAAACATACGGTGACCATCGTCCTGGTAAGGGGGATAGATGATAAGCTCTGTCCGCTTACCCGCAGCTTGCAGAGCTTCATTGAGTTCGTGCATCACCTGAACGTGATTTTGTCGTGCGTTGTCATTTTCGGAAATGAGCAACAGCACAGGAGCAGATATCTTGTCGACCCGTGACAGATAACCATCGAGAATCTCTACGGCCGAGGCCATAATAACAATTGCTTCAAAATCCTTAGGTCTGGCAGTAGCAGCCATAAAGGTCAGAAACCCCCCTCGTGAAAACCCCATTATCCCAATCCGCTCCTGGTCCACATAGTCCAAATTCCTGACATAATCTACCCCTGCCAGCACATCATCCAAATGTCCCGCCAGTGGTTTTGTTAGCCGCCGGATGGGCGAGAAGCCGACAAAGCCAGCCTGGGCCAGGGCCTCGCAGGTTTCGGCCGGAGCGCCCCCAATCTGGTTCCCGAGGCCCCCATGATTGTAGACCACAGCCGGAAAAGGCCCCTGGCCCGCAGGGACGCAGAGAAAACCTTTCAGCTCGAATTCACCTCGGTGATAGACAACCTCTGTCGAGCCAGGCGTAACCTGAATAGGAGCAGAAGTGGCTGTAGGTTCTGGTGTGGGCGTACTTGTAACCGTTGCCGTAGGAGTTGGTTTATCTGTGACAGGTAGCGTTGGCATATCGGTCGGTTGGGGCGTGGAGGTGGCTGTAGGTTCTGGTGCGGGCGTACTTGTAACCGTTGCTGTAGGAGTTGGTTTATCTGTAGGGGGAGGGAGCGGTGGAGAAGGTGGGGGTGTAAGAGTATCAGTCGGTTGAGGAGTGGCCGTCGGTGTGGTCATCAGCCGGGTCAGTGTTCCACCACATCCGACCAACAACAATAGTATTAGTGTCAAACCTATCGGCTGCTGTAATGCTTTCCAATTGCTCATCTTTTTGCTTTCATTCTTAAACTACCCTATATAGGGTTGTTCAAACCAAACCCCGGAGGATGAGCCATGCCCAAGCCCATTGTATGCCTATCCGAGCCACTGCGCCAGTACCTGGAAGCGTTTCGCCATTGTTTCAGCCAACGCCAGTGGAAGTACTTCGTCACCGTACTGTTGGGGCTGATCGAATGCGAAGAGCGCAAGACATTGACCGGCCTGTTGCGGGTGGTAGGCGAACGGATCAGCCTGTCCGGGCTGTCCCGGTTCATGAACCGCTGGGCCTGGCCCGTCGAGGAGGTGGCCCAAACCTGGCAAGCCCGCTTTGGTGAGCGTCTGGCACCTCAGGTGCAGGCTGAGCACGAGCGCTTGAAGGCCAAGAGACCCAAGCGTAGAGGGCGTCCCAAGCGAACCGTGGTGACAGGTTACTTGATATTGGACGACTCGGTGCACAAGAAACCTAAACTAAAGGCATTTTGAAACCAATACTTTTTACCCGACCTGTAGCCAAAAAAACTATTGGTTTCATTGTGACTTCAGTTTAAGCAAAGCTAATGGGGTCGACGGAAAGAAATGGTTTGCCTTCGTCAATGGTCATTCGCCACTTTTTATCCTATAAACCTCTACCGCCCCGTAAGGCGGAAAGTCCGGCGACAATTCGAGCACCGGCCGGAGTTCCCCCTGAAAACCCTCTTCAAAGAAGGGATAGAAGCTATCGAAGATGTAGGCCCGGTAATCCACCAGATGGGTTGCCCCCCGCTGGCGGGCGTAGGCCAGGAGGGCCCGCTGCTCCATGGCCTGCAGGGCCTCCCAATTGACGACCCCGTCCAGATTGACGATGGTCCGCCGGCCGTAGTACGCCTGCAAGCCGCTGTTAAAGGAGGCGACGACCGCGCCGGGCGGGGCGGACTCGGCGGCCCAGCGCGCCCCGGCCAGCATATGGCCCTGCCAGGGATAAAAACCCGCCCGCCAGGATTTGATGGCTTGCAGGGCCAGCACCAGCGCCAGCGAGGCCAGCAGGGCCAGCCGCACGCGCCGGGGCCAATCCTGCGCTGCCCGGTCGATGACGGCGCCGCCCAGCAGGGCAACGGCCCAGGCCAGGGGCACATAGTACCAGCTCCGAGGATACCAGCGCACGAAGGTGTGGACCAGCAGCGGCGCTACCGCCCCGGCGAAGGGCAGCCACAGGGGATGGAGGCCGGCCAGCCTGGGATAGCGACCTCTCAGCAGGCGACTTAGAATCAGGGCCGCGCCCGCAGCCGACAGCGCCAACCCCCCGTAGCGAAAGGTCAGGGTCCCGGCCAGCAGCAGGATGGGCGCGTATCGTTCCCGGAAAACCGTGGCGAAGGACACGCCCCGGTCCAGGGGGGCGGTCAACGAATAGCGGACCAGGCGCGGCGCGGCGATGGCGCTGGATTGGACGACCGTCCCAAAGGTGACCAGGTTCCACCAAAACCAGGGCAGGAGCAGGGCTACAACGATGAAACCGACAATCCCCCACCGGATTAAGAACGCAGCCTGAGCGGCCTTGTAGGACAGATCGGCAGCCTGTCCCACGCTGCTGTCCTCGACGTGGGGCCTGGTCAGGCCCGACCCTGCCCCCCGAGAAACACTTCGCCAAAATCCATCCCCCGCGATCAGCAGCAGCAGAAAAAACGTATCGGTGCGGGCCAGCAACATC
>JBHHXL010000168.1:0-9760 GCA_046757065.1 Anaerolineae bacterium
AGCGGGTCTCCAGCCCGGTCAAGGAGTTTCACCTGTTGCCGGAAGCGGGGCACGTTCCCTTCTTCGAGCGAGACTATGGCCGATTCCAGCAATTGGTGGCCGATTTTTTGTAAGAGGGAAAGGAGGATATTTGATGCAACCAACAAAAGAAGAACTCACCCATCTGTATCGTCTGATGCTTCTCACCCGTCAGACCGAAGAGGCCGTAGACGGCCTCTTCAAAGAAGGCAAGATTCAGGGCATGGGCCACTGGTCCACCGGCCAGGAGGCGGCGGGCGTCGGCGTGGGGGCCGCCCTGCGTTCCGACGACTACCTGTTCCCCACCCACCGCGGCTGGCCCGAGTTCATCGGCAAGGGTATGTCGCCGGCCAGCATCGTGGCCGAATTTGCCGGGAAGTCCAGCGGCCCCACCCACGGCAAGGGCGGCGTCCACATTTCCAGCGCGGACCAGGGCATCGTCGGCCTGGTCGGCAGCCTCGGCTCCGATTTCCCGGTGGCGGTCGGCGCGGCCCTGTCGGCCAAAATGCGCGGCAGCGACCAGGTGTCCTGCGTTTACTTTGGCGAAGGGACGGCGGCCCAGGCAGATTTCCACCCGGCCATGCACTTGGCGATGTTGTGGAACCTGCCGGTCATTTTCGCCTGCGTCAACAACCAGTATGTGGAATTGCACCACTACAAAGACGTCACCCACCTTGACGACACGCTCGACCTGGCCGCCGGCTACCACATGCACGCCCTGATGGTCGAGGACGGCAACGATGTGGCCGCCGTCTACGAGGCCATGACCGAAGCCGTAAGCCGGGCCCGGGCCGGGCAGGGCCCCAGCATGTTGGAGATCAAAACCTATCGCCTGGGATCGCATTTCACGGGCGACCCCGGGACCTATATGCCCCAGGACGAAGTGGCAGCCTGGCAGGAGCGCGACCCCATCGCCCGCTGCCGGGCCCGTCTGCTGGCCGATGGAGTGATGGATGAAACCGGGCTGGCCGAACTGGAGGGGGGCGTGGAGCAGGAAGTGCAAGCGGCGATGCAGTTTGTTCTGGACAGCCCCTTACCCACCGTGGAAGATATGTACAGCGGGCTCTACGTCGATCTGGAGGTGGTATCATGACCCGCGAAATTGTTTACGCTCAAGGCCTGGGTGAGGCGTTCGCCGAGGAAATGGCTCGCGACGAGCGGGTTTTCATTATGGGCATTGACGTGCAGCGCAGCGTGTTCGGCATCACCGCCGGCCTGACAGACCATTTCGGGGCGGAGCGCATCCGCAACACCCCCATCTGCGAGTCGGCCATTGTTGGCGCTGCCCTGGGCGCAGCCCTGACCGGTATGCGTCCCTGCGCCGAGATCATGTTCAGCGACTTTACGTTTGTGGCGATGGATCAAATCGCCAACCAGGTGGCAAGCTGGCAGTATATGACCGGCGGCCAGTGGCAGGCGCCGCTGGTCATCTACACCTTCGACGGGGCCGGGATGGGCCTGGGCTACAATCACTCGCAATGCACCGAGTCGATCTTCCAGAGCATCCCGGGACTGATCGTCGTGGCCGCCTCCGACGCTTACAGCGCCAAGGGGTTGATGAAAGCCGCCATCCGCTGCAACGACCCGGTCCTCTTTTTTGCCCACCGGGCCTTGCTGGGCATGCCCGGCCAGGCGCCCGACGAAGACTACACGCTGCCGCTGACCAGGGCTCGCGTGGTCCGCCAGGGGAACGACGTGACCGTCGTCGCTCACCACCTGATGCTGCACCACAGCCTGGCCGTGGCCGAAAACCTGGCCGCCGAAGGGGTATCGGTGGAGGTGATCGATCCGGTCTGCATCTCGCCCCTGGATAAGGAGACCATCCTCGATTCGGTGCGCAAGACGGGGCGGCTGGTCACCGTCGAAGAGAGTCGCAAGGTAGCCGGGGTCGGCGCCGAGATCGCCGCCGTGGTTTGTGAAGAGGCGTTCTTCGACCTGGACGCGCCCATCAAGCGGGTCGGTGCGCCGGCCGTGCCTGTGCCCGGCAGTTGGTTCCTGGAGCAGAACTACGTGCCCGGCCCCGACGCGATCCAGGCGGCGATTTCGTCCGTCCTGTGAGGTTGGGCATGGCCGCCGGCGTCTACATCCCCCGCTGGGGAATCACAATGGAGAAGGGGCTGATCAGCGCCTGGCTGGTCGAGGAAGGCCAGCGCGTGACGAAGGGCCAGCCCCTGCTGGAGATCGAAACGGAGAAGATCACCAACCAGGTGGAAGCGCCGGCCGACGGCGTGTTACGCCTGATCCTGGTTCCGATGGGCGACACGGCGGCGGTGGGCGACCTGATCGCTGTCATTGCCGGGCCGGACGAGGCGTTTGACCTTGAGGCCCTGCGGGGCGCTGCGCCGTCGGCGGCGGCGGCCACCGGCCCGGTTCGCCGCCGGCGGCAAGCCCGCCCGGCCCGGCGGACCGCCCGGGGCCGGGTCAGGGCCTCGCCCGCCGCCCGGCGGCTGGCCCAGGCCCACGGCCTCGACCTGAGCGGTCTGACCGGCAGCGGCCCGCAAGGCAGCATCAGCCGCCAGGATGTCGAGCGAGCTATGCTCGACGCGGTGGCGGCCACAACCGAGGAGGGCTACCTAACCCTGGGCGAACTACGCCTGCACTATCTGGCCGCCGGCGGGCCAGCCAGCGGCTTGAAAATGCGCGACCTGCCCCTGGTACTCGTCCACGGCCTGGGCGGCAGCACAATGCTCTGGCAGGCGAATATCACGGCCCTGGCAACCGCCCAACGTGTTTTCGCCCTGAACCTGCCGGGGCACGGGCTATCGGACAAGCCGCCGGCCAACTATGATGTCGCTTTCTTCAGCGAAACGTTGGCCGCCTTCCTGGACGCGCTCGGCCTCCAGCGCGTCGCCCTCACCGGCCACTCTCTGGGCGGGCACATCTGCCTGCGCTTGACCCTGGAACAACCCGACCGGGTGGCGCGGCTGGTCCTGGTCGATTCTGGCGGCCTCGGGCCGGAGATCAACACCGGCTTTTTGCGCCCGTTGCTGGCCGGACCGGGCCGGGAGGCGACCGAGACGATGTTGCAAGGGCTGTTCCACGACCCCGCCTTCGTCACCCGCCCTATGGTTGAAGCCACCCTGGCCACGATGGGCCAGCCCGGCGCCTGGGAAGCCCTGGTCGCTGCCGCCCGCGCGGCCGGTGCAGGACAGACTCAGACGGAGATTCTGGTGGAACGCCTGGGGGAACTGGCCCTGCCGGTGTTGCTTGTCTGGGGCGCGGCGGATGCCATCATCCCCGTCGCCCACGGGCGCGCAGCGCAGGCGGCCATCCCCAATGCGGAGCTGTGGATCGCGGAAAACGCCGGTCACTGTCCTCAACTCGAAGCTGCCGAAGCCTTCAACGCGCGGCTGGGAACATTCCTGGATTAGAAAACCAAACATCTTGACGAATCCCGCAAAGTTGAGTATAGTTGTTCCCCCACCAGCCAACACAGGGGGAAGTATGAAACAGAAACAGGCAAGAGGAGGAGCGAAGCTGGCCCCCGCCGTTCCCCTGGTGTTGACGAAGCTGCGTCCTCCTCTCCTGCGGCGCAACGCCCTACCTCGAAAGCATTTAATCTCGCTATTGCAACAGGCTATCGCGCATCGCCTGACCCTGGTTTGCGCCGGGGTTGGCTATGGCAAAACGACGTTTCTGGCCCACGCCCTGAACGGCTTCGAGCCCCCCCTGGTGTGGTACGCCCTCAACCGCAGCGACCGCGATATTATCACCTTCCTGTCTTACCTGGTCGAAGGCATCGACCGGCAATGGCCGGGCTTTGCCGCTGCCCTGCCGCCCGGCGTGCTGTCCAACCCCAACAGAGAGCTTGAATTGAACGAATTTATGGCCGGCTTCATTAACGAGCTGGTCGAGATCGCCGGCAGCGACTTCCTGGTCGTGCTGGACGACTTTCACCTGGTCGAAGCCAATCCGGAGGTCAGCCAGGCCGTAGACTATCTGGTGCGGCACGCGCCCCACCGGGCGCACTTCGTCCTGTCGAGCCGGACTGCGCCCTCGCTGCCCTGCCTGCCGCGTCTGCGGGCCAGCGGTCAGGTTCTGGAACTTGGCGAGGAGGCGCTGCAATTCTCGACGGAAGATGCAACCGCGCTCTTCCGGCAGAGCCTCAACCTGGAACTGCCCCCGGAGGTGATGGCGGCCCTGGTCGAACGGGCGGAGGGCTGGGTGCTGGGTTTGCTGCTCATCGGCGAGGCCATCAAAGGGCAGGGGCCGGACGCCGCCGCCGACATCATCGCCGGTCTGGACCGTTCTCCCCCTTCCTCCAGGCCCCGCCGCCGGCTACCATCGCAAACAGCAGCCCAGGCGGGCGAGATGGCCTTGCGCCGCTGGGCCCTCTTTGAATATTTGACCGAGGAAATTCTGAACCGCCAGCCGCCGGCTATCGTCGATTTTATGACCAGTTCGGCCATCCTCTCCTGGCTGGAACCCGCGCTGTGCGACGCCACGCTGGGCCGTTCCGACTCGGAAACCGTCTTGCGCTATCTGGAACGGCACAACCTCTTTGTCTGCCGCTCCGCCGACGGCTGGCTGCGCTACCACCACCTCTTCCGCCATTTTCTATACCACTACCTGGCCCAGGACCGGGAGCGTTTCGAAACGCTGCACCGCCGCGCCGCAACTTATTACGAAGAGCAGGGCCATCTGGAAAAAGCGATCCACCATCGCCTGGAAGGCGGCGACCACGCCCGCGCCGCCGAGTTACTGGAGGGGATGTCGAGAGAGCTGCTCCGGGCCGGGCGCTTCGACACCCTGACCTTTTGGCTGGATCGCCTGCCATCCCACCTGGTCGAGCAATCTCCCAAATTGCTGCTGTGCCGGGGCCAGCTATGCGAGCGGCAGGGCCAGTGGGACCGGGCTCTGGCGCGCTACGAGGCGGCGGCCAAAATCTACATCGCCCGCGATGACCTGGTCGGCCTGAGCGATTCCCTGCGGCACAAAGGGCAAATCCTCGACTGGTGGCGCGGCGAGCACGCCGAGGCCGAACGGCTTCACCAGGAAGCCTTAAGCTACCTGGGGGAGGGCCACATCCGCAAGCGGGCCGCCCTGTTGCGAAACCTCAGCCGCAGCCAGCTTTCGGCAGGGAATTCGGAGGCGGCCTTATCCCTTTACCGCGAGGCGCTGCAAATCTACGAGACAGAAGGCGACCGCCAGGGCGAGCTGGACACCCTGATCAACCCCGGCTCCTGGCTCTATCACGGCATCGGCAACTTTCCGCGGGCGGTGATGGCCCTGCGCCGCGCCGAGCGCCTGGCCCAGGAGTTGGGCAATCAACGCTACCTGGCCGAAATCTACAACAACTTCTCGGTCAATTTCTACTTTCTGTGGCGTCCGCCCGAGGCGCAATCGTACGCGGACAAGGCCCTGGCCCTGAGCCGGGACATCGGCGACCGGCATAACGAAGCCTACGCCCTGATGAACGTGGCCAACGCCCTCGAGGTGACGTGCGGCGCGCCGGCCGGGGAGCTTTACCGGCAGTATCAAGCGGTCTTGCGGATGGAGCAGGCCGAGGGCGACCACCGCTTCGCCATCGCCACCCTGGTCTTTATGAGCATCCTGCTGCGGCACAGCGGTGACCTTGACGAGGCGGTGCGGCGAGGCAGGCAGGCCCTGACGCTGGCCACCGAACGCGACCTGCGCTGGCTGACCGGATTTGTGCGGGTCAATCTGGGCGCGGCCCAGATCGAACTCGACCCTGAAGAAGCCCGCGCCTCGCTGGAGGAGGGGTTGGTTATCGCCGCTCACTGCCAGGACGTGTACCACCAGATGGCCGCCCATTTTTGGCTGGCCTCTTTCCACCACCACGAAAACAACCCGGCCTACCTCGACCATTTGGGCCAATGTCTGCGCCTGGCCGTGGGGCGCACCCTGGATTACTTCTTCCAAAGCGAGGCCCGGGCTGCGATTGCGCTCCTGGCGGCGGCTCTGGAACACAACTTGTGGCCGTCTTACGTCACCCAGGTCTTACTGAAGATCGGCGGACGGTCTGCCAGGGCCCTGCAACCCCTGCTCTCGCATCACGACAGCGAAATCAGCCGCCGCGCCGCCGAAATCCTGAACCGCCTCAACGGCCACGCTGCCGACCTGCGCCCCGTCCGGGGATCGTTCGTGCCCCCGCTCACCTTTCGCTGCTTCGGCTACTTCAGGGTGCAGCGGGGCGAAACCTGGCTGCCGGAGAAGGCCTGGCGCCGGCGCAAAACCAAGCGATTGCTGAAATATGTGGTCCTCAGCCCCCATCACACCATCTCCAAGGACATCGTTATCGACCGCTTGTGGGGCGACCTTGACCCGGCCGCGGCCAACAGCAACTTCTACCGGACGCTCTACAACGCGCGGCGCGTCCTGGAACCGCAATCGCCGCGCTCCCACTCCAGTTACCTGGTGCTCAAGGGGGGCCTGCTGCGCCTGGCCGAAGGGGTGGTGCAAAGCGTCGATCTGGACGACTTTACCACCGACATCGAAATCGCTCGCCGGGCGCTGCGGCAGGGCGACCGCATCACCGCCCAACGCCGGCTTGAGCAGGCCACCAGCCTCTACACCGACGACCTGTTCACCGACGACCTGTACGACGACTGGGTGCAGGCCCAACGCGAGCACCTGCGCAACCTCTATCTGAGCGCCCTGGCCGACCTGGCCGGCCTGGCCCTCCAGGCCAGCCAACACGAGCAGGCCGCCTATTATTACCGTAAAATCCTCAACCTGGACCCGGCCCGCGAGGAGTTTTGCCTGAAACTAATCGATTGCCTGGCCCGGCTCGGCTACCGGGCCGAAGCGTTGCGGCACGTTGCCGCCTGCGAACAGGCCCTGGCCGAGCTGGGCGTGTCTCCCTCCCCCCAGTTGCTGAGTTCAAAAGAAAGATTGCTGGCCTGAAAAAAATGAGTGGACAATTGTCTGGGGTCTACGCCCCGGTTCCCACCCCCTTCACCGAGACCGGCGACCTGGCCCTGGACCGCTTCGCCGCCAACGTCCGGCACTGGAGCGAAACGCCCCTGGCCGGCCTGGTGATCCTCGGCTCCAACGGCGAGGCGGTTCACCTCTCAAGGGATGAAAAGATCGATCTGCTGCGGGCGGCGCGGCAGGCCTACCCGGCTAACAGGCCGATCATCGCCGGAACCGGCCAGGAAGCAACCCGCCAGACGATTGATCTGACCCGCCGCGCCGCCGATGTTGGCTGCGACCTGGCCCTGGTCAGCACGCCGTCCTTCTTCATCCGCCACAATATGGACGGCCAACGACGCCACTTCGAGGCCGTGGCCGATGCCTCCCCTCTGCCCGTGCTGCTCTACAACGTGCCCAGGTACACCGGCTGCGACCTGCCGGCGGAGGTCATTGTCCACCTGGCCGCCCATCCGAACATTACCGGCCTGAAGGACAGCGGCGGGGACGTCGCCAAAATCACCGACGTGCTGCGCCGGGTCCCCCCGGATTTTCAGGTGTTGGCCGGATCGGCCGGTTTCCTCTACCCGTTTCTGGCCGTGGGGGCCGTGGGCGGGGTGCTGGCCCTGGCCAACATCACCCCGGACCTCTGCCACGGCATCTACGAGGCGGTCCGGACCGGGCGGCACGAGGACGCCCAGGCCCTGCAAAAGCGGGCGGCGCCGCTCAACACGGCCATCACCGCCACCTTCGGCGTTCCCGGCCTGAAACAGGCGCTCGACTGGCTGGGTTATTACGGCGGTCCGCCGCGCCTGCCGCTCGCCCCCCTCGACGAGGCGCAACAAGCCCGCCTGCAGAAGATTATGCGCGAAGGGGGAATCTTGCCCGATGGCCGCTGACTTCGAGGCCGTGGCCGGTGCCTCGGCCCTGGAGGAAGATATCCGGGGGGCAGTGCGGGCCCTGTGCGCCCGCTTCCCCGATGAATACTGGCGGCAACTCGACCGGGAGAAAGCCTACCCCGACCAATTCATCGCAGCCTTGACCGAGGCCGGCTGGCTGTCGATTCTCATCCCCGAGGAATACGGCGGCGGCGGGCTGGGCGTTTCGGCGGGGGCGGTCGTTTTGGAGGAAATCAACCGCTCCGGGGGCAACGCCGCCGCCTGCCACGCCCAGATGTACATTATGGGCACCCTCCTGCGCCACGGCAGCGAAGCCCAGAAATCGCGCTACCTGCCCCGCATCGCCAGCGGCGAGCTGCGCCTGCAAGCCTTCGGCGTCACCGAACCGGACGCCGGCTCGGACACGACCCGCATCCGCACCCGCGCCGAGCGCCGGGGCGACCGCTACGTGGTCAACGGCCAGAAGGTGTTCACCTCGCGGGCCGAACACTCGGACCTGATGCTGCTCCTGGCCCGGACCGCCCCCTACGACCCGGACCACCGTGCCCTTGGCCTGAGCGCCTTTTTGGTGGACCTGCGCCGGGCCGTTGGCCGGGGCCTGCAAATTCGCCCCCTGGAGACGATGATCAACCACGCCACTACCGAACTCTTCTTCGATAACCTGGAGATTCCGGCGGAAAACCTGATCGGCCAGGAAGGCCAGGGCTTCCGTTACATTTTGGACGGGATGAACGCCGAGCGCATCCTGATCGCCGCCGAGTGCATCGGCGACGGGCGCTGGTTCATCGAGCGGGCCGCCCGCTACGCCACAGGCCGCCACGTCTTTGGCCGGCCCATCGGGGCCAACCAGGGCGTGCAGTTCCCCCTGGCCGCCGCCCACGCCCGCCTCGAGGCCGCCGATTTGATGCGCTGGAAAGCGGCCCGCCTGTTCGATGCCGGCCAGCCCTGTGGCCCGGAGGCCAATATGGCCAAGCTGCTGGCTTCGGAGGCGGCCTGGGAGGCGGCCAACGCCTGCCTCGACGCCCACGGCGGCTACGGCTTCGCCACCGAATACGACGTCGAGCGCAAATTCCGCGAGACGCGCCTCTACCGCATCGCCCCCGTCAACAACAACCTGATCCTGGCCTACCTGGGGCATAAAGTGCTGGGGATGCCCCGCTCGTATTAGTGCACCTTAACGATCAAATTCTTGTATACTGAGCAAGAAGATTAACCGCAGAGACGCGGAGAACACAGAGAGATTTTTTATGATTTACTCAGCGGACTCGGCGTCTCTGCGGTGAACCATAGCTTCTTTAGTTCCGGCTTGTCCGGGTCAGGCAGAAGACAAATGAATCCACAAACCCACCTCATTGAAACCCGGTCGCTTGGCCAGTGCTGGCTGCGAGTGTCCGAAAAAGTCCTGGCGGAGGGCCACCCGGCCCGGTACGATGGCGCGCCCATCAAGGAAATCGCCCACCTGACGCTGATCGTTGCCGCACCCGATCCGGAGGACCCGCTCATCACCGGGCGCGGCGACCCGGCCTGGCTGGCCTGGATGCACGACAACTTCTTCGTTCAAAAAGCGGTGGCCGAACTGGGCGACGCCCCCAGCTACGCCGTCCGCCTGTTCAATTACGCCGATCAAGGGCTTGATCAAATCCAGTGGGTGATCGACCGTTTGAAAGCCAACCCCGAAGCCCGCTCGGCCACGGTGACCACCTTTATGCCTCTGACCGACACCAGTTACATCCCCTGCATCAGTATGCTCGATTTCTGGCTGCCGGACCGGAGCCTGGAACTGGTGGTTTATGCCCACAGCCTGGATTTCGGCAAAAAAGCATACGGCAACCTGATCGAACTGGCCAGCTTGCAGCGCATCGTCGCCCGGCAGATCGAGCGCCCGGCGGGCAGGCTGATCATTCACGTCAAGTCAGCCCACATCTACGAGCCCGAATGGGATTACATGAGCCAACTGGTGACAACTGCGG
>JBHHXL010000169.1:0-9746 GCA_046757065.1 Anaerolineae bacterium
CCCCCCTAATCCGTAACTTGCCAAAGGATAGGCCGTATGCTAGAATACCGCCTTGCTTCGGAGGCGAGGCTGTGTTTCAAAATCCTTACAGGTTATCGTGGTTGTGTACGAAGCAGAGACATTCTTTGGTGGAGTGAATTCAGCTACGGCGCTGGTTGAGCCAGACGTAGCTGTTACGTGGGCCAATCCTCCTTCTTGATTTCTCCGTGATAACGTTGCCTCTCTAATCTCGAGCCGTTCAATCATTTTTTGCAAGGATAGGCTTACCACCGAACTTTGGGCAACATTGGATGTCGGGAACCATCTAATGTGAGGCTGGAGGCGGACCACGTATGTGGATGAGGACCGAAGAATGGAAAGGAGATAGCGCGTAAAGCGCGGTTAAGTAATGGAAACAAATGCCAGTTTCAGTCCTTTACTTCGCGCACTTGAAGCGGCCATCGACAGCCGGTGGGGCGGGATGTTCATCAATTTCTTGTTGATCCCCATCTTGATCGTCGCCGCTTTATTTTTGCCGCCGATTTCTCTCTACGACGGCATTTCCGGCCGGCTCGGTTACCGGCCCATCGACGAAGACGGCGGCTCCGTGTTTCTGGAAGGCGAGGGAACCCAGGTTACCATCCTGCCCGAGGGTATGGATGGGGCCATCAGGCTTAAGGTTGATGACATCCCGCGTAGTTCCTTCCTGGCCGGAGAAACGAGCGACGCCCTGCAAACGGCTGCGGCCAGTATCCCCATCAATCTGGTCATGAAAAGCCCCTTTTACGACATAGACTACCGGGGCAACGAACCGACGGCGGTCATCCTCAACATCCCCATCCCGAACGACGCCGAACCCTACGGCACGCTCGATCTATACGAGTGGGATGCGGGCAATAACATCTGGCGTTGGATACCCAGCCAGACGCTCCTGGTAGACGATACCATCGAGGCCAAGCTCGATTATTTGCCGTCTTCGGTTGTGGCGATGCAAACCCACCCCGTCAACCCCGATGTTTCGACAAATCTGAGCCTTGGCAGCGAAGTGCCGGTAGAAGCCCAGGATTTGTTGGTTGAAATCAATCCCCACGGCTTGTATCTGCAAGGCGAGGGGGCTATCGGTGGAGACCCGGGGGCGCTGCCCGTGCCCGACGAAACCACCCCGTACGCCATCATCCCCACCTTGCGCAATTGGGATGATACCGGCTCGGTGCGCAGCGACTTGATTGACAACCTGCTGATCGATGGACTTGCCCGCCAGAATCACATTGCTGCCATCGTGGATTTGGTCGTCGGCAACGCCTATCAGGGCATTGAGATCGACTATCGAGGGGTTAACCCCGATTTGCGTAATGAATTCTCAGATTTTATCGCCCGGTTGAAGGAAGCATTGCCATCCAATAAAGTGCTGTCGGTGCGGGTAGAAGTACCGCACCAGGTCTCGGATGACACCTGGGACACCGGCGCTTACGACTGGCGCGCCATCGGGCGGGTGGCCGACGTGGTCAAAGTGCCAACCCCCAACGACCCGCGCGCTTACGTCCTCGGCGGGCAAATGGAAGCGATGTTGAATTGGGCCACTGGCGAGATTAACCGCTACAAAATCCGCCTGCTCATCTCAACTCGCAGCCTGGAACAGGTCGGCGGCGTGAACCGCGAACTGACTTATGAAGAGGCGCTGGCGGCCTTCGGCACGGTGTCTACCGCCCCGGGCGAAAACGTGGTCATCCCCGGCCAGCAGGTGAATTTCACCTTGACCGGGCCACAAGCCTCGACCGGAATGATGTACGATGCCAACAGCGGCAATTATTGGTTTGCCTATGTAGACCCCAACGGCGTGCAACGCACGGTCTACATCGAGAATGCGGCCAGCATCGCCCGCAAGCTGCAATTTGTGGCCGATTACAACCTGGGAGGTGTCTCCGTTCAGAACTTGCTGACCGAACCGACCGACGGCCAGATGTGGGAGGTCGTTCGCAAATTCCTGAACCTGGTTATCCCCCGGGTGGAGAGTCACTTCTCGGTGGTCTGGCGGGTACAAAATCTGGACGACGGCTCGGTGGTCAACGAAGCCATTTCCGACCTGACCAACCCCCAATTTAGCTGGACTGCGCCCGAGAGCGAAACAGGCGGCGCTTACGAGATCGCCGCCCTGATTTCCGCCGACGGCGGCTTGAACGGCGTGCCCCGGGGCGGGGTGCAGGTCGTTGTGGCCAGCCCGACGCCCGTCCCCCCCACCCCGACGCCCACGCCGCCACCCACGCCCACCCCCCTCCCAACGCCGACGCCCCAACCGACGCCCACGCCGGAACCAGCCGAGCCGCCGCCGGCCGCCGCGCCCGCCGAAGCGCCGCCCGATACCAGCAGCGCCGTGGCCTCGGCGGTGGGCGACCTGCCCTTCGACTACGGTATCCAGGCCGATCCGCGCGGCAACAAGGGGGCCAATATCGGCCATATCCAGGCGCTGGGCTTCAATTGGGTCAAGTTCCAAATGCCCTGGAAGGAAGTCGAGCCGAACCCCGGTAACTTCCAGTGGGGGATGTGGGATGACGTCATCGGCGCTTATAGCGGGGCCGGTATCAAGATTCTGTTGAGCATCCCTAAAGCCCCCGACTGGGCCCGCCCTCCGGACGACAACAAGGCCGTGGAAGGCCCGCCCTCCGATCCCAGCACCTACGCCCGCTTCGTGGGTGAGGTGGCCCAACGCTACAAGGGCCGGGTGCAGGCCATCGAGGTTTGGAACGAGCAGAACCTGTGGTACGAAGCCGGCGGCGAGGGGCGGATCAATGCCGCCGCTTATATAAATCTGCTGCGCGCCGCCTACCAGGCCATCAAAACCGCCGATCCCGGCATGATCGTGGTCAGCGGGGCGATGACGCCGGCCGGGAACGTGGGCGCGGCAGCCGTCGACGACATCGATTATTTGCGGCAAATGTACGCCAACGGCTTGAAGGGTAACTTCGACGCCCTGGGTTCCCACCCCAGCGGCTACAACTGCCCGGCCAGCGGCGACTGGCAGACCGTCCAGGATCCGACGGCAGCCAACTTCCGTGGCCCGTTTGACAACCGGCATCATAGCTGGTGCTTCCGGGGTACGATGGAGGGATACCGGCAGGTGATGGTGGAAAACGGCGACGGCAACAAGACCATCTGGCCCACCGAGTTTGGCTGGGCCTCGACAAGCAACCCGCATCCCGGTTATGAATATGCCAGGGATAACACCCTGGAGGAACAGGCCCAGTGGATTGTTGAAGCCTACCAACTGGCCAAGAGTTGGGGATGGGTCGGCACGATGTTCCTGTGGAACCTTGACTACGGCGTGACCGCGGCCGGCACCGAGCTGGCCGCCTTCGGCATCCTGACGCCGGGCGGCCCCGTCCCCGCTTACGGGGCCTTGCAGGCGATGCCGAAGTAATCATTCAGACGGCAGAGGACAGACAGCAGAGGACAGACAACAGACTTCAGACGGTAGTGTTCATAAGCCTCCGGCACACCACCGGGAGGGTGACGCGAAACGTAGAGGAGCCAGCACGCCCCCCTGGGGGTGCGGCGACACGCTTCGCAGCCGGAAGGCAATCGTATTAAGGGCTTTAGCCCTGTGAGACTGGCAAGGGCTAAAGCCCTCAATACAATGCCCGGCTATCTGCAAAGTCGCATTAGATATTCCGTCATCTGTTGTCTGTTGTCTGAAATCTGCCGTCTGAACAAGGAGTTTCGATGCAATTCAACAATCTGAAACCCGGTGGCCGAAGCTGGTTGCCGCTGGCGCTGGGCGCGGGGGTCGTTGTGGCCGTGGTCTGTGCGATTGGCTTTCTTGGCTTTTCGATCTTCGTTTATGAACCGGCGCCGCCCGATCCCCCTCCAGCGCCGACACCGACGGTGAAGGTGGTCACCTTCGTCGAGGAAAACAGTTCAGAAGCAACCGCACCCCCAAACGTCCCCACGGCCACACCCGTTCCCGCCCAGGGGGGAGGAACGCCCCCCACCTCGCCACCTGCTCCAACGGACCCGCCGCCGGACGCCGAACCGGCCCCATCATCTACAGCCCTCCCCCCCACCCCCTTGCCTGCCAAGGAAGGCCCGACACCGATGCGGTCGCCCGACTACGGGATGCAGGTCTTTCTCTTCTGGCGCGAGGAGATCGCCCACCGTGACCTGCAACTGGTTCAGGAGGCCGGTTTCACCTGGGTTAAGCAGGAATTTGCCTGGCGCGAGATTGAAGCAGCCGGCAAAGGCGAGTTTGATTGGACGAACTCCGACCGGATTATAGACCAGGTCGATGCGGCCGGGTTGAACCTCATCGCCCGCCTGGGAGTGCAGCCGCAATGGGCCACGCCCGGCTTATCCCTGCCCGAAGTGGGCCCACCGAACAACTATCAGGATTTTGCCGACTTTGTGTTTGCCATTGCCAGCCGCTACCGGGGGCGCATCGACGCCTACCAGATTTGGAACGAGCCCAATCTGGCCCGGGAATGGGGCAACCGTCCCCCCAACCCGCAGGAATATTCGCAATTGTTGTGTCTGGCCTACGACGCCGTCAAGCGGGCCGATCCCAACGCCTACGTCATCAGCGCCGGCCTGGCCCCAACCACACGCTGGGACGACGTGGCCGTGCCCGACACCGTCTTCATTCAAGGGATGTACGATGCCGGAGCCAAACCTTGCTTCGACTTGCTGGGCGCGCACGGCGCGGGTTACAAAAGCCCGCCTGAAACGGACCCGGCCGTGATCGCTGCCGACCCCAACCTTTCCAACCCCGGCGATCACGCCAGCGGCGTCCCGGAAGAGTTGCGCCGGGTCTATGGTTTCCGCCACGTGGAGGACGTTCGCCAGGTTATGGTTCACAATGGCGATGCCGACAAGCGGGTGGTGTTGTTGGAATTTGGCTGGACCATCGACCCCCGGCCCAACTCGCCCTATTTCTGGCACCGGGTTTCCGAGGACGAGCAGGCAGATTATTTTGTACGCGCTTTTCAGTATGCCCGGGAGCATTGGCAACCCTGGATCGCGGTCATGAGCCTGATCTATGTGGCAAACCCGGAGTGGACGGTGGACGACGAGCAAACGTATTGGAGCATTGTCTACCCCAAATACCCGGATACGTGGCTGGCCCCGGCCTATCACGCCTTGAAGGCGATGCCGAAGTAGGTGGGTCAGGTACGACCGGCGGCTTACAGCGCCTCGGTGTCCAAAATGATGGTCACCGGGCCGTCGTTTTCGATAGAAACCAGCATTTCGGCCCCGAAAACGCCGGTGGCCACCCTGGCCACGCCGAGCTGCTTCAGGTAGCCGGCAAAGTAGGCGACGAGCGGTTCGGCCACGTCCGGTGGCGCCGCCTCTGTAAAGCTGGGCCGCCGCCCCTTTCGAGCATCGGCGAACAACGTGAATTGAGAGATGACCAGCATCTCGGCCCCCACGTCGAGGGCGGACAGATTCAACTTCCCCGCCTCGTCCGCAAAGACGCGCAGGTTTGCGGTTTTTTCGGCCAGTTTTCTGGCCTGGGCCTGGCCGTCGCCGCGGCCCACCCCCAGCAAAATGACGTATCCAGGACCAATTTCCCCTACAACCCGGTCATCGACCGTCACCCGGCCCCTACGCACGCGCTGCAAGACAGCCTTCACGTCTCGAACCTCCTTGGAAACTACCCCACCCCGCCGGCGGGGAGGGGTGACTGGGTCTATCCGACTCCATTCATAGACCTATAGCGGGTAGTCTTTGCTTTTTCAACCGCAGCGGGTATAATGTTCTGCGCAATACCCTGGTCACTGCTTTGCCAGATTGTACTCAACTTGAGCCGGAGACACGAATACATGCCCTCAATTTTCCCCTTCACAGCGATTGTCGGTCAGGATCGAATGCGGATGGCGCTGATCCTGAACGCGATCAGCCCCCAAATCGGCGGCGTTTTGATTCGCGGCGAACGCGGCACGGCCAAATCCACCGCCGCCCGCGCCCTGGCAGCGTTGCTACCGGAGATCGAGGTGGTGGCCGATTGCCCCTTCGGTTGCCATCCGGAGCGGGCCGACCGCCAGTGCGATAACTGCCGCGAGCGCATCGCCCAGGGCGAGGCCCTGCCCGTCTCCCACAACCGGACCCGCTTCGTAGACCTGCCGGTCAGCGCCACCGAAGACCGGGTGGTCGGCACGCTGGACATCGAGCGGGCCATCAAAAAGGGCGAGCGTCACTTTGAACCGGGCGTTCTGGCGGCAGCCAACCGGGGCTTATTGTACGTGGATGAGGTCAACCTGCTGGATGACCACGTGGTCGATCTGTTGCTCGACTCGGCGGCTATGGGCGTCAACGTCGTCGAGCGAGAAGGGATTTCCTTTTCCCATCCGGCTCGCTTCATCCTGGTCGGCACGATGAACCCCGAGGAGGGGGACTTGCGCCCGCAGTTGCTCGACCGGTTCGCCCTGTGCGTTGATATTCACAGCATCAACAACCCCAAAGACCGGATGAGCATCCTGGAGCGCACACTGCAATTTGAGCGCAGTCCAGATAGCTTTTACCATCAATGGGATGCCTCTGAAAGCGACCTGGCCGAAAAGATCACCCAGGCCCGCCAGACTCTGCCCGAAGTCACCTACTCCCAGCGCGATCTGTTCACCATTGCCGAGCTAATGGCCGAAATGCAGGTGGACGGCCACCGGGGTGACATTGTCATCCTTAAGGCGGCCCTGGCCCACGCGGCCTTCAATGACCGCCACCGGGTAACAGGCGCGGACATTTTGATGGCCGCCGAGCTTTCCCTGCCCCATCGTCTCAAGCGCCAGCCTTTCCAGGACACCGAACTGCAATTCCAGGAACTGTCGGAACGGCTGGACCAGATCCGCCAGGAAGCGGACGACCAGGCCGCGGGGCAGACGCCCAGCAGCAATGCCCCATCGCAGCCCCAGGAAAAAAAAACGACAGTGGCGAGGTAGAGACGGCGGATTCGCAAACCGCCCCGCCGTTAGGCGCCCCTCCCCAACCTGATTCAACCTCTCAATCCTCGGGCGATAAGAGCGAAGGCCAATCGCCGGTGGATGTCGGCCATATGTTCGCTCCGAAACGGTTGCAAACCCCCCTCGATAAGATGACCCGCCCCCAGGCCGGACGGCGCAGCTACACCAAAACCGAACGTAAACGGGGACGGTACGTTCAGGCCCGGCCGGCCCGGGCCAGACCTTCGGACCTGGCTTTTGATGCCACTTTCCGGGCCGCCGCGCCGCACCAGCTCGGGCGAGATAAGGGGGGCCGGGCCTTTGCCATCGAGCGGCAGGACATCCACGAAAAGGTGCGCGTGCGTCGCTCGTCGAACCTGGTTCTGTTTGTCGTTGACGCCAGCTGGTCGATGGCCGCCGCCGAACGGATGGAGGCCACCAAAGGGGCGATTATGAGCCTGCTGATCGACGCTTACCAGCGGCGCGACCAGGTCGGTCTGGTGGTCTTCCAGAAGGAAGAAGCCCGCCTGATCTTGCCCCCCACCAACAGCGTGGAGCTGGCCAAGCAGGCCCTGGCGGATGTGCCGGTCGGCGGCAAAACGCCGCTGTCGGCTGGTTTGTGGCTGGCCTACCAGGTCATCGTCCGCCACATCCGGGCCCACCCCGAGGTGATGCCCCTGATGATCCTGCTGACCGATGGCGCGGGCAACGTGTCGATGTCCCACCTGCCGGCCCAGGAGGAGGCCCATCGCATCGCCGCCTCTTTCCGGGAGGAGGCCATTCGCACGGTGGTCATCAATATGGAGCACGCCAGCTTCGACCGGGGTCTGGCCCAGGCCCTGGCCGATGAACTGGACGGCCCATGCTACACCTTGCGCCAGCTCAAGGCCGAATCGCTGTACCAGACCGTGCGCGAGGAGTTGCGGCTGGGGTAAGGTCAGGGGATTTCAAACGTACTTTGCAAACCTTGTACGGCATCGGCCACGCGGTCAACATCGATGATCAGGGAGACGGTGGAGATGGAGGTGCTGATGGCCTTGATGTTGATCCCCAGCGAGCCCATCGTGGCAAAGATTTCGCCGGCAATGCCGGGTCGCTGCCGAAAATCGGGGCCGAACACGGAAATCAGGCCCACCTGCGGTTCGCTGATGATCTCCTCTGCCGCAATTTTGCTTTTGACCTCCTGCACCGCCTGTAGGGCCGCTTCGCAATCTGCTTGATTGACGCAAAACACGACGTGGTCTTTGCCGCTGAGATCGACCGTTTGCACGATGAATTGGACGTTGATTTGGCTGCGGCCCATCGCCGATAGGATTTCTCCGGCCGTGCCCGGCTGCGAGGGAATCGCCATCACGCCCACCAGGGCCAGCCTGTCGTTGTGCATAATGCCGCCGATCCGAGATTTCCTGGTCACTGGGCTTCTCCCTCTCCACGAGTGAGATGCCCCCATTATACCACAAGATAAGGTTTTGTGATGCAAGTCGAATTTCGAAAACTGCCCGGCGTTGACGCCTTGCTTCAGCAACAGCGCCTGAATGATTTAGCCGCTTCGTACGGCCACGACCTGGTCGTCGAGGCGGCCCGGGCCGAGCTCGAAGCCAGCCGGATGGCCATCGCCGCCGGCGATTCCGCGCCCACGCCGGAAGCCCTGGTCGAGGCCATTGCCGCCCGCCTGGCCGAGTCCGTGCGCCCCAGCCTGCAACCGGTCATCAACGCCAGCGGGGTGATCATCCACACCAACCTGGGCCGGGCCTTGCTCAGCGAGCGAGCTCGCCGGGCGATGGATGAAGCCGCCCGCGCCTACTCCAATCTAGAATACGACCTGGCCGAAGGGCGGCGCGGCTCGCGCTACGTCCACGCCTCGGAGTTGCTGTGCCGTCTGACCGGCGCGGAGGCGGCGGTCGTCGTCAACAACAACGCCGCCGCCCTGGTCCTGGTTCTGACGGCCCTGGCCAGAGAGCGAGAGGTGGTCATCAGCCGCAGCCAGCTGGTCGAAATCGGCGGCGGGTTCCGCATCCCCGACGTTATGGCGCAAAGCGGGGCCCGCCTGGTTGAGGTCGGCACCACCAACCGCACCTATCTCCGCGATTACGAGGCGGCCATCGGGCCGGGGCAGACCGCAGCCCTGATGCGCGTCCATCGCAGCAACTTCCGCATCACCGGCTTTACCGCCGAGCCAGCCCTGGTTGATATGGCCGCCCTGGCCCACCGCTACGGCTTGTACCTGATCGACGACCTGGGGTCCGGGACGCTGCTCGAAACCGCCGCTTACGGCCTGGCCCACGAGCCGACCCTCCGGGAGAGCCTGGCCGCCGGGGCAGATTTGGTGACGGCCAGCGGCGACAAACTGCTGGGCGGGCCGCAGGCGGGCCTGATCCTGGGCCAGGCCGAGTTGATCGAGCAGTTAAAAAAACATCCCCTCATCCGCGCCCTGCGCGTGGACAAAACCACTCTGGCCGCGCTGCAGGCCACCTTGCTTGCTTACCTGGAAGACAGGGCCGTCGAGGAGATCCCGGTCTGGCGGATGATCTCCACCCCGCTGGCCGCGTTGACCCGCCGGGCGGGCAAAATACGGCGGCAACTGGCGTCCTCGGAGGGGGGGGCGCTGGTGGTTGGGACGAGGTCGACGGTGGGCGGCGGCAGCCTGCCCGATCAAACTTTGCCCAGCAAGGCCGTGGCTCTGGCCGTCTCCTCCCCCGACGGGCTGGCCGCCCGCTTGCGAGCCGCCACACCGCCCGTCATCGCCCGCATCGAAGGCGACCGGTTGCTGCTGGACCTGCGCACCGTCCTGCCGGAGCAGGACAGAGCATTGGTGGACATCGTGCGCGCGGCGCTTTAACTTTA
>JBHHXL010000170.1:0-9744 GCA_046757065.1 Anaerolineae bacterium
TAACTACGGAGACCTGATTGGCTGACAAATCTCAAATTTGGACGCAGATAAACGCTGATAAACGCTGATTTCTCTGTTTTATCTGCGAAAATCTGTGTGAATCTGCGTCCGATTTTACGATTTTACGAGTCTTTGCGGCCAAGGTTAGTTTTGTCAGTCAACCAGCTACGGAGACACGGAGACACAGAGATTTTTTTGATTCTCCGTGCTCTCTGTGTCTCTGTGGTTCAATGCCAGACCTCTTTTCGTCACCAACACTTTACAGGGGGACTTCTTCTCCCGAAAACCCCTATAAACCTCCTATATTTGTCAAACGCCGTTCAAACGATGGGCTGCTAGACTGGACCTATGGTACTAGCTAAGGAAGGGAGACTTACCTATGGTGGACCACATCCAGACTCAGGCTAACGGGACCGAGTCAGCAACTAACGACCAGGTGTTATGTTCCTACTGCGGCAAGCCGGCCAGCGGGGCCGAGGTGGCTGCCGGGCAATGCCAGAACTGCGGCTCCTTTTTGCTAAACGACGCCGATTTGCATCGCTTCTTTGAGACGCTGGTCCGGGAGCTGAAGCGAGACGAGGAATCCAGATAGAAATGCAAAGGCCAGCCCGCCTCGCCCGGACCCGGATCTCGTCCTGCGTGCTCGCCCCCCGCGACCGGCACAAGTCCAGGCTGCGCATCTGACCCCCGGCCGGGGTCGATCCTCAGGGCGCGCGGCGTTACCGGCAACCCTCTACCTAGATGTAAATCCTCCAACCTGAAACCTGCAACTCAGAAACCTCACTCCAAACCCCTGCTAATTTGCTGTTGAACCAATATCACAGCGGCGAGGCCGGAGCCTTGATCACCGGGGCCGAGCTGGATTGATAGCTCTTGTTGCCGTCGCCGTCCTCGACGACGACGCAAACGTAGTAGGATTTGCCGGTGGTCAGGGACGACAGGTCCCAGGTGAACGATTGGTTAAAGGGGCCAACGCCGCCGGAGCCGGTCGAGCCGCCGCTGCTGACCACCAGGGGCAGGTAGATGGTATTGGATAAGGCCGATAGATTCAGGGTTTGAGTCCCGCCGGGGATCGCCGTCCAATCCGTGGCCAGGTTGCCCGCGTTGCAAGCCGGCGATTGCGCCGGCAGGAGCAACTCGTCCTGCTCCTGATAGTAGAGGGTGGAGGTGATCGTCCCTCCATCGGGGTCGGTCACGTTCCAGCGAACGTTGTAGTTGTAATCGGGGGAGGTGGCCACGATGTCGCCGGTCAGGTAGACGAAATCGAGGTAAAAGAAATCGGGCGTGTCACCCGAAGGCGAGAAGTTGCTGTCGGCCCAGTTCTCGTGCGGCCAGATACCGAACAACTCCACCCTGGCCCCGGCCTGGCCCCAGTCCCACGGATTGGGGCTGGTGCTATCCTCAAGACTGGCGTCGGTCAGGTCGAAGTAGTACAGGCACCACTGCCCGTAGCCGCACAGCTCGTAGGGCTTGGAAACGCGGCGAAACGGCAACGCCTCCTGGATCCAATCCGTCCCCCAGCCTGCGGAGTAGATGATGCGGCCGTTGGTGACTTGCATGCCGGCTTCGCCCGGATGCCATACATCGACGTAGGCGCGATAGAGGAGATGATGATACGTATCGCTGGCAATGGAAGTGTCACCGTCGGCGTAGAAGGCGGAGACCAGATCGCTGCCCTGGGGCGCCTCGCCGCGCAGGACGCTGCCGTACGCGCCTGAGACGCCTGCCTGGACGCTGTACTGCACCGTCTGGTTGGAAGCATTGGGCTGGGCCCAGACCACATCGCCCAGGCTATCCATATTCCAGACGTTGCCGGAGGCCGCCCCCAAATCGCCGATGGCCTGCGCCGGGGCAGCGATGCTGGCCGCCGGAGGACTGACCGCCTGCACCGCGCCATTGGAAACCAGGCCAACGAGGGCCAGCACCAACATCAAGCCAAGGATCGCGCCAAAGATCAGTTTCGGGTTAGACATACATTTCCCCCCTTCGTTTCACCATTTGCAGTTGAATTTGTTTCTATATGGGTGCATTCAAAATGGGTTGGTAGCGGGCACTTTAGTGCCTTTTTTGAGGGCTGAAGCCCTCACTACCAACTGAATTTGAACACACCCTAATCGATTTACCAATATCCAATACCCAATCTCCCGCGTCACATTAAACAAATGTTCGACGAGAATGCTGCCCCTATCTGGCATCAAACGCCGCTACCCATTCTAACCCCGTTGCTCGTAGAAGGCGAATAGACACATATGACAATCCCTGCCCTTTGTGCTAAACTGAATCTACAAAAACGTTAAGCTTTCGCCCGAAGGAACACCCGGTTATGACTCGCAAAGCTGAGCTGGCTCGCTTTACCACATCCAGTGGCATTCCCATCTACCGCCTGCCGGTAGAAGCCTTCCCAAATCACTACACGAATTGCTACCTGGTGCTGGCCGACGACCGGGTCATCCTCATCGACGCCGCTTCGGGCTGGGCCAACGCCAACGAGCACCTGTTGAGCCTGCTGGCCCAAGTTCGCCAGGCGTACAACGAAACGGTCACCGTCGAAGACATTGACACGCTGATTTTGACTCACGGCCACATCGACCATTTCGGCGGCGCGCTCTTTCTCCGCGAGCGAAACCCCAACCTGCGCCTGGGCATCCACGCCCTGGACGCCAGAATCTTGCGCAACATCGAGGAACGGGTCATCGTCACCAGCAAGAACCTGGAAATTTTCCTGGAGCGGGCCGGTTTGCGCCCGGAGCGGGTCGAGCAGTTAAGCGAAATGAACAAATTCTCCAAGGATATGTTCCGCTCGACAAAGGTTGACTTCCTGATCGATCCTGATGAGAAATTGCTGGACCTGTTTCAGGTTTACCACACCCCCGGCCACTGCCCCGGCCAGGTATGTCTGCAACTGGACGACATCCTCTTCAGCGCCGATCACGTCCTGGCCCGCATCACCCCCCTCCAATCGCCGGAGCAGATCACCCGCCACACCGGCCTGGACCATTTCCTCGAATCGCTGGCCGAAGTCCGGCGGATTCCCGGCATCCGCCTGGCCCTGGGCGGCCACGAAGCCGAGATCGAGGATTTTTACGGGCGGGTCGATGACATCCGTCGCTTTCACGAAGACCGGCTGGAAAAGGTGCTCGACCTCTGCCGCGAACCGGCCACGATCAAGGACATTTCGCGCGGCCTGTTCTCGGACCTGTCCGGATACAACGTGCTCCTGGCCCTGCTGGAAACCGGGGCCCACGTCGAGTACCTTTACGAGCGCAGCTACCTGCGGGTGACCAACGTGGCCCAGGTCGAGCGGGAAAGGAACCCAACCCTGCTCTACCAGCGGCTCTAGATTCCCCGCCGGTGGGGAGGGGCCAGGGGAGGGGTATTTTCAAGGAAGTCGGACAGTCTCTGCGGGACGACACCGAGTAATGAAAATGGAGTGCAGAGCTTGCTCTGCCCAGGCAAACCAAGGTTTGGACTCCTATTTTCAAGGGAGGAGGACGCCATCGATGCAAGCGGTCGACATCATCGCCAAAAAACGAGACGGGGGGGAGCTGACCGACGAAGAGCTGAAGTTCTTTATCGAGGGCTACACCCGCGGTCGCATCCCCGATTACCAGGCCAGCGCCTGGTGTATGGCCGTCGTGCTGCGGGGCATGACCCACCGCGAGGCCACGGCCTTAACCCTGCATATGGCCCACAGCGGCGACACGCTGGACCTGCACGCCATCGCCCCCTACGTGGTAGACAAACATTCCACCGGCGGCGTCGGCGATAAGACGACGTTGGTCGTCGCCCCTCTGGTGGCCTGCCAGGGGCTGCCGGTGGGCAAAATGAGCGGGCGCGGCCTGGGCTTTTCCGGCGGCACCATTGACAAGCTAGAGTCGATCCCCGGCTTCAAGGTCAGCCTGACCCCCAAGGAGTTCCTGGAGATGCTGGCCCGGCACGGCATCGTTGTCTCCGGCCAAAGCGCCGACCTGGCCCCGGCCGACGGCAAGTTCTACGCCCTGCGCGACGTGACGGCCACCGTCGAGAGCACCCCCCTGATCGCCGCCAGCATCATGAGCAAGAAGATCGCCGCCGGGGCCGACGCCATCGTTTTGGATGTGAAGGTGGGTCGCGGCGCGTTTATGAGAACCGAAGCCCAGGCGGAGGAACTGGCAACACTGATGGTCGAGATCGGGCGCGGCGTGGGCCGTCAGGTGGCCGCCGTCATCTCCGATATGAACCAGCCCCTGGGCCACGCCGTCGGCAACGCCCTGGAGATCAGGGAGGCCATCGACACTCTGCACGGCGGCGGCCCGCCCGATTTCCGCGAGCATTGCCTGACCATCTCCGGCAAGATGCTGCAACTGGCCGGCAAAGCCGCCGACCTGGACTCGGCCAGGGAAACCGCCGCCCGCGCCCTCGACGGGGGTCAGGCCTGGACCAAATTCGTGGAGTGGATCACCGCCCAGGGCGGCGACCGGACGGTGCTGGACGACCCGGCCCTGCTGCCCCAGGCCCCGCTGATCGAAACGGTCCCCGCGCCTCGGGCCGGGTATCTGGCCGCCATCGACGCCGCCGAGGTGGGCCAGACTGGGGTCATGCTGGGTGGAGGCCGCATCCAAAAGGACGACCCCATCGATTACAGCGTCGGCATCGTCTTCCAGGCCAAGGTCGGCGACCGGGTAGACAGGGGCGATCCCCTGTTCACCGTCCACGCCAACAGCGCCGAAACGCTGGCGGCGGCCCGCCGGCGGCTGCTGGCGGCCATCGCCTGGAGCGAGACGCCCGTGACGCCGCCGCACGCGCACAAGATCATTGGTTAGTTTGAATTGGAGGAGATTAGGAGATTAGGAGATTAGGAGATCACGCTGGAAGCGTGACAGGCCCACGAGCGCGACGAATGACCAGGGACCAAAGACGAAGGAACGGTTCGGCGATGCGCCTTTGGTCCTCCGTCCTTCGTCTTACGTCTCAGCGTTAAGCGTTCACGTAACAATGGAGCAAACGACTACATCCCCTCTGACCATCATCGGCGGCGGTCTGGCCGGCACGGAAGCGGCCTGGCAGGCCGCCCAACGGGGCATTTCCGTGGTGCTATACGAAATGCGCCCCGCCCGGAACACGCCCGCCCACGTCACCGACCGGCTGGCCGAGCTGGTCTGCAGCAACTCGCTGGGCAGCAACCTCGTGGACCGGGCGCCGGGCCTGTTGAAAGAGGAACTGCGCCGCCTGGGGTCGTTGATCCTGACCGCCGCCGAGGAAGCTGCCGTCCCGGCGGGTAGCGCCCTGGCCGTGGACCGGACGGCCTTCGCCGAAGCGGTTACCCGCCGCATCGAAAACCACCCTCTGATCGCCGTCAACCGCTCTGAAGTGACCCGCATCCCGGACGGACCGACGATCATCGCCAGCGGCCCGCTCACCTCCGACGCGCTGGCCGAGGACATCGCCCGCCTGTCCGGCAAGGACTATCTGTATTTCTACGACGCCGTCTCGCCGATTGTGGAGGCCGGGTCGATCAATATGGCGGTCGCCTTCCGGGGCAGCCGCTACGGGCGAGGCGACCGGGACGGGGGTGACTACATCAATTGCCCCTTCAACCAGGAGGAGTACAACCGCTTTGTGGATGCCCTGTGCAGCGCCGAGCAGATCGAATTGAAGGACTTCGAGCGGGACGCGCTGCAAGAGAACTTCTTTGAAATGTGCCTGCCGGTAGAGGTCCTGGCCCGGCGGGGGCGCGAGGCGCTGGCCTTCGGGCCGATGCGGCCGGTGGGCCTGCTCGATCCCCGCACCAACCGGCGGCCCTACGCCGTGTTGCAATTGCGGCAGGACAACCTGGCCGGTACGCTGTACAATATGGTCGGCTTTCAAACCAATTTGCGCTGGGGCGAGCAACAGCGCGTCTTTCGCCTGATCCCCGGCCTGGAGGAAGCCGAGTTTGTGCGCTACGGTATGATGCACCGCAACACCTTCATCAACGCCCCGGCGCTGCTGCGCCCGACGATGCAATGGCGCGGGCGCGATGACCTGTTCCTCGCCGGGCAGATCACCGGCGTCGAGGGCTACGTTGGCAATGCCGGCACCGGCCTGCTGGCCGGGATCAACGCCGCCCGCCTGCTGCAAGGCCGCGAACCGCTGAGCCTGCCGCCCACGACGATGCTGGGCGCGCTGTGCCATTACGTCACCCACGCCGAACCCAGAGATTTCCAGCCGATGAAGGCCAATTTCGGCCTGATGCCGCCCCTGGCCCAACCGGTCCGCAACAAGCGCCGCCGCTACGAAGCCTACAGCCAGCGGGCGCTGGCCGATCTGGCGGCAGCAACGGCGGGGGAGGTTTAGCGGGTGATGGTTCCGAGCGAAAGATGCAAAACGACGACCTTGCCCGGTGGCTGAGCGACCACGCCACGCCGCTAACCGAAACGGAGTCTGAGGGGGGCGATCCCTTTTACGCCGCTTTGCTCGAAGGGGTCCTCAACCTTGCCCAGACGGGGATCACCGGCCTGTTGGAGTCGGTCCTGGATAGCGCGGCGATGCAGGCCGTGGCCGTGGATCGCTCCCTGCCCGACCTGCTGGCAATCCCCAACCGCCTGCGCTGCGACATCTGGGCGCGGATTGAGGAAGAAGTCGATCCGGAACCGGCGCTGCGCCTTATTCTGGCCGCCGGATCGATCTTTGACTATGCCACCGCCCGCCTCATCGAGCGCTATCTATCCGCGCTGGCCGTAACGCGCCAGGCCGAGGCCGCCGAGCTGGCCCGGCTCCACAACGAGGCCGAGCGCAAGGTGATGGAGCGTACCGTCGAGCTGGCCCGCGCCAACCGCGAGCTGATCCACCTGGAAAAGGCCAAAACCGACTTCATCCACATCGCCGCCCACGAACTCAAAACGCCTCTGACCTCCGTCCAGGGTTACATCAAAATGCTGGGCGATCCTGCGTTTCCCGCCGGGCAACAGGAAGCCATCCTGGCCGGTCTCAACCAGGCCGCCTTACGGTTGCGCCGCATCATCGAGGAAATGCTCGATGTATCGGCCATCGAGGCCAACATTCTCAGCCTCAGCCTGGAGCGAGTGTCGCTGGCCCGGCTGCTGGACCTGATCGTCCGGCAAAGCCGGTACAGCGCCGCCGGACGCCGGCACCAATTCCGGCTGGAAGGGCTGGCCGAACTACCGCCCATCGCCGCCGACCAGGCCCGCCTGCACCAGGCGCTGACGAACGTGGTCAACAACGCCATCAAATTTACGCCGGATGACGGCCGGATCGTCGTCTCCGGGCAGTTGCTGGATGAAGCGCCCAACGGCAAAGCGTTGGTCAAACTGACCATCCGCGACAGCGGCATCGGCATCGCCCCGGAGGACCAGGAGCTGATCTTCGAGAAATTCTACCGGGCCGGAAATGTCAATTTGCACTCCACCGGCAAGTTCAAGTACCTGGGCGCAGGGCCGGGCCTGGGCCTGCCGATTGCCAGGGGCCTGATCGAGGCCCACGGCGGGCGCATCTGGGCCGAAAGCCCCGGCTACGACGAAACCAACCTGCCGGGTTGCGCCTTTCACATCGTTCTGCCGGTCGAGCCTGCACCCGGTGAGGGAGTCAGCATCTCCTGGATCGCCGGGGCAGGCAACAGGGACAAAGCATCTGACATAGAGTGAGGTACGCAACTGTGCAAGCAGCCAAACGTCTTAACCACATCCCAACCTATCCATTTGCCCTCCTGGGCCGGCGCATTCGCGCTATGCAGGCCGAAGGGATCGACCCTATCCGGCTGGACATCGGCAACCCCGACGCGCCCCCGGCCCCCTTCATCGTCGAAACGCTCAAGGCCGGGGCCGACGACCCATCCCGGCACGGCTACGCCGGTTACTACGGCCTGCCGGTCTTGCGAGAGGCGATGGCCGCCTACTACCGGCGTCGCTTTGGGGTGGACCTGGACCCGGACCGGGAGATCATCCCCCTGATCGGCTCCAAGGAGGGCATCGCCCACATCAACCTGGCCTGGCTGGACCCCGGCGACGTCGGCCTGGCCCCCGACCCGGCTTACCCCTCCTACGTCATGAGCGCCCCGCTGGCCAACGCCCGCATAGAAACGTTTCCCTTGCTAGCGGAGCGCGGCTGGCTGCCCGACCTGGAGGCCATCCCAACGGACCTGGCCCAACGCGCTCGCCTGCTGTGGCTGAACTACCCCAACAACCCCACCGGGGCGGTGGCCGACCTGACCTTTTTCGAGGAAGCGGTTGCCTTTTGCCGCCGCTACGACCTCCTGCTCTGCCACGACGCCCCCTACTGCGACGTGACCTACGACGGTTACGTGGCCCCCAGCCTGCTCCAGGTGCCGGGCGCAAAAGAGGTGGTCCTGGAGTTCAATTCCCTGTCGAAAACGTACAACCTGGCCGGCTGGCGGGTGGGGATGGCCGTGGGCAACGCCCCCGCCGTGGCCGCCCTGGCCCAGGTCAAGACCCAGGTCGATACCGGCATCGCCCTGCCGATCCAGGAGATGGCCGCCGCCGCTCTGAACGGCGACCAGGCCTGGCTGGCCGAGCGGAACCGGACCTACCAGGCCCGCCGCGATCTGGTGGTGGCCGCTCTGAGGGCGATGGGCATCGACGTATCGCCCCCCAAAGCATCCCTCTACATCTGGTTTCCGGCCCCGGAGGGATACAGCTCGGAAGAATTTCACCATTATGTGCTGGACAGGATTCACGTTTCCATCGCCCCCGGCGTCTACTACGGCCGCCAGGGCGAGGGCTGGATGCGCCTGAGCCTCAGCGTCAGCACCGATCAGCTACAGGAGGCGCTGCAACGGTTACAAACGCTGCAACTGTGATCACATCCGGCAGAAACCCGCGCGTGGTCAATGCTCGTAAGCTATCCCAACGCAAACACCGGCAGCGGCAGGGACGTTTTTTGGTGGAAGGCTTACAGCTCATCGGAATGGCCCTGGAAGCCGGTCACAAACCCCTGGAGGCGTTTTATTGCCGGGAACAATTTCAGGGCGAAGCCGCCCCGGCCTTGCTGGCTCACCTGGCCGAAGGCGGCGCAGAACTCCTGCCCGTCAGCCCACCCGTGATGCGCGGCCTGGCCGAACGCGACGCCCCCCAGGGCCTGGTCGTCACCTTCCCCCTGTTCGAAACGCCCCTGGACGCCCTCGAGCTGTCAGCGGAACCCTCCCCGTCCCTGGTGCTGATCCTGGACCGTCTGCAAGACCCCGGCAACCTGGGGGCGCTCATTCGCACCGCCGACGCCGCCGGCGCGCGCGGGGTCGTCTTACTGGAGCCCTGCGCCGACCCCTTCGATCCCAAAACGGTGCGGGGCACGATGGGGTCCCTCTTTGGCCTGCCGCCGGTCCGGGTCACAGAGCCGGCGGCGCTGTTCGAGCGCCTGCGGCGGGCCGGCCTGGCGGTCGTCGGGGCCGATGCCCGGCAGGGCGAGATTCCGTGGCAAAGCGACGTTCTGCGCGGCCCGGTGGCCCTGCTGCTGGGCAACGAGGCGCGCGGCTTGAGCGCCGACCTGCGCCCTCACATCGAGCGCCGGGCGCGGCTGCCCATCGTGGGCCGGGCCGAAAGCCTGAACGTGGCCGTGGCCGGGGGGATATTGATGTATGCCTGGCTGCAACAACAGGAGCTATCATAAGCCTGACGGCTCACCACCAACGGTGAGAATAGGGGTCCGGAATTCATTCCGGACTCCTAAACCGGTCTGTTTTCAAGGGGCAGACGAAGGGACACGGCGCAAACTAACAGTTTTGCCTACAATGTGGTATGATACAGGTGGATT